>JAALLE010000024.1 GCA_011087605.1 Hyphomicrobiales bacterium
CGTCTGATGGGCCGTCTATAAAAGCATCAGGTTGGGGTAGCTGGGTAGTTACATTTTTTTACTGGTTGTAGTTCGTTTTTGCGACGCTTGCGTATCGCCCAACTCACCGCCGCTAACTTCTGAATTCTGTGTCGCATTTTTTACGTAGATTGCCTTCATGTCGCCCTTGATGCGTCCGCCTGTCTTTTCCTTTCCCTTTATGAATTCGGCCATACCATTCAATTTTCCTTTATTTTAGAGGAGGTTATTTGATTAGCCTTGGAGCAATTGAGTTATATATGCCTTGCGCGTTTATCATGTTGGGTCGTGGTGTGCGGTTAGTGGGGATTTTGAAGATTGTAACGAAAACATCCATTCCGGGCTTGATAACCGGGATAATACTGCCGTGGTTCGTTGTGGTGTTAATGCGAGCCGATCCGCTATAAATGCCGTCATAAGTGCCGCCACCGATATTGCGTTGATAAGCGCCGCTATGCCGACCATAACTGCTTACAGTGGTATTATGAGTCGTTGGAGTTGTGATGTAGCTTCTGCGTGTAGCGTCGGCAGATCCTGCTAGTGTGAAGTGAGTGGCGTTGTTGGCCAGTGCGAGTTCAGCTGACTTCAATAGGACAAAGTCCTGAATCTTCGCCATATTCAGTCCAGCCATTGCCACGGGCTTTAATGCGATAGGTGTTGTTGTATATGCGCTGGGAAGTAACACCACCGGTTAAACCCATCTCCTGGTAAGAAGTGGAACATGCGGTGAGCATGAGGAACATCATCAGAAATGTTGATTTCGTCATTACAGTTGTTTCTTCTTAAATGTGTTTGGTGGATCGAATGGTTCTGTCAGGATGGGGGCAAGCCGTTTTCAGTGAGTTTATTGACCAAGCCGGCCGGCCAAGTCTGGTCGAACAGCAATTGCCAATAATCATAGGGCAGCTGTTGGGCGGTTAACACGGCACAAATATACGTTCTGGCTTCAGCCAGCCGTCCTCAAGCCACCGCCAAGATCGGTGCAGCCATATGAATCTAAATATTAAAATGGGATCGCCAAGAATGCGCGACGAGACAATTCACCGGGGAATTGTGGCGGCAGTTCCGACTTTTTTAGGGCGGCTCTCGTTATGTCCTTGAGACAATCAGGGCCTTGTCGAGCTGGAGATTACTCCAGCTCAATGACCTGAATCTTCTTGCTCTCAAATCCCAGCGCAATGTCACCGCGCTTCAGTTCCAGCGCCTGATTGCCAAACAGTTCGCGGCGCCAGCCCTGCATGGCAGCAACATCAGCGTCGTCGTCAGCGGCAATTTTTTCGAGATCATCTGTCGTTGCGATGATTTTGGCGGCGACACCGTTTTGTTCGGCGACCACTTTCAGCAAAACTTTCAACAATTCAGTAGCCGCTGCGGTACCTTCAGGTGAGCGGCTGGGTCGCGGTACTTTTGGCAGGTTTTCAGCAGGAATTTCCATCGCAGTAGCGACAACATCCAGCAGACCTTCCGCATGCCGGGATCCTTCAAAACCTTTCGGCACAGCCCGCAGTCGACCCAATGCCTGCTTGTCACCTGGGTGTTGTTGGGCAATCTCGTATATCGCGTCGTCTTTCATCACCCGCCCGCGTGGAACATTTCGCTCGCGCGCTTCCGTCTCCCGCCACTGGGCAACTGCCTGCATGACCGCCAGGTCCTGTGGTTTTCGCACCCGCATTTTCAACCGGGTCCAGGCCTTCTCAACCGGCAGGTCGTAGGTCTCTTCGCTGGTCAGTACCTTCATTTCCTCATCAACCCAAAAACTGCGCTGCTTTTCTTCCAGTTTCTGTTTGAGATGCTGGTAAACATCGCGAAGGTGAGTCACATCAGCCAGCGCGTAATTCAGTTGTTTTTCGGTCAACGGACGGCGTGCCCAGTCGGTGAACCGCGATGATTTGTCGATCTGGCCACCAGTAATCTTGGATACCAGCAGGTTATAGGCGATTGAATCGCCATACCCGCAAACCATCGCAGCAACCTGACTGTCAAATAATGGACGTGGTATCAGGCCGCCGAGATTATGGACAATCTCCACATCCTGACGGGCCGCGTGGAACACTTTTACCACACTTTCTTCTGCCATCAGGTCAAAAAACGGTTTCAGGTCAATGCCATCGGCCATCGGGTCGACGATGCACTCGTCTTCGGGGCCGGCGATCTGGATAAGGCACAAAATAGGCCAGAATGTTGTTTCGCGCAGGAATTCGGTATCAACGGTCACATAATCGTGCCGGGCAAATTCTGTACATGTTGCTGCAAGTTCAGCAGTGTCGGTAATAATTTTCATGCGCGCGGTATAAACGCGGTCTGGCGCCAAAGCCAGCCTCTATTTTAATGATCTTTCTTGCTGCGCGCTCTTACCAATCGTTGCATCACCGGAGAGGTGCGTAACAACATTCGAAACGGCCCGCGGCTGTGGAGCGGCACGGCCTTGCGTTGGCGCATGCGCCACAACGTCATGATCACCAGACTTCCATGTACAATGCTGGTGAATGTAAACAGTGACGAGGGGCCAAACAGGTTGAGCATCAGGGATGATGCGGGTGGACCAACTGTCGCGCCGAGGCCATAAAAGAACATCAGTCCGGCCGCCAGCAGCACGTATTGATCCTGGGTCGCGCGATCGTTGGCGTGGGCAGCAGACAGCGAATATAAAGGCAGCGAAAATGCCCCAAAAAGGAATGTTCCCACATAAACCAGCGCCAGATTGTCTCCGGCGATCAGCGACAGGAACAGACCTGAAAATACAGCGCCTGAAGTGGCGGCAATCAATATCCAGCGCCGATCGTATCGGTCTAACAACAGCCCCAATGGATATTGCAACACGGCACCACCGATGACGCCAAGACTGATGAAGGTTGCAACGCTGGAGAGCGACAGTCCGATGGATTCTGCATAAAGCGGGCCAACATATCGAAAGGCAGCGTTGGTCATGCCAATGGCAATGCAACCCAGACTGGCGAGTGGGGAAATGATCCAGATCGCTCTGACATCGAACTTTACGACTTCCGGAGCCTTGGGCTTTGATCTGTCACCAATTGCGACCGGAACCAGCGACAGGCAGATCATCAGCGTCATGATACCGAAGATCGTGAAGCCATCGGTGCCGAAAATCGGCATCAGGAATTGCGCACCCGCCACCACGACAATGTCCAGCACGCGATAAAACGCCATCACCTTGCCGCGATCCTGATTGGAGATGCCGGAGTTCAGCCAGCTTTCAATGGTGGTGAACAATCCGGAAAAACAAACGCCGATCACCAATCGAGATGCCATCCAGCAATAGGGATCGATGATCAACACCAAAAACAGTGTTGCGCAGGAGGCGAGGGCGGCGAGCGCTGCAAATGTGCGAATATGTCCGACTTCATGCAATAGACGCGGCACGGTGATGCATCCGATGAGAAAGCCGATAAAATAAGTCGTGCCCATCCAGCCGATTTGCCCGGCCCCCATTCCCTCCTGAGCACCACGTACGGCGATCAGAGTACTGAACAAGCCATTGCCTGCCAGAAGCAGGCCGGCGGCCATGAGCAAAGGTATTAAGGGGCGAATCGCGGACATGATCTAGAATTAGATTTGGTGCTGCCCTATGCCTCTGCTCATTAAGGCCCAAGCGATAGTCCTAAAGGCGACGTCCATGAGATTGGAATGTCGGATTTGCGTTGCCCAGCCGTGTGTTGACAAAACACCGGCTGCCTTGCGAGACCCGGCGACAGCGGTTCATATCCTTCACAACCGCCGATGGAATGTTGCAGTTGAACACTCAAACCTTGACTTTCTTGGCCTTCCATGGCCAAACCCGCGCAAATATTTCGCGCTTGCCTCCCAGGCGCAGCAAACTCCAAATTTTCGCAGGAAACCACCATGCATCGCTACCGTAGCCATTCTTGTGCCGATCTTCGTTCGAGCGACGTTGGCCAAGCCATTCGTTTGTCTGGATGGGTGCACCGGGTTCGTGACCATGGTGGGGTCCTGTTTATCGATCTGCGTGACCATTATGGCGTGACCCAGATCGTCATTGACCCGGACTCTGACGGATTTGCAATCGCCGAAGCCGTGCGTTCCGAATGGGTGATCCGCCTCGATGGCGATGTTAAGGCACGTTCGCAGGACACGGTGAATTCGGAGCTGCCTACTGGTGAGATCGAAGTTTATGCCCGCCAGATAGAAGTATTGTCAAAGGCTCTGGAATTGCCGCTGCCTGTCTTTGGGGAACTGGATTATCCCGAAGACATTCGCCTGAAATATCGCTTCCTCGACCTGCGTCGCGAGACTTTGCACAACAATATCATGAAACGTATGGCGATCATCGCTGATATGCGCACGCGGATGAACAGCGCCGGGTTCAACGAGTTTTCAACGCCTATTCTGACCGCTTCTTCGCCGGAAGGCGCGCGGGACTTTTTGGTGCCCAGCCGCATTCATCCCGGTCAGTTCTATGCTCTGCCTCAGGCGCCACAGCAGTACAAACAGCTGATCATGATGTCCGGATTTGACCGCTATTTTCAGATTGCTCCATGCTTTCGTGATGAAGACCCACGGGCCGACCGTCTGCCGGGCGAATTTTATCAGCTCGACCTGGAGATGAGTTTTGTTGAGCAGGAAGACGTACTTACAACCATGGAGCCGGTGATTACCGAGGTGTTTGAAGCTTTTGCTGATGGCAAGAAAGTTGCCAAAGACTGGCCGCGCATTGGTTACAAGGAAGCCATTCGCCGCTACGGCACCGACAAGCCCGATCTGCGCAACCCGATTGAAATGCAAAATGTCACGGAGCATTTCCGCGGATCCGGATTTAAAGTCTTTGCGGGAATGATCGACAGCGACCCAAATGTTGAAGTCTGGGCAATTCCAACAAAAGGCGCCGGCAGCCGCAAGTCGTGTGACCGCATGAATTCCTGGGCTCAGGCACAGGGGCAGCCCGGCATGGGGTATATTTTCTGGCGCGAACTTGAAGGCAAATTCGACGCCGCCGGCCCGATCGCCAAAAATATCGGTGAGGAACGAACTGAAGCCATGCGCAAGCAGCTGGGCCTTGAGCTCGGGGATGCCGTCTTCTTTGCCGCGGGTGATCCTGCAAAGTTTGCTTCATTTGCGGGCGAAGCCAGAACCAAGGCAGGTGAGGACAACGACCTGATCAATCAGGACGCGTTTGAATTTTGCTGGATTGTCGATTTCCCGTTTTATGAATGGGATGAAGAAAACAAGAAGGTGGAATTTGGCCACAATCCGTTTTCGATGCCCAAGGGTGGCATGGAGGCGCTGGAAAACGAGGATCCGCTCAGCATCGATGCCATGCAATATGATATGGTCTGTAACGGTTTTGAAATTGCTTCTGGTGGCATCCGCAACCATTTGCCGGAAACCATGGTCAAGGCGTTCGAAATTACCGGCCTGTCTCAGGAAGTTGTTGAAGAGCGGTTTGGTGGACTTTACCGGGCATTTCAATATGGCGCACCACCCCATGGTGGCATGGCCGCCGGGGTGGATCGCATCGTGATGTTGCTATGTGGTGTCAAGAACCTGCGTGAAATCACCATGTTCCCAATGAACCAGCAGGCCAAAGACCTGTTGATGGGCGCGCCGGGTGAGGTCGACAAGCCGCAGTTGAAGGATCTGCATTTGCGTCTCAATCTGCCCAGAGAAACTTGAACTAATTTCGAAAAAATGCGTTTTGATTTCCGCAACTGGTTCAGTTGGGTGGTTGAACAATTGACGATGGTACGTTTGGCAAGGATATTTGGTTCCGCGTTGGCTTGCGCCAGCGCCGTTGCCTTATCGGCTTGTGTTAATCAGGCGAACACCGATAATCCATTTCGCAGTTTTACCATAACCGAAGATCAATTGGAGACGGCGGCGAGCACTGGGCGACCATTTGTCAAAAATCGTTTGGGACAGTTGCAGACCATCCGTCCTATCGATTTTCATACCCAGCAGTTCGGGCGGGTCAGAATATTGTCGAAATTTGTGTCGGACGGGTCTTCGCGTCCATTTGACAGCGACTTTGGCTCCAATATGGCCGCATTGCTGCACGACGCACTCTATCGTGGCGCACCACAATTGACTTTCCCCGATGGCTACCCGGGGCGGTGGACGAGAAAACAAGCTGACCAGGCCTATTGTTTGCAATTGCAAAGACAAAATGCAGGCGAACTGACCCAGCAGGTCAATTGTCGCAGCGTGGACACGTTGGGGATGAGCATTGTTGCGTGGAACTTCCACCAAACAAGCCGTGAGGCCTATTGGGAGAGACGCACTGGATTCAATCTGCAACGGCGCATAAACCGGTTTACCAATGCGCCCATTTAGCAGGCATGGTTTTTGGCTTCGCAGCCTTTGAGTTGACGCCATCAGTCATTGCGTTACTCAGCTTCGATGAGCACATTTGCCGTCGCAATTTTCTTCTTGTTGATCACACCGGGGCCGGGTGTTTTGTCTCTTGCTGGGGTTGGCTCGGCCTATGGATATCGTGCCGGCTGGGCCTATGGAACCGGCTTGTTCTTTGGTTCCAACGCGGTGCTGCTGGCTGCGGCTACGGGCTTGGCGGCGCTGTTTTTAGCTGATGAGCGCATCCGTCTGGTTTTTACATTTTTGTCAACCGCATACCTGCTCTACATGGCGGCAAAAATTGCCTTTGCCGGGTCGAAAATTGCATTTATTCAATCGACCAGACCACCTGGATTTTGGGGAGGCATTGCACTTCAGATAATCAACCCCAAAGCCTATGTGGTTGGCACCTTTGTCTTTTCCAATTTCTCAATCTGGCCCGACAGCCTGTTGGTGGAAGTGATCATCAAACTGCTGATCCTGAATGCGATCTGGATACCCATCCACATTTTATGGATGGCGGCTGGTGTCACAATTAATCGACTGACGCTGGCACACAGTACTCAACGCATGATAAATATGGGCATGGCGGCGGCAATGCTGCTGGTTGTCGGTATTGCTATGTGGTCGACCCTGTTCAGCAATTAGCTCACTGCACCAACTAGATTAAAGAAGATAGGGAAATCCGTCTTCCAGTTTGAGCAGTTCTATTTTTCGCTCAACCCCGCCTTCGCCCGAATATCCACCCAATCCATTGGCTGCCAGAACCCGGTGGCAGGGGATGATGATGGGGATCGAATTGGCACCACAGGCATTGCCTACAGGCTGCCCATAGGTGTCCAGTTTGGCAGCAATTTCGCCATAGGTGGTTGTTGCTCCATAGGGAATGGCCAACATGGCCTGGCAGACTGACTGCTGGAATTCATCACCTTTCGGCCTCAGTGGCAGGTCAAATTCCTGCAGTTCCTTGGCAAAATAGGCGGCCAGTTGCTCGGCAGCCCGTCGCAATGTAGCGGTCTCCCGAGACCGTTCGGGTGCCCGCCAGTCAATTGCCACAATAGCCCCGTCTGCCTCGCAAACGCTCAGCGGCCCGAATGGACTGTCTACTGCCATTGCCGCCGCAGGAGATTGTTGAGCCATATCCCTATCCAAATTGCGGGTTAGCGGGCGGTAACTTGAAGATTGATCATGTTGGGAATCTGAGTCGGGTCGCTCTGACTGGCCATCACGACATTGACGATGGAAACCGGTTCTGCAGGCTCGGCGCGCACGCTGAGTGACCCTTTTTCTGTCAAAAACTTACCAATGGCAGAAGTCACCATTTCGGTCAGACCCGGCATGTTTAGTCCACCCATACCCATGCCAATCATCATCGGTGCGCCAGCGGCCAGCTGGTCGCCGGTGGTTCCCATCTGCTTGGCCTGGAAATCGAGGATTTTGCCGGTTAGCGACCTGTCCTCCAGTTCAATGCCAAAAGATTCCAATTTGACACCGCTCAATTCAGCAAGCATCGGTCCAAATACTTCCATCTGGTTCTTACCGCTTGCAATTTCCATCTGCGCTTGGGCGAATTTCTGTGCGACTTCAGCGGTATATCCAGAAATAGCGTAATCGATATACAGATTGAACATTTCCTGCAGCTTGATAGACGTGTCATAGACCGCAGCGCGGCCTGTGGTGGGATTATAGGTACCCACGCCGGTCATTGAGCCTTCAACCTTGTCGTAACCCATTTCAGAAAATACAACCTGGGCACTGGGATCAGGGATGGCTTTCAAATTGATGTACAGGCCGGTCATATCCGATTTGGACTCGATCGTTCCCTCAGCATCTGGCGGAGAGATCGTGCCGACAATATTATCAAGCCTGAATACTTCCTGATCCTCAAGCGAAGCTTGAATGCCGTTTATCGACATGGCCGAATAAATTTTCATCCAGTCAAATACCGTGGCATTGATTGTACTTGGAAAGTTGACTTTGGCGAGGCTGAGGGAATCCATTCCAAATTTAACATTCTGCCCGGAGTCAACTTGTCCCGTGCCACTCAGTCCGGCAATTGTGAACTGGTCGAATGTTAGCGGT
Organism: Hyphomicrobiales bacterium; assembly: GCA_011087605.1. Lineage (GTDB taxonomy): Bacteria > Pseudomonadota > Alphaproteobacteria > Rhizobiales > Rhizobiaceae > Pseudahrensia. The sequence goes on from JAALLE010000024.1 coordinate 8,425, forward strand.
GCTGCAGCTTCTCCTGCCGCCTCGTCCATCTGTTCAGGAACATAGCGATAGTCCAATGGCATATCAGCATTTGTCATCACAATGGAATCGAGTGTAAATCTCACCTTATCGTCGGTTAATGCAATTCCGTTCACAGAGAAGTTGCCAAAACGAATCCGTTGCCGTTTTTCTTCCGCCGTCAACCCGTCTTCCCAGATGCCGCTGGGCCAGTCTCCATCTGACGAACCTACAGCCGCAATGGCGACATTGCCTTCGTTTTTCGTCTTACCCTGAATATCAACCATGGAGATTGTATCGTAGGTCAGGCGTCCGTTGACGTCCTGTAGATTGCGAACAGAAATGGTTTTGATTGTCGTTACCTTGCCCGCGTCGTATTCGACATTGACGTCCATAAGTGTGAAGGAACTGGTGTCCTGCTCGGTGATTGTGCCCCAGGTAATTTTTGTTCCCTCAACACCGGCCAGGGCCACAAGTTGATCGAGCAATTGTTTTCCTTCTGCGGCATATAGCTGGGTGCTGCCAAGAAGCAGCGATGCGGTCAGTGTGGCGGTGCGAATATACATGGTCAAAAATCCTGGAATCGGGGCTTGGGGATTAATATTACTGCAGGACAATCCTAACGAAAGTGAGGAAGCGCACAAGATCACCGGGCAATAAGCGTTAAATAGTTAGCTGGTTCTTGTCGCATTCACTCAAATTCGCTATCGGCAGCCTATGGGAAACTTAGCACCACCACCATCTGATTCGAACGGCGGCGGCAATGGCAGCGGTGATGACCGTGGTGGTGGTGACGGAAGGGATGATGGCATTGAAGCCATCGACCTGTCATCGGCTCTGGAAGAGCGCTATCTTGCCTATGCCCTGTCGACGATTATGGGGCGGGCATTGCCAGATGTGCGGGACGGGCTGAAACCGGTCCATCGACGCATTTTGCATGCGATGCGTGAACTGCGTCTCAATCCTGACACGGCCTTCAAAAAATGTGCCCGCATTGTCGGTGATGTTATTGGTAAATATCACCCACATGGGGACCAGTCTGTTTATGACGCACTGGTGCGGCTCAGTCAGAGTTTTGCGCAACGCTATCCCTTGGTCGACGGCCAGGGCAATTTCGGCAATATCGACGGCGATAATCCTGCTGCCATGCGCTATACCGAGGCGAGGATGACGGAAGTCGCCACAGCGCTGCTTGATGGTATTACCGAAGACGCCGTAGATTTTCGCCCCAACTATGATGAGGCTGACGAAGAACCGGTCGTTCTGCCCGGCGCCTTTCCCAATTTGCTGGCCAACGGCTCAGCCGGGATCGCGGTCGGCATGGCGACCAACATACCGCCTCACAATCTGGAAGAATTGTGTAATGCAGCCCTGCATCTGATCAAATTCCCCAATGCCGGATTTGAAAAACTTCTTGAATTTGTACCTGGCCCGGATTTCCCCACTGGTGGCGTCATTGTCGAGCCAAAAGAAAATATTCTGGAAGCCTACAAAACCGGCAAGGGTGGATTTCGGACTCGCGCGCGCTGGGAAAAAGAAGACACCGGGCGGGGCACCTGGCAAATCGTTGTCACCGAGATTCCCTATCAGGTTCAAAAGTCGAAGCTGATCGAAAAAACCGCCGAACTGTTGCTGGCCAAGAAACTGCCCTTGCTCGACGACATTAATGACGAAAGCGCCGAAGACATTCGTATTGTGCTGACGCCGAAATCGCGCTCGGTTGACCCCACTTTGCTGATGGAACAGTTGTTTAAACTAACTGACCTGGAGACCCGGTTTCCACTCAACATGAACGTATTGTCGGGGGGCAAAGTTCCCCGGGTCATGTCGATCCGCGATGTGCTGCGCGAATGGCTTGACCATCGCAAAGACGTGTTGTTGCGCCGTTCTCGCTACCGGTTGGGGCAAATTGACAAGCGATTGGAAATTCTTGGCGGTTATCTGGTCGCCTATCTCAACATCGATGAAGTGATCCGGATTATCCGTTTTGAGGATCACCCCAAAGAATCGCTGATTGCCCGCTTCAAGATTACAGATGTCCAGGCTGAAGCCATTTTGAACTTGCGCCTGCGTCGCTTGCATAAGCTGGAAGAAGTCGAAATCCGCACCGAACATGACAATCTGTCAGAGGAAAAAGCCGGTATTGAAGCGCTGTTGGCCAGCGAAGAGGCGCAATGGAAAACCGTTGCCTGGGAAATCGGAAACACCCGCAAGAAGTTTGGAAAAGATACCGAACTTGGAGCCAGACGGTCCAGCTTTGAAGAAGCCGTTGAAATCGATCTGGAAGCTGTTGCGGCGGCGATGATTGAAAAAGAGCCAATCACGGTAGTTGTTTCGCAAAAAGGCTGGATCAGAGCGCTGCGCGGACATGCCGCCGATTTTGGGGCACTGACATTCAAGGAAGGGGACCGGCTGAAGACCGCATTTCACGCGGAAACTACAGATAAATTCCTGATGTTCACCACAGGCGGCAAGTTCTACACGCTGACCGGTGATAAACTGCCCGGTGGGCGCGGCCACGGGGAACCTGTTCGAATTATGGTCGATATGGACAATGACGCGGACATTCTTGATATTTTCGTTCACAAGCCAGGGCGTCGACGGCTTGTTGTATCAACGCTCGGCAACGGTTTTGTTGTGGCTGAGTCAGATGTGATTGCAAACACGCGCAAAGGCAAGCAAGTGCTGAATGTGGCCATGCCGGTGGAAGCCAAAGTCTGTGCCGAAGTTGTGGAAGGCGAGGGGGCCCCCGATCAGATTGCGGTGGTCGGTGAAAATCGCAAAATGCTGATTTTCCCACTGGATCAGGTGCCGGAAATGACCCGTGGCAAGGGTGTTCGCCTGCAAAAATACAAAGATGGTGGCATCCAGGACGCCAAGACATTTGTCGCTGCAGAAGGCCTGAGCTGGACCGATAGCGCTGCACGAACCCATACCCGGTCTCTCGATGAGTTGAAGGAATTCGTCGGCGAGCGTGCGCAGGCCGGGCGCATGGTTCCCAAAGGATTTCCGCGCAACGGCAAGTTCGGCTGACGGCGCGAACCGACGCACCCATGAATCTCAAATTCTCGACTTGCGTTGAACGGTGATTGAGGCCCTTGAGAGGTCAGATATCGAACTGGCAATGAAAAACCCCGTCGCGCTTTGAACACTTGCGCCGACGGGGTGGAATGTAGTGGTCGGAGTTCCGACCAAAATTGTAGCTGAAGTCACTGCTCCAACTTGTAATTTATGACTATGTAGATTGAGTTCCGGGCAATGCTCCTGACCTCAGCCTTTCGGGGGTTTGCCTACTGGGGCTTTGGTCTGGCGGTACATGGATTTTAGCACCGACGAAGTCACCGTCCGCGGCCGCCCCTTCGGGTTGGGCCAGAACGCTGTTTTGGTGGTTTCATTCCGCCTCCGATCTACCGCATCAAGGCCGGTTTTGCTTAAAGTGGTCGTGTCGGACACAACCTCAAAAGTCATCCGGATAAAGTCCACACATCTCACTAATTCACTGATTTAATGAGCATATTTGGCTCTGCGATAGCTAAAGGATGGGACTCAAATGCCCGGATGTCAAGATTTTGAAGCAAATATCGTGATCACTTTTTTAATGCGGCGGTGCATAACTTGACTCAAATAATCTAGGCATCGCAGGAACCGCCTTATTATCAAATGCTTCGTCGAAGTTTCCCATCGAACCATTTGCCCCGGATCGACACTTGTCCCAGCCACAACAGAAAATTCATTTCAGGCGGAATAGGTGCTTTACAACACCGGATTCGAATCAGAAAGCTTTGAAGGTCAGCGTGGTCAGACTGTGTACGATGCCGTCAATATTGAGAATCTTTTCGTTGACAAATTTGCCGATATCTTCGTTTTCATCGATGTAGATCTTGGCCAGCAGGTCAAATTCCCCGCTGGTTGAATAGAGTTCAGAGACGATTTCACGTTCATAGATTTTGTCCGCAACCTCGTAGGTTTTGCCTGGCTTGCAGCGCAATTGCATAAACACACATTTCATGGCTCTGACCTCGCCTTTATTGTCACGTCGATTGTCGGTTTTAGCGGCCAAGTCCTAACGCAAGCAAATAGCCTGATGCAACCGTCTATACGCTGGCCGGGACACGAAGACGCGAATTGCGTCTGATATAAAGTTCCCATCCAGCGTGTCCCGCAATGGCCGCAATGACAAGTGCCCCGCCGATAAACACATTTTTGCCCGGCACTTCGGCGAACACCATCCACACCCAAAGCGGTGCGAGCACGGTTTCCAGCAAATAAAACAGGGCGACCTGAGGCGCTGGAATATATCTGGGAGCCAGCCACAGTGTAATGCCGGCCAGCGGTACCAGAATGATTACATCTGCGAGCAGCCAAAGCGGAGCCTCGGGCATGGTTCCGGTCCAAAGGACCATTGGCAATGCAAATGCGGCAGCCACCACACCGCCAAAGCCAGGAGCCAGTGAAAGGTCTTTGCCGGACCGGCGGGCCAGTGTCAGCGACAAGGCCAACAGGGCTGCACAGATAAGTGCACAAATATCACCAACCAGATTGCCGGTACCAAATCCATCAACAACGATAATTCCAACCCCGACCAGAGTTGCAATGATGGCCATCCACGTTGCCGTTGTCGGGCGCTCGCGGGTCAATGGCCAGGACAACAACGCCGCAAGCATGGCATTGAAGGCCAATATGAACACCACATTGGCTGTTGATGTATTAAACACGGCCAGCGAAAAGAAAATGTTGTTCAGGCCAGATACGGCTCCCACGATGATAAAATCCCGGTCGGCAAACAGTTCGCGCGGCATGTTGGTCCGTCGGGCGAAAAACCGCCAATACAATGCCAAAACCAGCGCAATTCCCAGGCCACGCGCGCCCATCACCACGTAGGGATCACTTCCCGCTAATCGGATCAGTGGAATATCAATAGAAAGCGCAAACCCGCCGATAAAGGCCAAGCTCAGTCCTGTGCTGGGTTGATGTACGAGTTGCGAAGCCATGATGTGGATGAAGTGCAAATGTCAAAGAAGGAGTGCAATCCTCTCCTTAGAGCGAAGTAGTCGCTGCATCCAGCGTTTTTCTTCGCCGGCCAGTAACGCCAATATAACAGGCGCTGACGGTATTATTGCAGGCTAGACGCGAAATTCGGTCCATCCGCCGGGCTGTAGCCGTTCCTGTGGCATGAAGCGGGACTTATACTCCATTTTCGACGAACCACTCACCCAGTAACCCAGATGGCAGTATTTCAACCCTTCCTGACGAGCCCGGGCGATGTGATCGAGGATCAAATAGGTGCCGAGACTGCGTTTTTGTCGGTTGGGGTCGAAAAAACTGTACACCATGGAATGACCATCACTGAGCCGGTCGAACAGCACGGCAGCGACCAACTCGCCAACCCCTTTTCCGGTAATTGAACTATCTGGTCCGCGCTCGCGATATTCAATTATCCGCGAATTGACGTGGCTGTCTTCCACCATCATGGCGTAGTCCAACACAGTCATGCCCGCCATCCCGCCATCGCCATGGCGGGAATCAACGTATCGTCGAAACAGCGAATATTGTTCTGACGTTGGTCCGTTATTGGTTTCATATCCGATGAGGTCTGAATTTTTGTTGTTGATCTTTCGCATCGAGCGGGAAGGGCTAAATTTCTGGGCCAAAACACGGGTAGCCTGACAGGCCCGGCAATGCTCGCAGGCCGGGCGATAGGCGATATTCTGGCTGCGACGAAAACCACCTTGAGACAGTTCGTCATGCACAATACGAGCCCTTTCACCAACCAGATGGGTGAACACTTTGCGTTCCATACGATCAGGCAGATAGGGGCATGGCGCCGGTGCCGTCAGGTAGAATTGGGGCGTATCGAGCGAGTGGGCAGTCATTCAAAGATTATAATAGAAAGGAGCGAAGAATGAAAACGTAATCCATAAAACTATGATTAACGGAATTCCGCTGCGCAGATAGTCGCTGAAACGATATCGCCCCGGACCGAGCACCAGCAGGTTGGTTTGATAGCCGACTGGTGTGGCAAACGAACAATTGGCGGCGAATATGATGCAAATAACAAACGGCTCCAAAGGCACGTTCAGCCTTTGCGCAATGCCAATTGCGATCGGTGTGAACAAAACCGCTGTTGCATTGTTCGACAAAACATTGGTCAGCAGGGCAGTGACGATGAACAGCGCTGACAGAACCATTGCCGGGGTTTGGCCTTCCAGCAGGCCAACGACCCCAGAGGCAATAAACGCGGCACCACCGGTCCGCTCAAGCGCCAGTGCGGCGGCAAGCGATGCGCCCACCATCATGTAAATTTGCCGGTCAAAGCTGCGGGCCGCCTGTCGGATTGACAGACACCCGCTGGCTATCACTGCATAGGCGCCCATCAGTGAAGCCACAACAATTGGCAGGATAGAGAATGACGCGGCCAGAACCACCAGTCCAAAAATACCGATGGCGCGGGGTGCATAGGCCCGCAACGGCACTTCACCGGCGGAATGTTCAAGCAGCAGCAATTCGCGGCTGGCGCGCAATCGTTCGATATCTTCAGGCAGGCCGCCGATCAGAAGCGTGTCGCCGGGCTCTAGCCGGATGGCCCGCACCAGGCCGCGCGCCATGCCACTGCGCCGTTGCAGGCCGAGAACCATGGTCCCGTATGTTGCCCGAATTCTGGATGCTTCAATGGTCCGTCCTGCATAGCGGGAGCCGGGGGCTATCACGGCTTCTGCAATCATGAAACTTTCGGTCACCTTTGACAAAGTGTCGGTTGGACGGGTTGGATCAAGGTCTTCGCTGGCCATTTTGGGCAGACTGGCGGCGCCATCCGACAATGCTTTGGTCAACGCCCTGCGGGTGGCCGCTACAATGACGATGTCTCCGGGCCTTAAAGTCGTGTCTTCAAAAGGTGGCAATATTTGCTCGCCATTGCGTTGAATCGACCGTACCGTGATGTCGGTCAGGGCCGGAAACAATCCTGAAACCGATTCCACCCCAGCCAACGGGTGGTCTTTCACCACATGAATTTGCGCTACAAATTGCCGCCCGGTCGCGGTGCGGTTTTTTGGGTCTGCTGCCGATCGATTACCAAGCAGTGCAGGCATGACCAACACCACGTAAGCCAACCCAACGCTTGCCAGAACAAGGCCGGGAATGGAAAAATCGAAAAACCCAAGTTCAAATCCATAGCGTTGGGCAACACCTGCAACGAGCAGGTTGGTTGATGATCCGATCAATGTGGTCATACCGCCCAGAATACCGACATAGGAAAGCGGCATCAGTGCCGCTGCTGCGGAAAAATTCCGTTGGGCGGCAATCGCCACAATGATCGGGATGAACATCACCACAACCGGGGTGTTGTTGAGAAAGGCGCTGGTAACTCCAGCGGTTACCAACAATACCAATATGGTGCGTCGTGCACTGCTGCCACCAAAATTCGACAGCATTTCAGCAGGCCGCTCAAGCGCATCGGTATTGAACAGGGCCTGACCAATCACCAACAGCGCCAATACGGTAATCAGCGCCGGATTAGCAAAGCCCATCAGCAGTTCGGTTGGTGATATCTGATTGTCGGTGTTTTGCGGGACGAGGCTGAAGATTGCCAACAAAATGACAAGCGCTGCCAGCGACACCCCTTCGATCGACCACTTTTCAGCACCATAGGCGACAATCGTGCATGCGATCACCGCAAAGGTCATCCACATATGAAATTGGTCCATGCGCCGTCATGTCCCGTCGTTGAGTTGTGGCAATCTGCCGTTTCAACTAACGAGTTTAGGCGCGTCCTACATATGTGCCAAGCAAAACGTTATGCAACAGTCGTTTGCGTGAGGAAAAGAAGCTGATCAGCAGCGGCAGAATGACTGCGACCGTATGGATTGCCCAAAATAGAATTCCATGCAGACAAGCCAGCAACGGGTCGACATTCCCACCATCTAATTTGCGAACGCGGATGCCCATAAAAGCCATGCCGATTGTTGCCTGGCGTGGTCCACCCATCGTTGTGGCCAGATAAAGCAGCGCCACTACTGCCGGGACGAAGGGCAGCAACCCCCAGGCAAGGCCAAGCGTTGGAATGCCCAGAAGACCAATGACAATAAACAACGGAATACTGAGCAGAAAAATGATGATATAATCGAGGAAAAACGAGATAACGCGGGCCGTTCTGACGCCATCCAGTTCTTCAGGGGTGACAATTCGTGCCCCCGTATCGTTGTCGATGATGTCTTCAATCATGGTCTAACCCTTTGCTTTCCACATTATGTAGGAGGCAAGGGGCTGTTTTCAAGCTTGCCAACAGGATCAGCCTTCAAGGGTTGATCGAATTTCAAAGTGTTGCTGCGGACCCTGTGACTGGTTTGTTTGTCGATGTGGATTTGTCCGGGTCTTCTTGCTAGCCTTCCTCCAGCTTGGGCGTCTGGGAGGCTCTAATTGGAACGCAAATTTGCCGCAATATTCGTGGCCAATGCCGCCAACGGTACCCGCCTCATGTGCCGCGGTCTGCTGGTACTCTCTTCAATCTCACTCTCGCAACCCGATAGTAGCATTGGAGAAAGGCGGCCATGACATGCACAATTGTTGCGGTTCACGGTACATTTGCGTCGGGACCACCAGAAGGTGAACAATGGTGGCAAACCGGCGGTACATTGGAAAAAAAGTTTCGGATTCTGTTGGAGAACAACGGGCGTTCTGCAGAGGATCTGGAGTGGCGACCCTTTATCTGGGATGGTGCCAACAGCGAGGCATCCAGACGTGCCGCCGCCAACAGACTTGCCGACGAACTGATTGAACTCGACAGCAGCGCGCGTCCGCATTTGGTGATTGGACATAGCCATGGTGGCTCGGTCATTGCTTCCGCGCTGGTGGAACTCACCAGGCGTCAGCAGAGCCTATCGAATTTGACACATTGGGTGACTGTCGGATCACCATTTCTGGCTTTTAATCGATCGCCATCAATCTTCCAGCGATTGGGAACCATCGGTCAAATTATTCTGATTTCCATATTTGTATTCGCCTATCTGTACATTTTGTTTTTCATTGATGCCTTTGACGCCCTTGATGCCTTTGGTGCTGTTTCAGAGGATAATCCGGTTGAATCGCGACTTGGTGTTTCGCTGTTCATCGTGGCTCCGGTCCTGGTGTACTTTGCCGCCTCCAGAATGTGGGACTTTGTCTCAAACAGGCGGGACGCCAGCAGACTAGCGAAAACACAAGCTCTGTTCCAAAGTAGGTTCGTACCTCTTTGGCATCCTGACGACGAAGCGATTAATGGTATCGGCATGGCCAGTCGCTCGAAAGTCGAGTTTTTTACCAAGGGATTTTTTGCCAATATTTTTTCCGGTGTTGCGCTCTTCGTTGTACCCGTATTGCTGGTCCTTTCTCTTGTGCTGAATTACGACCGGAACGACGTGAATGCCTGGCTGGGAATCTCTGATAGATCGCTTTTGGCCGGATTATTCGATCCCGATAATTGGCTTCTTTATATCGTGTTTGTGGTGGTTCCTGAAAAGCTGGCTGAACTGGATTGGACTGCACTTGCTACAGTTTATCTCTGGAGCATTCCGTTTTTCCTCATCGGAATAAGCTTTGCTGTTTTTTATGGCACAAAACTGCTCGCGGCAGGCGTCTCGCCTTTGCTCAGCAGCTTGCTCAACAGATTGACTACCAGTGCCATTCGCACAAAGGCAGGAGGTGTCGATGTCGGTGGATTGTCGCTTGCTTCTGTTGATAATGTGCCCGGATGGATCAGCGATCAGCATGAACCTATTCCGCCGGAGGTGGCTGAGCAGATTAAGAAGCGGGCGGATAAGATGGCAGCACTGCTGGTAAGTCAGTTTCGCGAACAGCTGGGGACATTGTCTATTGGTGGTGTTCCCACTGGTTCAAATTCAAGTCCTCTGGAATTCGAGCTCGCGGGTGAGCTTATCCATACGACCTATTTTGATTCCGATTCATTTTGCTCGCATTTGTTTCAACGTGTGATCCCGAAACCCAGCGATGCTGAGCAGGGTACAAGCGTTGAAGGTTAGTGATCTGGTCACCGATATTTTGCGCCCTAAACCGCTTGTTGGGTCGACGTGGAGTGACGCTCCGGCCAAACAAGTGGCACCACAAACAGCACCAGGAACGACAGGTTCATCACCACGTTGAACGGCGCGCCAGCAACCATTGAGCCTGCCGAGTCCATGACGAACCAACTGATGATGCCGGTTAAAATGATGCGTCGTCCAAGCAGTGGGGTATTGGGGTACACCTGCGTGGCGATCAACAACAAGGTGGCGCCCCAGCCAATCAACAATCCACCTGAAATACCGATCCACAGCCTCGCTGCTTCCCCTTCCAATTGATGTGGACTGCCAAACTGGCTCCAGAATGCAATGTCCAGGAAGATGGCCATAACAGGCTCCAAAATGGAGAATAGGGAGAGAAAATTGAGTAGCCCGAAGCCAATCAGACTGATTGAACCATATTTGAGCAGATTAACTTTCGCTGCGAGCGTCATGTCATAACTCCATGCCAGGTGTGATGCTCGAAGACTGGACGGTTGAATGGCTCAAAACAATTACCTTGCAGGTAAGTGAAATGATTGTCCCAAAGGTTATGGTGGCGTGAATTCTGGATGGAGCGAAGCGATGCAAAGCGAATTTGGCGCAGTATTGAAGGCGTGGCGACAGAAGCGCAGGCTGAGTCAGCTTGAATTGGGATTGGATGCAAATGTGTCTGCCCGTCACATTTCCTTCCTGGAAACAGGTCGATCGCGCCCGAGCCGTGAGATGGTGCTGCAATTATGCGAAGAACTGGCCGTTCCTCTGCCAGACCGAAATCAATTGCTGACGGCCGCCGGACTGGCTCCAGCCTATCAAAAGCGCCAATTGGGTGCGGCCGACATGCAACCGGCGGAAGCTGCTATGTCCTGGATGTTGCAACGTCACGATCCTTTTCCGGCGATTGCAATGGACCGCCACTGGCAAATCTTACACTTGAATGGGGCGGCGACGCGCCTGCTGGCCGGAATGGGGGTTGGTCAAGGTGACAGTTTGATTGAGTGTTTCCTCAATTCTCCAGTCATACAGCAATCAATTGGAAATCTGTCAGAGGTTGCTTTTCACACACGTGCTCGATTGCGCACGGAAAGCGCTCATCTGGGGGGGATCCTGTTCTCAATGATGCGGCCAATCGACTTTCATGTCTGATTGATGAAGATCAGCAGGCCACCCAGGGTGTCTTACCCGCCTTTGTGCCGACAATTTATGCTTTTGGCGGCATGTCGCTGTCATTTTTTTCAACTTTCTCGCAGTTCGGAACTGCAGAGGACATCGCTCTGTCGGAAATAAAAATCGAAATGATGTTCCCGGCAGATGATGCTACCCGCGAGGTGCTGATGGCAATGGACAGCCAGCACTAAAGTGCTGTTGACAGCGAGGATAACTGCATATCACCAACCTATCATATCGCCAGTATCGGTGCATAGAAATCCGCACCGGTGTGATGTGGTCCGGCCGCGGCTTACCTTGCCGCGTTCAACTTTTCGGCGGCGCGCAGGGCGTGATAGGTCAAAATTCCGTCAGCTCCGGCACGTTTGAATGCCAGAAGGCTTTCCATCATCACCCGGTCGCCATCGATATAACCATTCGCCGCAGCGCTCTCGATCATCGAATACTCGCCGCTCACCTGATAGACAAATACCGGCATGCCGAACTCTGCCTTCATCCGCCGGACGATATCGAGATACGGCATGCCGGGTTTGACCATCAGCATGTCGGCACCCTCGGCGATGTCCAGTTCAGCTTCGCGCATCGCGTCTTCTGAATTGGCCGGGTCGACATAATAGGTCTTTTTATCCCCGTGCAGCAGACCACCAGTACCAATTGCTTCGCGATAGGGGCCGTAAAAGGCGGAGGCATATTTTGCCGTATAGGAAAGGATGCCGACATCCTGAAACCCGGCCTCATCCAATGCCAGCCTGATCGCCCCAATTCGGCCATCCATCATATCTGATGGGGCAATTATGTCTGCACCAGCTTCGGCTTGACGCAGGGCGCCAGCAACAATTTGCGCCACGCTCTCATCATTGACGATAATACCGTTGTCGAGGACACCGTCATGTCCATGGTCGGTAAACGGGTCCAGTGCAGCGTCGGTGATGACGCCGATGTCGGGGCATTTGGATTTGACGGCGCGCACGAACTGGCAAATGAGATTGTCCGGATTGGTTATTTCGCTGCCGGTCCGGTCGCGTTTGTCGAGGGCCACATTTGGAAACGGGGCGATCGCTGGTATGCCAAGTTTGTGCGCCTGCTGAGCAACTTTAACCGCACGATCCACACTATAACGGGAAATGCCAGGCATTGCGCCAATAGCTTCTTCGGTGCCGTCACCTTCCATCAAAAATATAGGCAGGATCAGATCATTGACCGACAGAACTGATTCCTGCACCAGACGGCGTGTCCAATCAAAGCGACGGTTGCGGCGCAAACGACGGCTGCCTGTCACGCTATCAATGATTTCGGTTGTCGAATTGGGCATCGCCAAGTCGCCTCATGCAGCTAGTTTTGATGTCGAAGATTGATGTACCACACAATTGAGCAGGGAAAAGTTCTTTCCTTCGATAAGACCCATTGCCCGTATGGTGAACTGCGAATAGTTTGTCGCTATTCGCCGAAGGACCGAAATTGATGACCGTCAAAGAAGATATTCTCTTTGAAACCAGTGGCCGCACTGGTGTTGTGACGCTGAGCAAGCCAGAAACGCTCAATGCGGTAACCGATGCGATGTTGACTGCGCTGAACCAACAGCTTGACCACTGGGAAGCTGATGTGGCGATAGAGCGCGTGCTGATCAAAGCCGTGCCGGGCAGGGCGTTTTCCGCTGGTGGTGATATTCGTCATCTTTACGATCGGGGCATCGCCAAAGACTATGATTTTGATTTTTTTGCCCGCGAATACGTTCTCAACGCACGAATAAATAAATTTCCCAAGCCTTACATTGCGCTGATTGATGGCATCGTCATGGGTGGCGGGGTTGGCGTATCATTTCACGGATCACACCGTATTGCCGGTGACAATATTGCTTTTGCCATGCCTGAGGTGGGGATCGGGTTTTTTCCCGATGTCGGAGCTTCATTCCTGCTGTCCTGTCTGCCTGGCAAAATTGGCCTGTTTCTGGGACTGACCGGAGAACGCGTTAAACAAAGCGATGCGATATGGTGCGGGTTGGCCAGTCACGGTTGCACCTCGGCGGACCTGCCGGCACTGGAAAAGCTGCTGTGTGAAATTCAAGATATTGAAGCCGCAATCGACAAATATCATCAGCGATTTCTATTAACACTGGAGGAACCTGGTCCACTGGAACGTTGTGAGCATTGGATCAATAATCACTTCGACAAGGCGTCAGTGGCTGAGATCCAGAATAGTCTCAAGCAGGCAACGGCTTTTGAGGGTGATGAAGCTTCATGGGCTGGCAAAATCCTGGACATTTTGCTGCAAAAGTCTCCAACCAGTCTGGAAGTCGCGTTCCGGCAAATCACCCGGGGACGCGATCTGGACATCAATCAATGTATGAAGATGGAATATAGAATACTCCGTCGTATTTTGACCGGCAGGGAGTTTTATGAAGGTATCCGCGCGGCAATCATAGACAAGGACCGCGCGCCAAAATGGCAACCCGACAATTTGCTGCAGGTTGATGCCAAAGACATCGAGGCTCATTTCCAGAAACTCGGGGCACAGGAGTTGGTTCTGTCATGAGTGTGGAATTGTCAGGGGGAAGCAAGCCTCGATCTCGGGCGGCGCGGATCAACGATTTTATGTTCAGGCTGTTCCTGCGATGCTTGGCGGTTATCTTCTTTGCAGCCGCAATTTTCACATGGCTGTGTGCAATCGGATATTGGGAAGGCACCAATTATCGGTTTGATACGATGGGTCTGGCGTTGAAAATCTACACGGCGGTGATGGCGGTGATGCTACCGGTGGCGTGCGTTGGATTGTGGACGACTTTGTCGTGGGGTCGGGTAATCTGGTTCTTTGCAGTCGCGTTTCAGTCGGTGTCGCTAATACGTTTTCCCGACTTGTTTCAATACCCGGGGTTGGTGTTGCTGTTCCATCTCTCCTGCTTGGCTATTTATGTGATTTTTCAACTTCTAGAAGTATTTATCGCCAAGAAAGAGTGAATCCTCAGCCTTTCCATAAAATTAAAATCAATAAAAACAACAAATTGAGTTTTCTCTGGTAAGAACCAATTAAGTTTGTCGTTTGACTCAAATTTTATCTGACGCGCTTATCTTGTGCCTCAAGGTGGACAAAAAATACCACCGTAACAGGAAGTGAGGCCCAAAATGACAAATACCGATATGATCGGTGTTGCGCAGGTGGACGACGCGCAGCAACATGACATCAAACCCGTATATCTTGAAGCTCTAACTCTGGTTGAGCGTCTGCACCGCAGGTTGCTGGACGTAATCAAAGATGAGTTCGATCGTCAGGGACGCAGCGACATCAACGCTGTGCAGGCCCTGCTGCTTTACAATCTGGGAGATTCAGAATTGACAGCGGGCGAATTGCGCACGCGCGGTTATTATCTGGGTTCCAACGTATCCTATAACCTGAAAAAACTGGTCGACATGGGTTACATTCATCATCAGCGGTCACGCACCGACCGCCGTTCGGTTCGCGTCAGCCTGACCGATGCCGGCAAAGACGTGGCCGCTACCGTTGATGCGTTGTATGAGCGTCATACAGAGTCGCTGGAGCAGATCGGCCAGATCGATCCGCAGAGCTTTGAACAATTGAACAAGTCGCTGCAGCGTCTTGAGCGTTTCTGGACGGATCAGATTCTGTACCGTCTGTGATCACTAAAAACGGCCGCACAATAAAGCTTCGGTTGATATGAACAACCGGGGCTTTTGGCGTTTTGATTGACCTGTTGGAAACCTTCGCTATCGTGTCAAGCCGGAGCTTGATCGGCTGCAAACCCCTTGGCAGGAGAAACCAAATGTCAGTTGAACAGATGGCGCTGGACTACGCAAAAGCCTGGAGCTCGGGAGATCCCGACGCAGTTGCGGCTTTCTATCGAGAAGATGGTGCCATCACCATTAATCGTGGTGATCCAATTGAAGGGTCCGAAGCGTTGAAGGGAATGATTTCAAGCTTTTTTGCTGAATTTCCCGGAATGACCGTCAAACTGGAGCATCTTCGTATGGCGGGAAACCATGTCATGTTTGGATGGTTGCTGGAGGGCACTCATGTGGAGACCGGCAATCGGGTCAGTATTCCTGGCTGGGAAGAATGGGACTTGGATTCCAATCTCAAAGTAGAAAAATCACTCGGCTGGTTTGATGCTGAAGAATATGACCGCCAGATCCGGGAAGGGATCTAGATTCGCGACCAGCGCTTCAAACTGGCTTTCGTGGCTCAACCCTTAGATTTCATCGGTTTAATCCACCGACTCGCAGCTGTTTTCGAACCTGTGATGACAAGGACTTGATTCGATTGCACTTGTATTTGTCGACAGGTGCCGTAAATCGGGGGGCAAATGTGAATTGGGCTCCTTGAAACTGTTTCTGGAGAACAAAATACCGAAACTGATTATGGTTAACTCCTGTTAACCATAATCGGGGCATATTTGCGTGATTAAAGAACGCAGCATGCAATTCAAGGGTTAGTAGCAACTATGTCAGATTTCAACATAAGCGTTGAAAAGCCAAAGCAGATTTCGCGTCGCGGAATTCTGAAAGGCTCTACATCTTTGTTGGCCGCCGCCGTTACTGGGGCGGGGGCAGTCGCGTCGCTGTCTCCCTTGGGTGCGGGCAAAGCTCTGGCTGAAACCGCCATTGATCGAATTTTGAATGCCAATGGCAGGGATCGCTGGGGCGATCAGTTTGACGCCCGTTCCGACAAGACGTCACGTGTGTCTTCCAACACCCCGATTTTCGCGCCACAAACAATCGATTATGTGCATCAGGCAATTGCAGAATATCAAGCCATCGTCGATTCTGGTGGCTGGCCGGTTGTCCCAGCCAACAAGAAACTGAAGATCGGAGCTTCCTCACCGACGGTCGCAGTACTGCGCAAGCGGTTGATGATTTCCGGCGACATGCCCAGGAATGCAGGCTTTTCCAGCCAGTTTGATACCTATGTCGATGCCGCGGTAAAGCGCTTTCAATTGCGCCACGGATTGCCGGCAGATGGAGTGCTGGGGCGTTATTCGTTCGCCGCCTTGAATATACCCGCCGACATTCGGTTAGGTCAGTTGCACACCAACCTGGTGCGGTTGAAGTCCATGTCGGGTTTTTTGGGTAATAGATACGTGGTGGTCAACATTCCCGCCGCCCAGATTGAAGCGGTTGACGGCATGACCGTTACCCAACGACACACTGCCATTGTTGGCCGCATCAGTCGCCAGACGCCGATTTTGAACTCAAAAATTTACGAACTCAATCTGAATCCCTATTGGACAGCGCCGAAGTCCATTGTCCTCAAAGACATCATTCCGTTGATGCGCAAAGATCCTAAGTATCTGACAGACAACAAAATATTGTTGTTTGATACGAATAACGAACAGATCGATCCAAGAATGGTTGACTGGTCCACGGATGAAGCCGTGAACTATCGTTTTCGTCAGGAACCGGGTCGCATTAACGCGATGGGGTCTGTGAAGATCAATTTCCCCAATCCACACGCCGTCTATATGCACGACACGCCACAACAGGGCTTATTCAACAAATTATTGCGCTTTGACTCTTCCGGCTGTGTACGGGTGAAAAATGTCCGCGACCTTCTCGTTTGGCTGGCCAAGGAAACACCGCAGGCGGATCGATCGCAGATTGAGCGGATCATTGCCTCAGGTGAACGCACCGACCTTGAACTTGTCGAACCGGTTCCGGTCTATTTCACCTACATCAGCGCCTGGTCCACAGATGATGGCGCCGCTCAGTTCCGCGATGATATTTACCAGCGCGACGGTGTAGACGAACTGGCTTTGAGCCAGTAAAACGCCGAACAAGACATTCAGGTGTCTCAAACGGAATAGTGCCGTCATTCCGGCAGACTTAAATCACGAGCATTATCACACACGCTGAGGGCTGCGCCCGTCCAGCGAGGTCATCTTTTTGGGGAGCCAGTCGATGGCAATTGCAGAAAACATCAAATCCGGCACGGTAACCGACGCCTTTTTCCATCGTTCGCTGGCGGATACCGACGCCGCGGTCGCCGCATCAATAAAGGGCGAACTTGGTCGTCAGCGCCACGAAGTTGAGCTGATCGCCTCTGAAAACATTGTATCGCGGGCTGT
Source organism: Hyphomicrobiales bacterium (assembly GCA_011087605.1). Classification (GTDB taxonomy): domain Bacteria; phylum Pseudomonadota; class Alphaproteobacteria; order Rhizobiales; family Rhizobiaceae; genus Pseudahrensia. The sequence goes on from JAALLE010000024.1 coordinate 25,693, forward strand.
GCTTGAAGCGCAGGGCTCCGTGATGACCAATAAATATGCTGAGGGTTATCCAGGCCGCCGCTATTATGGCGGTTGCGAATTCGTTGATGTTGCCGAGGATCTGGCAATCGAACGCGTCACAAAGCTGTTTGACTGCAAATTTGCAAATGTACAGGCCAATTCCGGTTCTCAGGCTAACCAGGCTGCCTTTATGGCGATGATCAAGCCCGGCGACACGATTTTGGGCATGAGCCTCGATGCAGGTGGCCATTTGACCCACGGTGCAGCGCCCAACCAGTCGGGAAAATGGTTCAATGCGGTTCAGTATGGCGTGCGTCAGGACAGCGATCTGATTGACTTCGATCAGGTGGAAGCTTTGGCCAAAGAACATCAGCCTAAACTTATCATTGCAGGTGGTTCAGCTTACCCGCGTCAAATCGATTTTGCCCGTTTCCGCGAGATCGCCGATAGTGTCGGAGCCTTTCTGATGGTTGATATGGCACATTTTTCCGGTCTAGTTGCCGGTGGTGTTCATCCCAGCCCTTTCCCTCATGCCCATGTGGCAACGTCTACGACCCATAAAACCTTGCGCGGTCCGCGCGGCGGTCTGGTTCTGACCAACGACGAAACATTGGCCAAGAAAATCAATTCGGCAATCTTTCCGGGCATTCAGGGCGGTCCGCTTATGCATGTCATCGCCGCCAAAGCAGTTGCCTTCGGCGAAGCACAGACAGGCGAGTATCGCACCTATGTTGCCAATGTTGTCGAGAACGCCAAAGCACTTGGTGAAACGTTGAAATCGGGCGGACTGGATCTGGTATCTGGTGGCACAGATACCCATGTCCTGTTGGTTGATCTGCGACCCAAGGGTCTAACTGGCAAGGCTGCAGAAGCAGCACTCGGCCGCGCCAACATGACGTGCAACAAGAACGGGGTACCGTTTGATCCTGAAAAGCCAACCATCACGTCAGGTGTTCGTCTGGGAACGCCTGCCGCGACCACCCGTGGGTTTGGAGTCGCCGAATTTCAACAGGTTGGCCAGTACATTCTTGAAGTTTTGGATGGTCTTGCAGCCAATGGCGAAGAAGGTAATGCTGAAGTTGAACAGTCTGTTGCCAAAAAGATAATCGAACTGACTGACCGGTTCCCGATCTATCCCAACCTGTAATAGACCGAAATATTTACCCAACTGATTGAGTGCGACAGGCCTGTTGCACTTCAATGACCCCTCCAAGGAGCCAGATTTGCGCTGTCCCTATTGCAATTGTGACGACACCCAGGTCAAAGACAGCCGACCGACCGAAGACAATACGTCCATTCGCCGTCGCCGTATTTGTGCTGATTGTGGTGGCCGGTTCACCACATTTGAGCGGGTGCAGTTGCGGGAACTGACAGTGGTCAAGAAGTCTGGCCGAAAAGTACCGTTTGACCGCGACAAGCTGGCGAATTCAATTTCACTGGCGGTGCGCAAGCGCGACGTCGATCATAACCGCATTGAGCGCATGGTATCGGGTATTGTGCGGCAGCTTGAGTCGTCCGGCGAAGCTGAAGTCGACGCCGGCACGATTGGAACGATGGTCATGGAAGGTTTAAAAGGGTTGGACGAGGTAGCCTATGTGCGCTTTGCCAGCGTCTACCGAGATTTTACCGAGGCTTCAGATTTTCAAGCAGTGTTGGGAGAATTGTCTGACGCGGAAGATGAGCGGAACTAGATTTATTCTGACCCACACCTGTGTAACAATTGTCTAATGTTGAGCCCACAAGATCATCGATATCTGGATGCCTGTCTGCGCTTTGCCTTGCGGCACAGAAGTCAGACCGGCTCCAATCCGTCTGTCGGTACAATGATTGTCAAGGATGACATCGTTGTGGGAAAGGGCATCACCGCGATTGGCGGTCGCCCCCACGCAGAACGGGTTGCGATAGACCAGGCCAGAGAAAATGCACGCGGCGCAACCGCCTACGTGTCACTGGAGCCCTGTGCACATCACGGTGCGACGCCCCCATGTGCTGTCGGACTGATCGAAGCCGGTATTGCTCGGGTAGTCACTGCATGGACTGATCCTGACAGGCGCGTTGACGGTAAGGGCCACGAGTTGTTGCGACGGGCAGGGGTGACTGTCGAAGTAGATGAGCGGGATAATTCAGCGCCTCACGATCTGACGGGATACTTGAATCGAAAGCAGAACGACCGCCCGCAAGTCGTTCTAAAACTTGCAGTTTCCGGCGATGGAATGTTGGGCAGAGCTGACGAAGAAGTGGCCATCACCGGGGCGCTGGCCCGAAACATGGTGCACCGCTTGCGAGCAGAACATGATGCAATTCTGGTTGGGCGAGGGACTGTTGATGCCGATGATCCAGACCTGACATGCCGACTTCCCGGCATCGGCTGGCGTTCTCCAGACCGCTTCGTTCTCGACAGTCATGCCAGATTGTCCCCCCAAAGCCGCCTTGCCCAGTCGGCCCGCGCTTTACCGGTTTCGATTGTATCAAGTGTTGATCAACTACCACATGAGCTGGCGGAGTTGGGAGTTACGCTTTTTGCGTCAGAAAGCTACCATGGTCAGTTGGCCTTGCCGGAATTTCTGGAAGATCTGGCCAACGCAGGCCATTCTTCTTTGATGGTTGAGGGTGGCGCGCAAGTGGCAACTTCGTTCCTGCAACAAGGTCTTGTTGATGAGGTCTGGTTGTTTTCATCCGATCTGATCATCGGGCAAGGAGGCCTTGTTTCCCCGGTGACATCGGCTAACCTGCCAACCGGGTTCGATATCAGCAGACGACTGCAATTGGGCGACGACAGGCTCGAGATTTTGCGCAGGAAATAACCCATGTTCACCGGAATAATAACTGACATTGGCACCATCGACCTGGTTGAACAGGTTGCCGGAGGCAACCGGCTTCACGTAATCAGCAATTATCCGCTTGATGATATCGATATTGGCGCTTCGATTGCTCATGACGGTGTTTGTCTTACCGTGGTTGAAAAGTTCGATACCACCTATGTGGTGGAGGCATGGGAAGAGGCGCTGCGGCTTACTTCAGCGGAGTTCTGGACAATCGGAACGCGAATCAATCTGGAAAGAGCATTGAAGATTGGTGACGAACTGGGCGGACATATCGTCTCTGGCCACGTTGATGGCCGGGCTGAGATTATTGCCGTAAAAAGTGAGGGTGACGCCACTCGATATACCCTTCGTGCTCCAGAGGAATTCGCCAGGTTCATTGCGCCGAAGGGTTCCGTTGCGTTGAACGGCACTTCACTGACCGTCAATCAGGTGGCGGGAGCCGAATTTGATGTTTTGCTGATCAAGCATTCCCAGGAGGTAACGACCTGGGGCGCGGCCAAGATTGGCGATCAGGTAAATCTGGAAGTTGATACCATGGCTCGATACGCCGCGAGACTGGCAGATTTTTCAGCGCAACAGGAATAAACCTTGCGCTGTATGCCGAGCCATGTTTTGTGCAATTCACCACAATTGAGAGCAGGTCCATGCCCCACATACTGATCATTGATGCACCATATTACACTCATATTTCCAAGGCACTGGTGGAGGGTGCCGAAGAGGTATTGAAAAAGCAGGGGGCAAGCTGGGAATATATTGGGGTTCCCGGAGTTCTGGAAATTCCGGCGACGGTTTCAATGGCTTTGGAAGGTATGAGCCGGGGCAACACCCATTATGATGGCTTTATCACGCTGGGATGCGTCATTCGTGGTGAAACGACACATTATGACATTGTGGCATTTGAGTCCGCCCGTGCCATTATGGATCTTACGATCGCGGAATGTCTGGCATTGGGAAATGGTATTCAGACGGTGGAAAACGAAGCTCAGGCGATGGCTCGTGCCCGCAAAGAAGAAATGAACAAGGGTGGAGGCGCAGCCACAGCGGTCCTCGAAATGATCAAATTGCGGGAAAAATTTCTTGTCTAGCTCAAAACGATCCAAACCTGCCAACAAACGCGGTTCCGCCCGACTGTCGGCGGTACAGGCACTTTACCAGATGGATATCAGCGGCGCTGGATTGACCGAAGTAATTGCCGAATATGAGAATTTTCGACTGGGTCGTGAAATTGACGGTGAAACCTATCTGGAAGCAGATGCTGCCTGGTTTCGCAGTATTGTCGGCGGTGTGGTCAAGGATCAGAAGATCATCGATCCGATTATCCACCAATCTCTGACTGATACCTGGCCACTGGCACGTATTGATTCAACATTGAGAGCAACGCTGCGTGCAGGTGTCTATGAATTGACCAATCGCCGCGATGTCGACGCACCGGTGGTGGTGTCAGAATATGTTGAGATAGCCAAAGCGTTTTTCGACGGTGATGAGCCGAAAATGGTCAATGGCGTGCTCGATCACATCGCCAGGTCGGTGCGCAGCGGTGAACTGAAACCGAAAGCAGAGGCCGGTATTTCTCGAGATGCGGCTACCGATGATACCGATCCCGATGATGGGGAGAAGGGGTGACCCGGTCCGGTGAATTTCATTGGATCTCCAAATATCTGGCACCTCTGGCCGGTACTGGCTCATTTGGACTTCGTGACGATGCCGCGTTGATAGATGTTCCAGCCGGCAAGTCAGTTGTCGTGACACAGGATGCGATCGCAAGCGGCATACATTTTCTTCCCGATACTTCGCTTGATCTGGTGGCTCGAAAGGCAATGCGCGTGAATATCAGTGATATTGTAGGAAAAGCCGCTCTGCCTCATTCCTACTCACTGGCTTTAGGGGTGCCGGACGACTGGCAGGACGCGGATATTGCCAGCTTTGCTTCCGGCCTTGCTGAGGACCAGGCACTTTACGGCATTCAACTGACTGGTGGTGATATTTATCGCAGTCCCGACCGGCTTTGTATTGCAGTTACCATGTTCGCACTGATCGATCCGGCTCGCTACAAGAGCCGTTTGGGAGCCAGGGCGGGGGATGCGATCATGGTAACAGGCACTATCGGCGATGCGGCCCTTGGATTGAAAGTGGCTACTGGAGAAATCAAAGCAGACCCAACGGCGACAGATCACCTGTTGAATGCCTATCATTTGCCAGACCCACCCGTCGCCACAGCAATTGCTGGTGCGATTGCCCAATATGCCTCAGCTTCAATGGACATTTCCGATGGTCTGATCGGCGATTGCCGCAAGCTTTGTGCTGCCTCGAATGTGGGGGCAATTTTAAACCGTTCGAAAATTCCACTTTCTGATGCGGCGGCTCAACGTGTGTCTGAGGACGATGGATTGTGGAAGTCTATTTACACAGGTGGGGACGACTATCAGGTTTTATGCACCATGCCTGCGTCCGCCAAAGCTGACTTTCAAAACGCGTGTGCCTCTGAAAATGTCAGGGCGACACATGTTGGCGACATAAAAGGTGCAGAATTTGGTTCTATGGCTCTGGACATTGACGGTACACCGGTGTCCATAGAGGAAGACTCCTTCTCCCACTTCTAATTTGCAAATATCTTCGGGATGAAGGCTTCAACTACAACGAATTAGTGGTCCAGTATGGGAACTTCACCTGCAGCCGATTCCGAAGCGACGGCCAAACGCAATGCGCTATTGCTGGCAGCTGCACAGGCTTTTTGTGGTTCGTCAGCCCCAATCTCCATCGCACTGGGAGGTTTGGTGGGCATGTACTTGTTGGGTGATGACAAGGCTTTGGCGACCGTGCCGGTTACTGGATATAATCTGGGTGTGGCGATGGCGGCTTTGCCTGCCGCGATGCTGATGGGGCGTGTCGGGCGTCGCAACGGATTTATGGCGGGTGCCTGTGTTGGCATTGCGGGCGCAATCGTTTCAAGTTTTGCGATATTCAAGGGTGATTTTTTGATGTTCTGTGTCGGGATGTTGCTTACCGGCTGTGGCGGAGCGTTTACGCAGCAATATCGATTTGCCGCGGCCGACCAGGGGACCGATGAATTTAAGCCAAAAGCGATATCCTGGGTTCTGGCCGGAGGTATGTTCGCTGCCATCGTCGGTCCTCAAACCGCGATTTATTTCATCAACCCGGTATCGGCAGGGCTTGATCTGGCAGCGCCCTATTTTGCGCTGGCCACCGTGGTCGCCGGTTCCATTGTTGCCTATGTCAAAGGTGCTCTGGGGCGGGCCGGCGGCCGGATTAAGGCTCTGGCAGTTATCGGCGCTGCTGGTCTGATAGCCTTTTGGTTGGGGCCGCATATTGCGGGCTTTGTGCGGCAGTTGTTCTCTCCAGTCGAATTCGCGGCAGCCTATTTTGCCGGTGCCATCTTGTTGGCATTTGGCATTGTCGTCCTGTCGCAGTTGAAGTTCGAAGCACCACCAACCGATGAAATGCTTGGACCAAAAGACACCGGTCGTCCGCTCGCTCAAATCATGATGCAGCCACGTTTCATTGTATCGGTAATTTGCGCTGTCGCATCATTTGCCCTGATGTCATTTGTGATGACTGGCGCACCTCTGGCAATGAAGCTTTGTGGTTTCAGCCCAGATGATTCGACCCTCGGCATTCAGTGGCACGTGATGGCGATGTTTGGTCCCAGTTTTTTCACCGGCAATCTGATAAACCGGTTTGGCAAGGAGCGGATTGTCACAACCGGTATGATGCTGCTTCTGGCCTGTGCGGTTGTAGCGTTGATGGGAATATCGCTGACCAATTTCTACGTGGCCCTGATTCTGCTCGGCTTTGGTTGGAATTTCGGGTTCATAGGTGCCACGTCCATGCTGACTGAAACTTACCGTCCTCAGGAGCGCGCCAAAGCGCAAGGCGCCAACGATTTCATTTTGTTTGGCTCCGTCGCTTTTGGTTCCTTCATGTCGGGCCGGACACTTAATGCGTTTGGAGCCGACGGCTGGAATGCCATCAACTACACAGTATTTCCGGTTGTCGGCATCTGCCTGCTGTCGCTGCTGTGGCTGCGTTTTCAAACGTCGAAAACCGGCTCCCGCTAGAGCCATTTACGAATCTACGCCCCCTTGTGGGGCCATCCAGTCAGCAATCGGCCGTTATCTGCTGCCGAATGGGTTGAACGCCTGGCCGCCTTTCAACAATTGCGAAAGGAATGAAACTTCCTTACCACCGGTTGGGGTAACCCGCGAGACAAAGTCAAACACCTTGCCATCCTTCAATCCATAATCGGCAATTCTTTCCACGGTGCTCGATTCGTTGAGATAAATTGCAAGAACCCGTTGATCAATCACTGTTGGTTTTTGAAAAGCGAATCGGCGGGCCTTCTTCTGGCTGATGTAGTAGAAAGTTTCTGAACCATTGACCTGACTATTGGTGGTGGAAGGGGTGCCAAGCGACAAAAGAACCTGTTCGCGCGAAGATCCGGTCGGCACCAACTCAAGCGCCTGCTCGTTCATCTGGTATCCGTGCGACAATACTTCACCAGTTGAATTGCATGCGGTCAGCACAAATGGAGCGGCCACGAGTCCGGCCATCAGGACAAAGCTCCTGATTTTGCCTGCACAACCAACAATGTTCACGCTTCTAGTCATCAATATTTTCTCCGCCCGAATATCGCGGCCCCCTGTTCGAGCGAACAACAAAAGCCTATATCACCGCTAAACGCGCCGTGTCAGCGCTTCTTATCTGGTTTTCGCGCAATGTTCAAAGCCCTGTTTGGTCGAAACGTTAATTCAGACCTTGCACATGCACTTTATGGCGTGGTTGTGGCAAGGTCGCGAGACCTGCAGTTTTATATCCGGTATCAGGTTCCCGACACATTTGACGGACGTTTTGAAATACTGATTATGCATCTGTTTTTGCTACACAATCGTTTGAAAAATGAGGACCACACGTCGCGACAAATATCTCAATTGGTGTTCGACGCTTTCATTGATGACATGGATGCGGCCTTGCGAGAGATTGGAGTGGGTGACCCGAGCGTTCCCAAGAAAATAGCAAAAATGACGCAAGTCTTTTACGGCCGCACCGGGGCTTATGAGCGGGCGCTTGAAAGCGAAGATATTTCCCAAGCACTGAGCGTTGTCATTCGACGCAACCTGTATGCCGGGATTGAGTCTAACGGGGCTGAATTGGATCTGGGGCAGTATATGGCCTGGCAGGCAGCAGATTTGACCCACAAAACAGCGTTGGACATCACCCAACAGCAAGCGGTCTTTGAAGGCCCGCTCTTGGAAAGGACGGCCTATGGCAGATGATCAGGAAAGCTACGCAATGGACTATAAATTCAACGTCAGAAAATTGTCCAAGAAAGGTCAGATGATAAAATATGCTGCGACCGAATCAGAGCGCTCAGCGATTGCCCGAGATTATGAACTTTTGTCAGTCGAAGCTTTTGAGGTTGAATGCGTGGTTGCACCCTGGAAACGCGACGGAGTGAAATTGAGCGGTGCTGTTGTAGCCTCTTTTGAACAGCCGTGCGCAGTAACGGCCGAACCCCTAAACCAGGTAGTCAGGGAGGATATCGATTTTATCTACCTTCCAGAGGGCTCCCGTCTGTTGCGTCCACCAACAATTGAAGATCATGAACTGGTACTGGACCCCGAAGGTGAAGATATGCCTGAAACATTTGTCGGCGATTCAATCAATCTGGCCGCGGCCTGGTTAGAAACATTTGCATTGGGCATAGACCCGTTTGCCCGCATTGACGGAGCGGAGTTTGCCGATGAAGGATTGGATCGGGAGCGTGATTCGCCATTTTCGGTGCTGGCAAACCTGAAAACCAAGCCAAAATTGTCCTGAAACGCCCTGAAAGAGCTCGCAATTGAGTTTTGCTTTGTATATCTCATGCGTCGCGTTACTAATGGGTTGTGGCATTTGAGCGCCGACACACATCTGCCGAACGAGAAAGTTACTTCCATTCTCCATGTCCAATAATGCGAAAACGATTACAATTGCGCTGGATGTGATGGGCGGAGACGCGGGTCCTTCCGTTGTCCTGGCCGGAGCCGAGATTTCTCGACGTCGCTATCCCGAACTGAGGTTTATTTTACACGGTGAAGCTGATGCTGTTTTGCCCGAACTTGAAAAATACGACCGTCTGAAATCAGAATCCGTGTTTCATCCCTGTGAGATGTCAATTGCCATGGACGACAAGCCGAGTCAGGCGTTGCGTCATGGCCGACGGGTATCTGGCATGTGGAAGGCTCTGGAATCCGTAAAATCCGATGAGGCGGATGTGATGATCTCGGCCGGCAATACCGGCGCGCTGATGGCGATGTCGCGGTTTTGCCTGCGCATGATGCCTGGGATTGAACGTCCCGCCCTGGCGGCTGTGTGGCCAAATCTGCAGGGCGAAAGCATCGTGCTTGATGTCGGTGCGACAATCGGAGCGGATGCGGAGGCGCTGGTTGACTATGCCTTGATGGGTTCAGCGATGGCCAGAGCATTGTTTGATCTGGATCGTCCAAGAGTTGGCCTGCTCAATATTGGTGTTGAGGAAGTCAAGGGACTAGAAGAAATCCGCTCCGCCGGTGCGCGGTTGCGTGAAATCAATCTTCCCGGCATGGACTATCGCGGATTTGTTGAAGGTGATGACCTTGGACGCGGTGGCGTTGATGTTGTTGTGACTGAAGGGTTTACCGGCAATATCGCGCTAAAGAGCGCGGAAGGCACAGCCAAGCAGGTTGGGGCTTATCTACGTGATGCCATGTCGCGTACATTGATGGCGAAAATTGGCTATCTGTTTGCCAAACAGGCCTTCAATCAGCTGCGCGTGAAAATGGACCCCCGAAAAGTCAATGGTGCGGTATTTCTGGGGCTCAATGGTGTGGTTATCAAAAGCCATGGTGGCACCGATGCCGAAGGCTTTGCCAGCGCGATCGATGTTGGCCACAATATGATTAGAAATGGTCTGCAGCAAAAGATTGCAAACGACCTTGAAGAAACCCGTTTCGGTGAAGTTGAACCGACTGGAGATAAATGAATGATCCGTTCTGTTATTTTAGGGTCAGGTGCTGCCAAACCGCGCACCGTGGTGACCAATGCAGATCTGGCCGCAAAGGTCGGCACCTCCGATGAGTGGATTCAGCAGCGCACTGGGATTCAGCAGCGCTATATTGCCGAACCTGATGAAACCACAGCAAGTTTGGGAGAAGCGGCTGCCCGCGCGGCCATGGATGACGCTGGCGTCACCGTTGACGATATCGACCTGATCATTTTGGCCACGTCGACACCCAACAACACGTTTCCCGCAACTGCGGTAAATATTCAAAATCGCCTTGGCATGAAACACGGTGCGGCCTTTGATCTGCAGGCGGTTTGCTCCGGTTTTGTCTACGCCGTGACGACGGCCGACACATTTATTAAGTCCGGTCAGGCCAAACGCGTTTTGGTCATCGGTGCTGAAACATTTTCGCGAATACTTGACTGGGAAGATCGCACCACCTGCGTGCTGTTTGGCGATGGCGCTGGAGCTGTCGTGCTTGAGGCTCAGGAAGGTGTGGGGCTTTCAAACGACCGAGGCGTGCTGACCAGTCATCTTCGCTCCGACGGCTCGCATCGCGAGAAACTGTATGTCGATGGCGGTCCGTCGACCACTCAGACGGTCGGTCACTTGCGGATGCAGGGTCGGGAAGTCTTTAAGCATGCGGTTGCCATGATCACCGACGTGATTGAAGCCGCGTTTGAGGCAACGGGCTTGACGGCGGAAGATATAGACTGGTTCATTCCTCATCAGGCGAATCGCCGGATCATCGATGCCTCGGCTAAAAAACTGAAAATTGCATCAGACAAAGTGGTCCTTACCGTCAATCAACATGGCAATACGTCCGCGGCCTCGATTCCGTTGGCCATCAACACCGCCGTGAAGGATGGGCGACTGAAAGAAGGCGATCTGGTTCTGCTGGAAGCCATGGGTGGTGGTTTTACCTGGGGTGCCGTTCTGGTCCGCTGGTAGAATTGTAGAAGAAATTCCCATCCAAAACAGTGACTCAGGTCATCTTTCAGCGTCAATTGACGTAGCGGCACAATTGACCGGAAGGTTTACTGCGACTAAGCTTTTTGAGTCTTTGCGGTGCTGGCGTCTTGCCAGAAGATAATCGAGGAATGCCAATATGGTCGGAAAAACACTTACCAGAGCTGACTTGAGTGAAGCGGTTTATCAGCAGGTAGGCTTGTCGCGTTCAGAATCTTCCAATCTTGTGGAGAGTGTCCTGGAAGAAATCTGCCAGGCAGCGGTGCGCGGTGAAACGATCAAATTATCATCGTTTGGCACCTTTTCTATTCGGTCTAAAAACGAACGGATTGGGCGAAATCCAAAGACCGGAGAGGAAGTGCCTATTACGCCTCGCCGGGTAATGGTGTTTCGACCGTCGAACATCATGAAAGACAAAGTTCTGCAGTCCAATCAGGGACGGTCAAAATAAATCCATAACTTGATAATTTGGTTGTCCTAGTGATGCGGTGGGGATCGGAGCATCACTTGGGTTGGGGAGGAGAGAGCAGGCGTGAAAAGCCCTGATGCGTTTAAGACCATTTCAGAAGTGGCAAACGAATTAGATTTACCGCAGCATGTATTGCGGTTCTGGGAAACCCGTTTCAAACAGATTAAACCGCTTAAAAGAGGCGGGGGACGGCGTTATTATCGACCCGATGATGTGTTGCTGCTGAAAGGCATCAGGCACTTGCTCTATGCTGAAGGTTACACGATCAAAGGCGTCCAGCGCATTTTGAAGGAACAGGGCAATCGGTTCGTAACAGCGGTTGCCAGCGGTGCGCCGGTCTTGGCAGATGGGCAGGAACAGCCCGGCAAACAGGCCGTTCCCGTTGCTCAGGTGGCCTCGGCGATGGCGGCTTCAAAATCTCAAAACGGCGACGCGCGGGCTGATCTGCAGGGTGTTCTGACAGAACTGTTGGAATGTAAGCGGCTGCTGGATCAGGTACGCTAGATTTCCGCATCAAAATCGCTCAGGTCGCTTGATATTTTGCCGATCCCTGACTAAATCATGGGCAAGTCGGAGTATGGCGCAGTCCGGTAGCGCACACGCCTGGGGGGCGTGGGGTCGTAGGTTCGAATCCTGCTACTCCGACCAATTCCAATAATTCATGTTGCAGGCCGACCTGACCCGAATCGATCCAACGCTGTTGGTGGTTCAAGCATCCGCAATTCTCGTGATACGGCTCTGAATATGCGGAATTTTGCATATTTCTGATAGAAACCATGCAGTTGCGGGCACTATGTGCCCCGCTGTTTGCAAGTCCGCAACGCAGCGCTAATCTTTCATTAACAATTGCTGCAGTTGATATTCTTGAAATATCAATCAATAATACGGGTGCACAATGAAACTAGCTGGAACATGTCATGAGAAATTTGACTGTAATTCAAAGAGTGCTTGTGATTATTAGCCTGGCTTTGGGAATTACCTTTGGCAATGCCCTAACTTTCCATGCTGCCAGCAAAAAGAATTCACCGCCCAAACAGACAACTATGCAGCCTGCGGTCGATCCTCAAGGTGTTGGTTGAGGAATTGACGGGCGCGCACGGATTGGTGGTGAGATTCCAGCGCCATACATCCCCAGATAATGCCGATTAGCAAATATACATGCCGCCAGTGGTCAATATCGATCACCCATCCCAGCAGGATGTGACCGATATAGGTAGCGTATGCGCAAAGTAGATAGGGTTGCCAGGGACGGATACGTCCAACCAGCCGCGCACCGCCAACCAATGTGCTGACGGTAATTGTTACATAGGCAAAAAAGCCCAGCCACCCGTATGCCATCAGTGACTTGACCCAGATGTTATGGGTGTCTTCGCCAAGGATCAGGCCAAATTCGAGCGGGCCAATGCCAAGCGGGTTTTCCAACGCCCACTGGAAGCCAATTGCATGGCGCGCAAAACGTCCAAGCTCGGCACCGTCATAGTCCTGAACCACGCGAGCGCGCTGTTCAAACATGTCATAGACAGCGTCAAATTGCAGCGCGATGATCAACATGCCGATGACCGTCGCCAGGCCTATTGCTCCGGCCAGAATGAGCTTTGCCCGGATCTGCTGGGATTGTTCAGTCATCAAAAGCATGGTGTAAAAACACAGGCCAGCAATCACCATACTGCCCCACGCGCCGCGTGAAAAGGACAGGAATAGCCCAAGCAATATTATCGCCAACAAGGCCAGACGCACTGGCGCCAACCCAATATTGCGATATAGCAGGCCATAGGTCAGATAAAGCGCTGGCAATATCAGGAAAGGCCCGAAAACATTGGGGTCTTGAAATGCGCCCATCGCACGATCATACAGGGTGAACATTCCAGAACCGGGAAAAGCGCTGAAATAACCGGCAATGCCCAGGCAGGATGTGATGACGGCGCCGACAACATATCCGCGCATCAACACGCGCAATCGACCCATATCGCTCTCGATGGCAGCCGCCCAGAATACTGATGACAGACCAAGGAACAAAGACACCGCCAGATAGAGTGGAATTTCCTTGAAATCCGCCATCGTGAACATCGACACCATGCCGCCAAGGTTGAAAACGACGAATAACAGGCCAAGCGTTAATGCCATCTTGCTCAAACGCATGCCGAACACCAAAAACAGAACCATGGTGGCCAGCAAAAAGATCTCGTATGGTGCGGGCTCCTGGATCACAAATGCGCCCAGAAAGGCCGTCAGCCCAATGCTCCACCGGGCAAACACGTTGGATGTGTTGAAGGCAGCAGGGCTGTGAGGCACCCAGGAAGCAGGCGATGCGACGTAGGCGTCAACAGGGGCGGTGGCCGGGTTCAATATGCGTTCTCGGTGTTGATCAGCTTGAGCGGCGTAATCATCAAAATGTAAAGATCAAACAGAACCGACCAGTTTTCGATATAGTACAAATCGTGTTCAACACGGCCTCTGATTTTTTCTTCTCTGTCGACTTCGCCGCGCCAGCCGTTGATCTGAGCCCATCCTGTAACGCCGGGCTTGACCTTGTGACGACCGAAATATCCGTCGACCACTTCATCCCAAAGCTTGTTTTCCGTATGGGCGTTGACCGCATGAGGCCGAGGGCCAACCAATGACAATTCACCCTTCAAAACGTTGATCAACTGAGGCAATTCGTCGATTGAAGTCTTGCGAATGAATCGCCCGACTCGGGTTACACGGGGATCGTTTTTGGTCACTGACTTTTTGGCGTCATGGTCCGCCATGTCGGCGAACATGGAGCGAAATTTAAGTACTTCAATGACTTCATTGTTAAAACCAAATCGCTTTTGGCGAAAGATCACGGGACCTTTGCTTTCCAGCTTGATTGCGATGGCTGTTGCCAGGATTATAGGTGACAGCATCACCATTGCCAAAACACTGAAGAAGATATCAAAGCCACGCTTCATGACCGAATCCCAATCGGCAATTGGCTTGTCGAACACGTCGAGAAATGGCACCGAACCTACGTAGGAATAAGACCGTGGCCGAAAACGTAGTTTGTTTGTGTGTGCCGACAGTCGAATATCGACGGGCAATACCCAAACTTTCTTGAGCAACGACAGCACCCGACTTTCAGCAGAAATCGGTAGCGAAACGATCAACATGTCGATGCGGGCACGACGGCCAAACTCGACAAGCTCCTCGATGGTTCCAAGTTTTGGATAACCAGCCACCATGGGTGGAGAACGGTCACCCTTCCGGTCGTCAAAAATGCCACAGATTCGAATATCATTATCTGCCTGAGCTTCCAGTGACATGATCAGATCTTCAGCGTTCTTGCCGCCACCGACAATGACTGCACGTCGTTCCAGACGCCCATCCCGGGCCCAACGGCGCACTAACACAGCCACCAAACTGCGAAAAACTATGAAAAACAAACAGCCAGCCAGATACCAACTACCGAACCACACGCGGGAATAATTTTCCGAGATCCTGGAGAAAAATGCCAGCAAAGCCAGGACTGCGAAGATTGCGGCCCAGGCGCCGAGGACTCGGCCCAGTTGGCGTATATTGGTACGCAGTGATGTAATTTGGTAGCTGTCCGTAGCCTGCAGCGCAACGATTGTCAGGACTGCTCCCAAAAAGCAGGTCAGCAAGTAGGAGGTTTTGACGCCATCCATCGGCACAACATAGATGAAATATACGGCCAGACCGATGCTCATTGTTGCAAGGAACTCTACAATGCGCAGAACCGTCGCAACCACAAATGGGGATATCGCGTTCTGAGAAAACTGTGATGCGACCTGCTCAGCCCGCTGGCTCAGCTTAATGTTGGTTCTGGGACGGGAGGATTCACCAGCTATGGTCTGAGCCATTACTGCGTTGGCATTGTATGTGGATTTTGGATCTTGCGGATCGCCGACTTCCATCAAATCGTCCTACTAAACGGTGATGCTGAAAATTAGCTTCAGATTGCAGCAAAACAGCTAAAGAATGGTTTAGAAGTCCACCCCTTGGTGATTGAAGGCGTGGTCATCCGTCGAGCCATCGCGAATTAGCTGTTCAACGTGTCACGATAGGCCTGCATGATCGTTTCGGTCATGGTCTCGGCGGAAAAACTGGTTTTCACCACTTCATGCAACTCTTCAAAGTCGGCGCCGATAACGGTTCCGGTGACGTGGCCGCTCATTGCCCGAACCAGCGCATCAAGATTATCAGGTTCGATCAGTGCACCAGAATTCTTTGCAAAAATTTCAGGAATGCCACCAACCCGCGTCGCCAGCAGCGGTCGGCTTGCCGCCAGCGCCTCTAGCACGATATAGGGCATGCTTTCTGCGCGAGACGGCACAACCAGCGTTTTGCCGAGCGCAAATGCCAGTCGGGCCGGCATCGGGTCCAAAAATTCGATATCTGCCTCATCCCCAAGTTCAGCAGCACGCGCCTTATAGGTTGAAAGGTCCGGCCCACCACCAATGAATTTCGCCGTCACCGGTCGTTCCAGACGTTTGGACACCAGCGGCAAAGCCTCGATCAGAAGGTCTACCCCTTTGAGGTCACGCATCATGCCGATGTAAAGAAAATCGGCCGCCTCATCATTGACTATTACCGGCGCAAATTCGTCTTTGTTCAATCCGTTGCGCACCAGTGAATAAGGACAGCGAGTTTCGCCAATTTTCGCAAAATAGGAATCACGCTCGTATTCACTAACAAAAATCAGACGATCTGTGAGGCGTTCTAAAAACCGTTCAAGCCCAAAATACAGTCGGCCGGACAAACGGTGCCGATCATAATGCACCGACCCGCCATGGGGGCAATAAAGGCGAACCAGGTTTTGACTTTTTCCGCGGCGCAAAAGAGTCCCGATGAGACGGGCATAAGCACCACCTTTGGCGCCATGTGCATGAAGGACGTCGGCTCGAACGTTGCGCATTTTTGAATAGAGTTTCCACATCACCAGCACGTCGCGCGGGCCAATGGAACGGTCCATTGGAATTCGGAACAGGCCAAGTTCGACAAACGGCTCTAGTTCAGCCAACAATTGCTCTTCATAATCGCCGCCGGTATTGCTGTCGCAGATAACTCCGACGGAATGTCCCTGAGCTTTTTGCTGATGTATCAGGTCGCGTACATGGCGAAAAATCCCGCCTACCGGTGAGCGAAAACAGTGCAGTATTCGCAATTTCTCAGGTTTGGCAGAACTTGGCTGCGTCATGAACTAGAACAGTCGTTCGAGCAGATAGATTGTGTCGCCTGGCAAAATTGGGTCGGTGATCGGCACCCTGCCAGTCATGACTTCGCCATTGATCTGGCGGGTAACGTCAGCGCTTTGTTGCTGTGCACGGGGCGTATACCCTCCGGCAATTGCAATTGCATTTTGAACGGTCATGCCCGGGACGTAGGTATATTGGCCGGGCGACCCGACTTCACCCATGATGAAGAAGGGGCGATAGCGGTCGACTTCTACAGATACGTCGGGATTGCGGATGTAACCCTGCGCAAGTTTGTGGGCAATTCCCGATTCAATTTCCTTGATGGTGCGGCCACGGGCGGCAACTGATCCGACCAGTGGAAAGGCGATATAGCCGGCCTTGTCGACTGAGTAGGTATTGGTGAGGTCGGTCTGCTCGAAAACGGTAATGCGCAACCGGTCACCGGCATCCAGTCTGTAGACTTCCTGAAGTGCCTCGTGAAAGGCCGGTGGTGCAGGCTGATATGCCGTTGCACATCCTGAAAGCGTGGCAGCGACCAAACCGGTGCTAACACAAGAAATCAAAAAATTGCGCCTGTTCATGCTGCCTACCCAACCACTACTTTTTTCGACCGCGGATCGAAAGAGGAACTACTCACGGCACAAGCCTACTAGCGAGCCGTTGCGATCCAAAAGACCGCTTTATGGTTAATTCCCGGTAAACGGTGAGAATAAAAAGAAACTAAGGCATTTTGATTCAAGAATTTGTCATACAGCCAAACAATTAACGCCTTGGAAACCATAAAACGACATTATCGCGGCAATATGAGTATTGTTCAAAGAGCATGACAGCATGGCTGGTGAGTACGAGTTAAACCGTGACGTGGATGTGGATCTGGGTGGGATTTTCGGTTCCATCTGGCGCAATAAAACACGTCTTTTGATTGCCAGTATTATCGTAGCAATGATTACCTTTGCGATCCTGCAAGTTATTTCGCCGCGTTACCGTTCCGAAGCTCGCATCCTTATCCGGGCGACCGATTCTGTATTGGCCGGTCCCAACACGACCACTGGGCAGGCTCAGGCAGGTATCGACGACCCCGGTATTGCCAGCCAGGTTCAGTTGCTGCAGTCACGGGCCATTGCTCAAAAAATTTCCGCCAAGCTGGATCTGAAATCGCGACCTGAATTTGATCCGGTACTGAATCGATCGCGGCTGAATCAATTCCTGACAACGCTTGGTCTGGCCGAGGATGGTCGGAATGTTACAGCTGAAGATCGCGTGCTGGAGGCTTATTTCGACCGACTCAATGTTTTTCAGGCAAACAAGGCTCGGGTCATTGTCGTGCAGTTCTGGTCGAAAGATCCGGAACTCGCTGCTGCGGTTCCGAACATGCTGACACAGGAATATTTGAAACTGCAGGAAGAGTTGAAGCGTGGCGGCAATCCCGAAGAACTGGAAAAGCTGGAACCCGAACTCAAGGCATTGCGCAACAGTGTGATGAAAGCGGAAGCCGCCGCAGCGGAGTTTCGTGAAAGCTCTGATCTTTTGCAGGGAAGGAACAATAACTCTCTGGCCACCCAGGAACTGTCGGAACTATCGACGGAACTGGGCCGTGTCCGTGGGCAGTTGTCGCGCGCCGAAGCCAATGCAGCCTCGATACGCCGCGCACTGGACTCCGGTTCGCTGGATGCCGCGTCGAGCGTGTTGCAATCAGCTCTGATCCAGCGCCTGCGCGAGCGGCAGGTGACGTTGAACGCACAATTGTCCGACTTGCTGACTTCACTTCTACCCGGTCACCCGCGAGTCAGGCGTATCAAATCCCAGGTGTCGGTTCTGACATCGCAGATCCTTGCCGAAGCCGGAAAGATCAAAATCAGTCTTGAAAGAGAAGCAGAAGTCGCGCGTGCCCGCGAAGACGATTTGATCCAGCGGCGTAATGTATTGAAATCCGAAGCAGGTCGCGTGGGTAAAGCCCAGGTTCAATTGAGAGCTCTTGAACGGGAAGCCGATGCGCAGCGTCAGTTGCTGAACAGTTATCTATTGCGGTTTAAAGAGGCCCAGTCGCGGCAAAACCGCGAGTTCCTGCCGGCTGATGCTTATGTTTTCGCCAAGGCTCAGGTCCAGTCCAAGCCTTACTTTCCCAAAAAATTGCCAACCCTGGCAGGGGCATTCTTTGGCACGCTCGTATTTGGTTCAATGATTACGCTTGCCAGTGGCGTGATGAGCGGAGCAGCGGTGCGACAGAATTATGCCCGCAATATCGGTCAGGTTCCGGCCGATCCGAGCTTCAGCGCGGCCAATATTGCCGATCGGCGCCTCCAGTTTGACCAGACACCACCGTTAGCGCCAAGCATGGAAAGTGTGAACGGCTCTGTTATTGCTCAACAGGACAGCGCCATATCAATTGCCGTGGCTGCCAGTTCGCTTTCTGCAATGGCAGGTGGACGGATTGCCATTCTTGCTCCCGAGCCTCTCAACCGGTCAATTACTGCGACAGTATTGGCCCGTTCATTGTCTGCTAAACTCGCCAATGTGGTGGTTGTCGATATGGCTGGATCTGCTACTTCAACCCAAACGATGTTGGGTCATGTAACGGCACCGGGAATAAAAGACCTGCTTTCTGGCTCAGCCGGTTTCACCGATACGATTCATTGTGATCGGGCTTCAACTGCCCACGTCATGCCGAGCGGCAATGCTCCAGCAGACGCTGCAGCGGTCAGTGCGGCGCAATTGCCAATGATTCTTGACGCCTTGCAGGAAACCTATGATTTCGTAATTGTCGATTGTGGTAGCGCCGATGTGAGCGGCTTGTCACGAGTCTCGTCAGCCTCGACTATCAACATTGTTGATGTTGTTGATCCTAATTGTCCGGCGGTCGGGTTGATTGGCAATATGTTGTCTCAAACGGGTCATAGCAGGCCGGTCATTGTCAAAGCCACTGCCGCCGACCATCAATTTCCGGCAAACGCTGCCTGACAAGCTCGGGTTTTTCTCAACAAACGTTTAGTTGGAGAACAATCCTGCCTTTACATGCGCCCATACAGCCGCGCCCGTACTTTTTTCGCCATATTCCATAAAGTCTGATTGTTTCGGACCACGCGTTTGATCGCAATTTTTCCGCGCTCATATCCAGCAAAGCCAATGCCCCAATTGGAAATAGCCTTGTTGGTTTCAAACATGGTGATGGTCGTATCGCACCACGAAGACTTATAGCGTTCTTCGCCACGTCCCAGATCAAAATTAGGTAACTACCCAGCTACCCCAACCTGATGCTTTTATAGACGGCCCATCAGAC
>JAALLE010000122.1 GCA_011087605.1 Hyphomicrobiales bacterium
TGATGGGCCGTCTATAAAAGCATCAGGTTGGGGTAGCTGGGTAGTTACGAATATTTTAATATCCTGGCTGATCATTGCGCGCGTTTTGAATATTCCGGAGAGGCTGGTGTTTGCCTGACATCGCGGCGCCCGATGATTGAATTGGCACCAGATGGCGAATTGATCGGAGTGCGATTTAACAATCGCTCATTGTCTGCCCTCACGGACGTCCCATTTGATAAAATGGAAGCTTATTACGCGGCCTACCGACGCCTGGGAGAGATCATCGATGAGGAGTCGATGGAAGTTACCTTCCGGCTGAATCCGGGCGAAGCTTTTATCGTCGACAACACGCGGGTCTTGCACGCACGCAAGGGGTATTCAGGCGAAGGTTCACGCTGGCTTCAGGGGTGCTATGCTGACAAGGACGGATTACGGTCAACCTATGATGCATTGCATCGCGAAGGTAGTCTGGAGGCAGCCGAATGACCCCTGCAAGAGACGAGTTGACGCCCGACAACATTGTTGACTTCATAGGATCGATTTTCGACCGGCGCGGAGGCGAAGAGTATTTGGGAGAACCGGTCAGCATGGGTCAACACATGCTTCAGGGCGCTACCATTGCTGAACAAAACGAGCAACCAGAAGAGATTATTGTCGGCGCTTTGCTCCACGACATCGGGCATTTCACCAGCGAATTTGGCACATTTGCGATGACCGACACCGAAGACCGTTATCACGAAAAGGCCGGCGCTGAAGTGCTGGGCCGACTGTTTCCCAGCGTCATAACCGATTGCGTGCGCTACCATGTGGCGGCAAAACGCTATCTTTGCGCAACAAAGCCAGAATATTTCAAACGTCTGTCTGCTGCTTCGGTTCATTCCCTCAACCTTCAGGGTGGTCCGATGAATGAGCAAGAAATAGCTGAATTTGAAACCAATCCAAATCTCAAGCAAATCATCGCCGTGCGCTATCTTGACGATGCCGGCAAACGTCCGGACATGAAAACCCCCGACTACTGGCATTTCGCCCCAATGGTTCAACGCATGGTTGATCGCCACCAGAAAGACCCGACATGAACGCACCTGAATATATATTCGAAGCTTCCAGCAAACCGTCTCTGCCGTGGCACGAGGTGCCGCTTTTGCGCGCTACCGAAGACAGCGTCTCGGGTTATGGCTGCCTGGTGGATGACCCCTCGGATTTCAACATTGAGATTGTCCAGTGGCCCCGTCAGGGCTGGCGTCCAATCGATGACGGCACCGGTGATGAAGCCGGCTGGGTTGAAGGTGACTTCGTCGGTGAATGGAAAGGCGACATTCTGTTCGGCACCAACGACGCTGTAAATGGCCACTATGTTCTTGGCTGGTCGACCGATCCAAAATCTGCAAGCGAAACAGAGCAAACCGCGCCACGCGATCAGGTCTTACTATGGCATATGAATTATCATCCAGATGGCGGCCAATTATTCTGGCCCAAGGAAAATAAGCCGTTTATCGTGCCGGTCGCCTTGCCGGGCGACAATCTCACTCCCGACAAAGTTGTTGCTTTTTGGTGCGATGGATCAAAAGGGCTCTATATCCATCCCGGCATCTGGCATGAGGGGATTTTTCCCGTCGAAGACAACCAGAGCTTTTTGGACCGTCAGGGACGGGTTCACGCGCGAGTCAGCGCAGATATTGGGCAGGAATTTGGTGTCTATCTGTCGTGCCCGCTAAAAGCCGACAAAATCAAGGATACCTAGATGGGCAACAAAGTATGTCTGGTTATTGTGGACGGGTTGAGAAACGACACAGCACGAACAGACTGCGGATATTTGATGTCAGCGGTGGAAGCCAAACAAGCGCGGATCTGGACGATGCAGGCCTGCCTGCCCACCATCTCGGCGCCGCTGTATGAAACCATCCACACCGGGCTGAAACCGGCTGATCACGGACTGCTTTCCAACGAAGCCATTCGCCCGTCTCCCCATCCGAATGTGTTTTCAGTACTAAAAGCAGCTGGCAAGACAACCGGTGTCGTTGGGCATAGTTTCTTTCATACGCTTTATGCCGGTTCCGATTTCAATGTATTTGACCACGTGGAAGTCAACGACCCGAATGCGCCGATCTCCCATGCGCGCTATTACACGATGACGGGATATAACCAAGCCAATCCAACCATGCCGTCAGAGTTTGATCTTTGCGCGCAAGCATGGGCGCTTGCGCGTGACTACGCACCGGACTACCTGCTGCTCCACACGTCAAGCTGCGACACTCTGGGCCATTTTTATACCGGCGAAGGTCGCGAATATCGTATTCAGGCGACCCACGTGGACAATGCGTTGTCGCAGTTGATCCCAAGATTGCGGTCCTCGGGATATGATGTTTTGGTAACCGCGGATCATGGAATGAATGCGGATGGGCAACATGCCGGAGATGAGCCTTGCCTGCGTGAAGTTCCCTTCATCGCGTTCAGCGACCAAATTCGGGTGAAAAACGATGCACTGCTGGACCAGCGAACAATCGCCCCGACCATCCTGGCTATGCTTGACCTTCCGGCACCAACAACGATGAATATTCCGGCAAGCCTTTAGAACACAAACGTGTAGTCCCGCTCATCGTCGTCAGGCCGTCGCCAGAAGAATTACGCCGCAGGCTACAATCAGAGCTGCTACCAAGCGTGATTGCCATGGTCGTTCTCCAAACCAGATGACGCCGATGAGTGCGGCAATTATGACGCTGGATTCGCGAATTGCAGATACTGTGCCCAGTGTCGTTAAACTCTTGGCGTAAATTGCCAGGCCATAGGCAAGTCCGGAGATCATTCCACCGAAGAGGCCGATTGCGTATCGTTTCAATGAAACGCTTGGCAAAATATCCCGGCGATAGGCCAACATCGCAAAACCGGCAATGCTTTCAAGCAGGAACAACCAGGCAATATATCCCAGCGGACTGTGGGAGGCCCGAACCCCCAAGCCATCGACAACCGAATAGGATGCGATCGTCACCCCGGTCAAAATTGCAGCAGCAATCGCGCTTGCCGGAATTTTGCCATTTCTTCGATTAAGCAGCAGTGTCCCGATGCCGAAGGAAACCAGCAAAATGCCGGCCCAGGCCACGGGCGGCAGCACCTCACCGGCGAAAAACTGTGCCCCCAGAGCAACCATAATGGGCGCCACCCCCCGGGCGATCGGATAGACCTGACTCAGATCTCCAAATCGATAGGACAGGATCAAAAACCCATAGTAGAAGAAGTGAATCAAGGTGGAGGCCAGTAAAAATGGCCAAGATTTATCAAGCCCATTGTCAATATTCGGTCCGACGAACCCTTGATGATTGCATTCCAAAACGCGTGCAGAACAGCCGCTGCGAGCACCAATATGATTGCTAAACTGTTGGAAGATTCCATCTGGAATTCAATTCCTGAAAATTCGAGCAGGTCGGTTAAGGCTGGACGGCCAAAATGGCAGATTCGACAATCGACAGCGCGTTGTCGAGGTCTTCCTGGCTGATTGTCATGGGTGGAGAAAGGGTTAGGACGCATCCCTGAGAAATTTTGAAACTCAAACCGGCATCGAGGCATCGATAATATATTTGCTCGGCCAACTCCGGAGCCGGAGTGCGGCCCTCTTTGTCAGACACAATTTCGACGCCGAACATAAATCCACGGCCTCGTACATCGCCAGCTATCGACGAAGTTCTGGCAAATTCCTGCAATCGTGCAAGCGCCGCATTCCCCAAATTGGCCGCCCGCGCCACGAGATCTTCGTCTTCAATAATATCGAGAGTTGTCAGCGCCGCCCGTCCGGTAACCGGATTTTTTTCGTGGGTATAATGGCCAATGGCAAAATCTGCACAGACATTCAGCCTCTCGCGGGCAACCACTGCGGCAATCGGCAATATTCCCCCACCCAGCGACTTGCCCATGACAACAATGTCCGGCTCTACTTCATCGTGCTCAAAACTAAAGAACCGGCCGGTCTTTCCCAATCCGGTTGGAATCTCATCAAATATCAAAAGTGTGCCATGACGATTGCAGGCTTCCCGCACCGCTTTCCAATATCCCGCTGGCGGAACCTGTGGCACCGCGCGCATCGGTTCGGCCACCACGGCGGCCACATCCCCTTCCCGCTCCAGCACATAATCCACCATATTGGCGCAAGCCAGACCGCAAACATCCGGACCGGTGTGACCATAAGGACAGCGGTAACATGAAAACGGTGCCACATGCTCCGAACCGGGCAATAAGGGACCGGCTATATCGGAGCGAAATGTCGCTTCTCCCCCCACCGAAGAAGCACCGAAGCCTGCCCCATGAAACGCATCCCAAAATGACAGGGTCTTGAATCGTCCGGTAGAAGCGCGGGCGATCCTCAATGCGACTTCGATTGCATCTGACCCACCAGTGGTGAAAAGCACGCGGTTCAGATCATCCGGCGCCAATCTGCCCAGCCGTTCCGCCAGTTCAACAGAGGTGTCATTGGTAAACCGACGCGGTGAAAAGCTGAGTTCATCGAGTTGCTTCTTAATTGCGGCAATCAGCCGGGGGTGACCATAGCCAATGTGATGGACACTGTTGCCGTGGAAATCCATGTAGCGACGGCCATCAAGGTCTTCAATCCAGATGCCTTCGGCTTTGGCAATAGTGCCAACGCAAGGGCTGGACAGACTTTGATGCATGAAGGCATCGGCATCACGCTGCAATAGCGAACCTGATTTGTCGCCTTGATTTTTGTCAGCCCATTCCGACCGGGCTTGCGAGGTATTAGACTCGCCTTCCGTGTGTCGTCTTCCTGACCCGCTCAAGACAATTGTCCAACTGCGGGTTCAATGACGATTTGTCTGGATTGCCGCGCAAGCATCATTTGATCACCGCGGCCAGGGAAGTGAATATGTCTTGACGTTGGTGAAGAACTTCATTGCCTCGGTTACGCCCTCCTTCACTGAATTTCCGCTGTCTTTTATGCCACCAAAGGGTGAAGTCTCAATGCGGTAACCTGGTTGTTCCCAGATATTGCAGGTGCCAACGTCCAGGCCATTGATATAAGAAATGGCGCGGTTGAGGTCATTGGTGCAAACGCCCGACGACAGACCAAAGTCAGTTGAGTTGGAAATCTCCATAACCTCATCATCGTCGTCCGGAACACGGACAATTGGAATGATCGGCCCAAAGGTTTCTTCCATCACAAGTTCGCTGTCATGGGGCACTTTGTCGACGACGATTGGTGGCAAAAGGGCACCCTGCCGTGGTGGGTGATAAAGAATTTCGGCACCGTCTTTTTCCGCCATCAAAACACGGTTCTCAAACAGTTCTGCGGCCTGGGCGTGGATAACGCAGCCTAGTTCTGTTTCGGGATCCTGGGGGTCCCCAAACTTAATCGCCTTGGCTTTTTTCAGCACCAGGGGAACAAATTTGTCGGCGACGCTTTGCTGAACCAGAATCCGTTTGATGGCGGTACAGCGCTGGCCGGAATTTCCCGTTGCACCGGCAACAGCGATGGTTGCGGCCTTTTCAAGGTCTGCATCGTTGAGGTCGTTGCAGACGATTAGCGGATCGTTGCCACCAAGCTCCAGAGCCTGTCGCGTGTAAGAGCCTTTGGAGGCAATCAGTTTGCCCACCGGTACACCGCCGGTAAATGTGATGATGTCAATGTTTTCATTGACGATCATTTCCTCACCAATGTCCTGCGGCAATCCGGTGACGACCTGAAACATTTCCGGTGGCAGGCCTGCCTCATAAAGAATATCAGCCAAAGCGATGGCCGTGAGCGGGGTCAGCTCTGTCGGTTTGCATACCATGCAATTGTTGGTTGCGATTGATGGTGCGATCTTGTGGCTCACCATATTCAGCGGGTGGTTGAACGGAGTAATCGCCGAAATCGCTTTTACCGGCTCTCGCTTAGTGAAGATCTTGCGGTCCTTACCATTGTGAGTCAGGTCGCAAGAGAATATTTCACCGTCGTCGTTCAACGCCTGCTGAGAGGCAAACTGATAGACATCCTGGGCGCGTTTGGTTTCATAGATTGCGTGTTGGTGGCAAATGCCGAGTTCGAGGGTCAGCCATTTTGCGAGGTAGTCGCGCCTTTCGCCGATCAATTCGCCAGCCCGTTGCAATATCTGCGAACGCTCGTAGCGCGACAGTTTGGACTTGTAAGCGGCTGCGATCTCAAAGGCGCGGCGTGCGTGCTCCGCCTGGCCAGCCGGAACGGTTCCAATGACTTCATCGGTATAGGGATATTTCACTTCCACTACGGCGTCGGTGAACACGACCTCGCCACCGATGCGCATTCCTTCGTTGCGAATTTCTGTTTTTTCAGCCATTTGGCAGTTCCTTATACTTATTGAGCCGCAGCTTTGGTGGCATAGAAAAACGCGTCGAAATTGCGCAAGTCAGGCGCGCCGTCAAGTTCCAATGTTCGATTTACAATGAACGGCACGGTTTGCTCGTGCAATCCTCCGTGTGACCGCAATGGTTCTTTCAGTGCGGCAAGATCGTGTCGGTGTTCGGAAGTACCAATCGTGACCGTTTCACCGGAAGTCAGTACGATATCGCCAATTCGGTCGGCAGGCAGACCAAACCGCTCACATGCTTCCTCGCGTCCGCAGACAAATTCAATCCCGTCGATTCCCGCAAGACGATCAATAGTGTCCTGCCGATCTGCACCTTCGGGCAAATAGGCGGTGACGAATGAACCAAGTGCCCCATGATGGACAACATAAGGATCGGTAATTGGCAAAATGACACGCGCTGCCGCTTCGCCCAACCATTCGTCCAGCAGGTCTTGAATATAGACCACGTTTGGCGATCCGTCGGCGTGATGTTTGGGCTTCATCCCATGATCGCCGGTAATAACAATTGCCGCACCCAGTTCGTCCAAACGACCAAGGTAGCGGTCAAAGTTTTCATAAAAGGAATTTGCAACTGGTGCGCCAGGCGCGTGTTTGTGCTGAATGAAATCCGTGGTCGTTAGATACATCACATCAGGTTTCCATTCTTCCAACAGTTTGACGCCTGCAGCAAAAACAAACTCTGACAATTCTGCCGAATAGACTTCCGGAACGGCCATGCCAGTCCACTTGCTGCCATTGTCAATTCCATGTTCGGCAACAGTCGTGATGTCGGACCGTTCTGCGGAAAAACAAATCGCCGTGTCATTGTCGAATTTGAGTTCAGCTCCCAGCAAAGCGCGCAATTTGTCTTTGGCAGTCACGATGGCGACACGCGCTCCGGCTTCCTGAAATTTGTGAAATATCGTCGGAGCTCGCAAGAAGCGAACGTCATTCATCATGACTTCGGTTTTTGTTTCAGGGTCATACAGATAATTGCCACAGATGCCGTGAACCGCTGGCGGACGCCCTGTTGCAATCGACAAATTGTTTGGGTTGGTGAACGAAGGAATGACCGAATGGGCCAATCGATCTGTGCCATTTGCTTTGATCCGCTTTAGATTTGGCATCAAACCAGCAGCAATCGCCTTGTCCAGATAGGCTGGCTCGCAGCCGTCCAGACATATGGCAATCGCGCAGGTTTTCGGCGCCGCATAAGTGCGGTCGTTGACCATGACGGAAGAGACGTCGTTCATCAGTGAACTCCAATTGTAATGAGATTGCCAACAGATTGGCGTGAGATTATGCGGCGAGTTTTGCGCGTTCAGAAAGGGCGGATTGGGGAGGACAGGCGTCTCTGACCCCCATCTGTTTCAGGGCATCTGCAGCAGCCGCCACAACACGTCGCATGACATGCTCGTCCATTTGGCCAATGCACCCAACCCTGAAACTATCAGCAACCGTCAGCTTACCGGGATAAATAATGAACCCGCTTTCCTTCATCAACTGATAAAATTGCCCGAATTCAAAAGCCGGGTCCGCCGGATTGAAAAACGTCACAATGATTGGAGACAACCAGCGATCCTTCAACAGCGTTTCAAAGCCAAGTGTTCGCATTCCCTCAACCATTACATCGCGGTTGCGCGTATATCGAGCACCTCGCCCTGCAACACCGCCTTCTTTGCGGTGCAAACGCAACGCCTCGACAAATGCTGCTACCACGTGGGTGGGTGGCGTAAAGCGCCATTGACCGGTGTTCTCCATATTGACCCACTGATCGTGAACATCGAGCGACAATGAATTGCAATTGCCTTTTGAAGTTCGCAACTCGGACTTGCGGGCGATGATGAAGCCGAAGCCTGGAACGCCTTCAATGCATTTATTTGCGGAAGAAACGAATGCTTCGCATCGAATTTCCGTCATATCGAGTGGAATGGCGCCAAATGCACTCATTGAATCGATAAGCAGTTTTCGGCCCGCGCTATACGTTGCATCGGCAATTTCCTTGATTGGATTCAAGATGCCGGAAGACGTTTCACAATGGACCACGACAACATGCGTAATCGTTGGGTCAGCCTCCAGAGCAGCGGCAACTTCATTGCCGCGGGGTGGCATGTAATCTCCCTTGTCGATGACAACATGATTGCGGCCAATGCGGGCAAGAGTTTGCACAATTCTTGAACCGTAGGCACCGTTGCTCAGCACGAGAGTCTTACTGTTGTGAGGAAGAAATGACCACAACATAGCCTCGACAGCAAAAGTACCACTTCCCTGCATTGGCACACAATCAAACTCATCTTTGGTATCGCCAATCAGCGACAGCAGTTCGGATCTCATTTGAGCCGTAAGGTCGCGAAAATCAGCGTCCCAGGACCCCCAGTCGCACAGCATTTTTTGTTTTACACTGTAAGCTGTGGTCAGCGGGCCGGGCGTGAGGAGAAATGGCTCCCCCAGACGCGGTGATTCGATTGAAAATGAGCTGGCAAGATTTGATTTGGCTTCCATAATCGTTTCGTCCGCCGCGGGAAATGGTTGATTATTTCACCAAATTTGCATCATTTCGATTATATGAAAAATCGATAATACGTATTGATATATAACTGGCGACGATAGTTGATTTAGCCGTTGGACACCCGACTGGTCATCAGCAGTCCGTATCTGGCCAGCACCGGATAGGCGAAACTGACAAAACGTGAATTTATCTCTTTGGTGCCCTGGATTACTTCCAGATGAATGTCACTGGTTGCAATGCTCTCGGCATTGCCGCTTCCCAACCTTTCCATGTGTCTGTCATGACTGCGTTGTTCCAGCTGCCGCATTTCCTCTTTTTCATTGGCCAGTTGGCGAGCCGATTCCAGATCTTCTGATATCAAAACATTGAGCGCCAGCTGAATATTGGCCATCACCCGGGAATGCAGACCGGACAATTCCTTCCTGCCACTGTCAGAAAACCTCAAATGCTCCTTGTGTTTGACTTCGCTCAACCTCAACAAGTCCTTACAAATGATATCACCGACCCGTTCGAGACTGATGGCGAAATTGATCAGTTCCATACTGGTCTGGGACTGTTCCTGGGTGAGAACCTGTTGATTGAGTTTCGCCAAATAGAGTTTGATCTCGGTGTGCGACTCATTGATGCTCTCATCCATGTCGCGGATTTGCTGTACCTTTTCCGGGATCGAGGTATCAAATATCTCCATCAATGGCGCAAACATGATTTCAATCTGCTCGCTCATCCGCAACAATTCCCGGGTGGCGCTGGCCAGTGCCAGATTTGGGCTGTCCAGCACGCCATAATCCAGCGCAATTTGAGGTTTGTCGGCTTGGAGATCCGAACCACCATTTTCCTGTACAAGAAGTTTAACCAGCCGAGCCAATGGAATAACCAGCGGCAAGCATACCAACACCAATGCGGCGTTGAACAGAAAATGAAAATTCACCATCTGACGTGCCGGAGTTGATCCCAGCTGGTCGAGAGGCAGCAATGCCCAACCCAGCGCCGCCAGCGCCAACAGGCCGCCCCCCAATCTGAAGATGAGATTGGCAAGGGTTATTCGGCGGGCTTTGACATGCATGTTGCGGGTCAGCCACACCGCCACCATTCCACCGCCAACATTTGCACCCAATACAAGCGGCAGGCCCGCCGCAAGAGGCAATATCCCCTGCCCGGCAAACACAGCAAACAAAAGAATTGCAGCAACGCTTGAATGAAAAAAGAAGGCTATCAGGGCACCGCCAATAAAAGCGGTGATAATGTCCTCTCCCAGATACTGCACGACAACCGGAAAGACAGTGCTTTCCCGCATTGGCCCGCTGGCTTCCCCGAGCATTTTCAAAGACAGCAGTAAAAACCCGATTCCGATGAATATGCGACCAATCTGTTTAGCCGTTCTGGAATCGAATTTCAGAAATAATAAGCCACCAACCGACAACAGTGCAGGCGTGAGCCAAACCAGGTTCAAACTAAGAAATTGTACAACAATTGCAGTGCCAAAATCGGCCCCGAGAACCACCGCCAATGAACCGGTTATACCCATCGCACCGGTCGCGGCAAAGCTCGAAACCAACAGAGCAATCGCCGTGGAACTCTGCAGTAATACGGCGCCAAATGTGCCCGCGCAGACGTTCAGGAACACATTTTGCCGTGTCCCGTTAAAAAGATCTCGCAACGACGATCCAGCGGCCCGCTCAACACCCGTTCGTACCATGCGAGTGGAATATAGGAGCAACATCACTGCAGCGCATAACTGCAACAGGAACATTAGTATTTGCATGGATTTCCCTGTTGAACTGCGTATTGGCTTCGAATCAAATATCGTGCACCGCGCAAGTTAACAGTCTCCTCGATAATTGTGGCGCAATTCGATGTTTCACTCATCGTTCGCGCTCGAATCGAATTGTGTCTTTGATAAAGAAATTATTGCATTAGTCAAAACGATGGTTTTAATCATTTTATAGATTTTACTTATATATGGTACGGTCCCATGCGATATGTCCAACTGCGCGCCTTCCATTATGTCGCCATTTCTGGCGGATTTTCACGTGCGGCCGAGGCACTGCTTCTCACCCAACCGGCCATATCCGATCAGGTCCGTTCTTTGGAAACTGAATATGACGTTCGGCTTTTTAACCGCGAAAAAAAGCAGGTGACACTGACTGATTCTGGCGACAAATTGTTGGAAATCACCCGACGGATGTTTGAGTTTGAGGGGCAAGCCCAGGAATTGCTGTCACAAACCCGCGCCATCAAGTCGGGGAAACTAACAATCGTCGCCGATGCGGCGCACCATGTGACAAGTATTCTCAAGCCGTTTTGTCAAAAATACCCAAGTGTGCAGGTGTCTGTCAGCGCAGGTAATACTGAGTCGGTTATGTCCAATCTCAGCCTATTCCGTTGAAAAACTCATCTGAGAAACGACGGTTTCGTTGATTTGATTT
>JAALLE010000025.1 GCA_011087605.1 Hyphomicrobiales bacterium
ATCAAATTGTCGCACCTAATGGCAGCAGAAATAGGGTAGCTGAGTAGTTACGATTATTCATCGAATTCATAAGTGGCACTTCCCAATCATCTCATTTGCTGCGGCCCGGCAGACCAATCAACCTTGCCAGGTCTGAACGCCATGCACCTTTTGACTGGATGGTGGCTTGTGCCGCCTTTATGCCGATTTCAACAGCCTTGACCAGAGGAACACCACACATCAGACCGTAAAGAGACGCACCGACGAGCGCATCACCTGCACCCGTCACATCTGCCACATGTTTAACCGGCCTGACCTTGAGCATATGAACTTCGCCATACTCGACCACGGCGACGTCATCTGTACCGTCGGTGATGACCGCCGATACAACCCCGGTTTCGGCCAATGCTTGTGCAAGTGTATCATTGCTGGCGGATTTTGTTGTTTCGTCGTCAAACCCGCAAAGCGCGCCAGCCTCCACGCGATTTGTGAAAACCAGATCGAGTTGATCAGCAAATGCTTTCAACCGGGGAGCCTTGGCTTTTGAAACGGTCAGGCCGATTTTTTTTGCCGACCCGCTTTTCTGTAACAGTTTACTCAACTCCCGTGGTGGCAGGTTTGTATCGACACATATCCAGCCTTCGGCAGTCAGTGATTCGGTGCGACCAACAGCAAGTTGCGCGGAAAAACCGTCGAATATGGCCATATCAGCCAGCCCGATCAACAGCGATCCATCAGGCTCAATCACGCAGGTATATGTGCCGGTATTGGCACGGGTGGGTCCATCGACATATGCATCGACACCTCGCGCCTTCAATTCGGCACGCAACCCAAGGCCCGCTGAGTCTTGGGCTACCAGGGACACCAATTCCGGCTTGACCCCCAAGGCTGCGACAACGCTGGCAACATTGAGCGCAGTGCCACCGGGTGTTTCGTCAAATCGACCCGGATTTGAGCATCCCATCGCCGATGGCGCGTCCAACCAGCCGGTTCTGTCGATGTTGGCTGCCCCTGATAATACCAGTCTGCAGGATGGAATATGCTTTAGAAAATTCTGGGGGATGACGCTCATATGTCTGTTGGTTTCCGAACCGTTTGCACAGTCTGTCATCATACAACCGAATCGAAACAAATGCATCGGTGGAAATGCCCGATTGGGTTACTTTTATCGATCAGATCGCAAACAAAAGCAAACGAGAACAAAGAAAGAATATATATCGAATAACTGTTTTTATTCAGATAGTAAGAAGGCTCTTTACAAAAGAGAACAAAATGTGTACATCTGAAGAAATTGCAACACCACCCGACCCGTGGAATAAGGACAAACAAGATGGCTGCACCCAAACTGAAAGTTGTTGAGGACAATAACGTGGACAAATCAAAAGCACTGGAAGCAGCTCTTGGACAGATTGAGCGGGCTTTTGGCAAGGGTTCAATCATGCGGCTTGGCGCGAATGAGCAGGCAGTCGAAATTGAAACGATCCCGACAGGTTGTCTCGGCCTTGACATTGCCCTGGGTGTGGGCGGTTTGCCGCGGGGACGCATTGTTGAAATTTATGGCCCTGAATCGTCCGGGAAAACAACATTGGCGCTGCACACCGTAGCTGAAGCACAAAAGGCTGGCGGTATTTGTGCCTTCGTTGATGCCGAACATGCTCTGGATCCGGTCTATGCCAAAAAGCTCGGTGTTGATCTGGAAAACCTGTTGATCTCACAGCCTGATACGGGGGAGCAGGCTTTGGAGATTACCGATACTCTGGTGCGGTCTGGAGCCTGTGACGTTCTGGTGGTCGATTCTGTGGCGGCGCTGACCCCACGGGCCGAAATCGAAGGCGAAATGGGGGCATCGCTTCCCGGCTTGCAGGCTCGGCTGATGAGCCAGGCACTGCGGAAACTGACAGCATCGATTTCCAAATCCAATACGATGGTTATTTTCATCAATCAGATTCGCATGAAGATTGGTGTGATGTTCGGTTCACCCGAAACCACAACTGGTGGCAATGCCTTGAAATTCTATTCCTCTGTTCGCCTCGACATTCGCCGTATCGGCGCCATCAAGGATAGAGACGATGTGATCGGCAACCAGACCCGCATCAAGGTCGTCAAGAACAAACTGGCGCCTCCCTTTAAGCAGGTTGAATTCGACATCATGTATGGCGAGGGTGTTTCCCGCACCGGCGAATTGATCGATTTGGGGGTCACTGCGGGGATTGTTGAAAAATCCGGAGCCTGGTTTTCCTATGACAGTGTCAGACTGGGTCAGGGGCGTGAAAATGCCAAAAACTTCCTGAAAGAAAACCCGGAAATCGCCCAGACAATCGAAACGTCCATTCGTCAAAACGCCGGACTGATTGGTGAAAAATTGTTGGATGAGCCTACAGATAAGGACGAAGAGGGGTCTGACCCGGAACTCGACAGCGGCCTGACCGGTTAATCGTTGGACCGGGTGATCGAGCCGGATCTGATGCCGGCGATATGCGATCCGGTAATGGTTCGACGCTGAAACTAAAAATATCCAGAAAAGAGACTTTTCAGAATTCTGAAAGGTCTCTTTTTGCATTTTGGGGTGGTGATATTTACCGATCTTTACAGTTGAACTGCATTGGCTGTTGAATTTCCCGACCGAAACTGGTCAAAGCCTATCCGCAAGACGCTATTTCAACAGACAAGAACAAAAGACAAGGAACCAGCCAGCCATGAGCGGTGTCAACGAAATCCGATCCACCTTCCTCTCCTATTTTGAGAAGAATGGTCACGCGGCCGTCGCATCCTCCCCTCTGGTTCCGCGCAATGATCCAACATTGATGTTTACCGCTGCCGGTATGGTTCAGTTCAAAAACCTGTTCACCGGCCTGGAAACCCGCGACTACACCCGGGCTGCGACGTCACAAAAATGCGTGCGCGCCGGGGGCAAGCACAACGATCTGGACAATGTTGGTTATACGGCGCGACATCACACATTCTTTGAGATGCTCGGCAATTTTTCCTTTGGAGATTATTTCAAGGAAACCGCCATTGAACTGGCCTGGAACTTGTTGACCAAGGAATACGGCCTTGATGCAGCCAAGCTGATCGTGACAGTCTATCACACAGACGATGAAGCCTTTGATCTTTGGAAGAAGATTGCCGGGCTGTCTGACGATCGCATCATCCGCATTGCCACACACGATAATTTCTGGGCCATGGGTGATACCGGCCCTTGCGGACCATGTTCTGAAATATTCTATGGCCACGGCGACCACATTTTTGGTGGACCGCCGGGTAGTCCCGATGAAGATGGTGACCGTTTCGTCGAAATCTGGAACCTGGTTTTCATGCAGTTTGAACAGGTCACGCTGGACGAGCGCATCGACTTGCCCAAACCGTCGATTGATACCGGCATGGGTCTGGAACGCATCGCCGCAGTATTGCAGGGCACCCACGACAATTATGAAATCGATCTTTTCCAGGCGCTCATTCGCGCCAGTGAAGAAGCACTTGGTGTCGGTTCAAACGATCAGACGGGTCCCAGCCACAGGGTCATCGCTGACCATCTCAGAGCCGCTGGATTTTTGATCGCTGATGGTGTTCTCCCATCAAATGAGGGCAGGGGCTATGTGTTGCGCCGCATTATGCGCCGCGCCATGCGTCATGCCAGTCTGCTTGGTGCTCAAGAACCGCTTTTGTGGAAACTCGTGCCAGCGCTGACGGGTCAGATGGGGGCAGCATATCCGGAACTGGGCCGCAGCGAACCACTGATCGTCGAAACCCTGAAATTGGAAGAAACCCGTTTCCGAAAAACGCTGTCGCGCGGTCTGGACCTGCTCGATACCGCGTCAAAGGACCTGAATGCCGGAGACAGTCTTGATGGCAAAACCGCATTCAGACTTTACGACACATATGGGTTCCCGCTCGATTTGACCCAGGATGCCCTGCGCCGCCGTGACATTGATGTTGATCTCGACAGCTACAACGCCGCAATGGAAGCCCAGAAGGAGGAAGCGCGGGCTTCCTGGAAAGGCGCCGGGGGTACGGCAGACGAAGCCATCTGGTTCAAGCTGCGCGAGCAGGTGGGAGCGACAGAGTTTCTGGGCTACGAAACCGAGCATGCAGAAGGTGCTGTGGTTGCCCTTGTAAGTGATGGCATGGAAATTCAGTCTGCAAATTCTGGAGACGCCATTTCGATCATTTTGAATCAGACCCCGTTTTATGGAGAGTCCGGTGGTCAGATGGGCGATTCAGGTGAATTGCGC
Source organism: Hyphomicrobiales bacterium (assembly GCA_011087605.1). Taxonomy (GTDB): domain Bacteria; phylum Pseudomonadota; class Alphaproteobacteria; order Rhizobiales; family Rhizobiaceae; genus Pseudahrensia. Next base: position 4,212 of record JAALLE010000025.1, read on the forward strand.
ATTGGAGACGCCATTGTCGATATCTCGGACGTTCAGAAAAAAAGTGACGGCCTGTTTATTCACCATGGCACGGTTCGCAAAGGCGAAATCAAGGTTGGAGATGGCGCGCAATTAATCGTCGACCATGACCGCCGCACAAATCTGCGCTCCAACCATTCTGCCACCCATCTTGTGCACGAAGCCTTACGTCAGGTGCTGGGAGATCATGTTGCCCAAAAGGGTTCACTGGTGGCGCCCGAACGACTTCGCTTTGACTTTGCCCATCCAAAGCCAGTCGCCGCAGAAGAAATGCAGCGAGTCGATGCTTTGGCCAATGACTACGTGCTTCAAAATGGCCCTGTGACCACAACTTTGATGGCGGTTGATGATGCCATTGAATTGGGTGCTCAGGCTCAGTTTGGAGAGAAATACGGCGATGAAGTGCGCGTGGTTTCCATGGGCACAGATGAAGGCGGCAAACCCTGGTCGCTTGAACTCTGCGGAGGCACCCATGTTCGCAATACTGGCGACATTGGGCTTGTCACAATACTCGGCGAGAGCGCCGTGTCATCAGGTGTTCGTCGTGTTGAAGCGTTGACCGGAACGGCCGCAAGAGCACATTTACAGGCGCAGGATGCCAAGTTGCGCGAAGCTGCTGCCGTGTTGAAGTCTTCGCCGGCTGATGTACCAAATCGCGTATCTGCCCTGTTGGACGAGCGCAAGAAATTGGAACGCGAACTCACCGAGGCCAAGAAACGCCTCGCAATGGGCGGCGGTGGCAGCGGCGGCGGCGCGGCCGCGGGAGGTAATGCGTCAGATGACACTGCGACCAAAGTAATTGGAGATATTTCATTTGCCGGCCGGATTGTCGAGGGCGTGTCCCCGCGCGATCTGAAAGGATTGGTCGATGAAGAAAAGGCCCGCATCGGATCAGGTGTGATTGCCATTGCAGCAAATTCAGAAGATGGCAAGGCAGCAGTAGTGGTTGGTGTCACCGATGATCTCAAGGATCGATTTGACGCCGTACACCTGGTTCGAATTGCGTCCGCTGCCGTCGGCGGCAAGGGCGGTGGCGGTCGCCCGGACATGGCTCAGGCTGGAGGTCCGGACGGTGAAAAATGCGGCGATGCCTTGGCTGCAATTGAATCCGAATTGGCCGGTTGATCAACAAAAAAGGCCCGCTCGAACGTGTCGTGCGGACCCATCACGTAAAACGCCCGGTTCAATAGAAAGTCAAACCGGGCGAATTGATTCAGCTCATGGCTTTTTGAAGGTTTTCGTCGACCTGGTCGAGGAAACCTGTTGTTGACAGCCAAGGCTGATCAGGTCCGATCAACAGCGCCAGATCTTTGGTCATGTGACCGCTTTCAACAGTGTCGATGCAGACTTTTTCCAGCGTGGCGGCAAATTTTGCCAATGCGTCATTGTCATCCAGCTTGGCGCGGTGGGCGAGACCACGCGTCCAGGCAAATATCGACGCAATCGAATTTGTTGACGTTTCTTCGCCTTTTTGATGGGCGCGATAGTGACGAGTGACTGTGCCGTGGGCAGCTTCAGATTCCACCGTGTTGCCGTCCGGTGTCATCAAGACAGAAGTCATCAGACCCAATGAACCAAATCCCTGGGCCACAATGTCTGACTGCACGTCGCCATCATAGTTCTTACAGGCCCATACATAACCGCCGGACCATTTCAGAGCTGCCGCAACCATGTCGTCGATCAGGCGATGTTCGTACCAGATTTTAGCTTCCTTGAACTTCGCTTCGAACTCGTTTTCGAAGACTTCCTGAAAGATGTCTTTGAACTGACCGTCATAGGCTTTCAAAATTGTGTTCTTGGTGGACAGATAAACCGGTACGCCACGCTGCAAACCGTAGTTCAGAGAAGCGCGGGCAAAATCCTTGATCGATTCATCAAGATTGTACATGCCCATTGCAACGCCGGATGCCGGGGCGTCAAAAATGTCATAGTCCTGAGTGGTGCCATCTTCACCGACAAACTTCATGGTAATTTTGCCGGGGCCGGGAAACCGGAAGTCGGTGGCGCGATATTGGTCACCGAACGCGTGACGGCCGACGATAATGGGCTGGGTCCAGCCAGGAACCAAACGGGGCACATTTTGCATGATGATGGGTTCGCGAAATATCACGCCACCCAAAATGTTGCGGATGGTGCCGTTTGGTGAGCGCCACATTTTCTTCAGACCGAATTCCTCGACCCGACCTTCGTCTGGAGTGATGGTCGCACATTTTACACCAGCACCATATTTCTTGATTGCTTCAGCAGAATCAATTGTGATCTGATCGTCTGTATCATCACGGGCCTGAATTCCCAGATCGTAATATTTCAGATCGATATCGAGGTAAGGATGGATCAGCTTGTCCTTGATGAACTGCCAGATAATGCGAGTCATTTCATCGCCATCGAGTTCGACAAGTGGGTTTTCAACCTTAATTTTGGTCATATTCGGTTCTTTCCAATTCGTGAATAGTCAGCCCATACATCGTTGCACGCGCAAATAATGTTCATTTTTGATATGATGGGGGCGTCTATATCACTGTCGTGGCAGAAGGCAAATATCGAAGCTCAAAAACCCATCATTGGTGGATAGAAATCGTGACCCCTGTCAGTTTTTGATCGGAACGAGCTTGGAGCGCGAAAGTTCTGCCAAAACATTGTCGATTTCGGTTTTCGGGATAGGCCAGGCCGTAACTACCTTTGACTGAAAGGAGGATGTGCGCCAATGGCGGGTCATTGTGACCAGTCCGGATTTATTTCGCAGAGTAACAATTGCTGCAATCTGACCTGTTGCTCTGTCACGGGAATAATTGCCGCAGGCAACAACCTGAATCAACCGTTGGGGTGTTGCATGCACCTTGAAAGCCTGCATGTTGCTGGGGCTGCATAGCGCCTTAAATTGTCCGACGACAGTCAACCCATGACGAATAACGCTGGGATTTGATTTTTCGTGCGCGACCACCGTGAACAGGTTGCGCCAGTCGGCCAATTGTTCATCACCGGGCACCATTGTCATTTTGTAGAGGCCCTTGTTATTGGACGTTTTCATCTTTGTCCGTTCTGCCGGGGCAGGGCCGTTTTCAAAGCTCGACCAGACGGGCATCGGGTGAATGAGAACATTTTTGAACAAACGTATGCGACCATTCAAAGAACGATTTACAGTTGAGCCCGGAGATTCTGGCAAAAGGTCGTTGAGCGTTCCCAGACCCTCCTGGGCGGACGCAGAATAGGGCGCGGCCAGCAGCCCGGCAGAAACAATCAGCAAAGTGCGAAACAGATTTCGCGCGATCAGGTATTTAAACAATGGATCATATCAGTCTATAGCGGTGGATATCGCAACCCTATTGCATAACAAATGGAGCATGTCATGGCCGGGACTGATCGTCGCCAAAAAGTGATCATGGATGGTCCGGTAATAATTCTGGTCAATCCGCAATTGGGTGAAAATATCGGCGCGGCAGCTCGGGCAATGGCCAATTTCGGTCTGCTGGAATTACGTTTGGTCGATCCCCGCGATGGATGGCCCAATCCGGTGGCACGCGCTAATGCCGCCAAAGCAGATCACGTCATCGACGGAGTGCAGGTGTTTGAAACTGTGGAACAAGCACTGGGCGATCTCAATTTTGTCTACGCAACCACGGCGCGACAAAGAGAAATGCTAAAACCGGTTCGTAGCCCCGGCGAGGCGGCGCAGTCCCTGCGCGTACGTCACGGTCGAGGTGAAAAGATCGGCATATTATTTGGCCGCGAAAGGTGGGGGCTGGAAAGTGTTGAAGTAGCGCTGGCCGATGAGATCGTCACCTTCCCGGTAAATCCGGCTTTCGCATCACTTAACATTGCCCAGGCGGTGTTGCTGATGAGCTATGAGTGGATGCGCTCTGGTGAGGCGGACTTGCCGATTTCTGAGCCAGCCAGCCTGCCAGCTCGAAAACAGGACCTCTATGGGTTGTTTGAACATCTTGAAGAGGTGCTGGACCGCGAGAATTACTTCAGGCCGCCGCACAAGCGCGCCACGATGGTGGAAAATCTGCGCAACATTTTTCAAAAGGCAGAATTGTCTCAACAGGAAATCCACGCGCTACGGGGAGTGGTTGCTACTCTGGAAGGGCGCAAAACCCGCCCGCGTAAAGATCGCCAGCCACCCAAAAACCGACCAACAAAAAAATCCGGAAAATCCAAATCAGCTTCTGATGACCCCTCATTGGCCCAGTGAATTTGTGGCCAGGTCTTTAATAATGTGAGAGCGCTTACTGCTGTTGCAGCCAATCCAATACATCTGTTGCGCTTCGGTCAGGCGGATACACCGGATAAAAAACCTTTTTAATGCGACCATCCACGCAGATCATTGTCAGGCGCTTCATCAATATCGCTTCTTCAACCTGCATGACCGGCAATTTCAAATCAGACCGCAGCTTGCTTTCGCAATCTGAAAGAAGTGCGAAGGGCAGATGCAGACGTTCTGCAGCTTCCTTTTGATACTCGGTTGATTGAACCGATAGTCCAAACACATGGTTGGCACCGGCATCCTGCAGTTCTTTATACAAGTCCCGAAAGGTGCAGGCCTGTGGGGTACAGCCACGCGCGCCAGGGATCATGTCCCAGCCCTCCGGCAGGGCAACATCCGGCCTGCCGGTCATCGGATAGGCGAAAATAACAGACGTGCCTTTCAGGCTTCCCAGCTGCACATATGAATCGGCAGTGGAAGCCAGGGAAATGTCCGGCAGCGCCATGCCTTCAAGATGCGCCCCACCACCATCGTCCAATGGCGACGGCAGTTGACTCCAATCAACCTGTTGGAGATTTGCCTGATTTGCATCGGCCATGTTACTGCCCCCTTGTTTTGCAACACCGAATGCGGTTTTAAGTTGCAGGTAAAGTTCCTCGGGCGAATCCGCCCTCAACGGCATGTCCAATCTGGGCCAAATTCATCCATGTTGCTATCCAAATATTTCATACCGGTGCTGAAAGAGGCACCTCGCGAAGCTGAAATAGTCTCGCATAAATTGATGCTGCGTGCTGGCATGATCAAACAACAGTCCGCAGGCATCTATTCGTGGTTGCCGCTGGGGCTGAAGGTCATGCGCAAGGTCGAGCAGATTGTCCGGGAAGAACAGGATCGGGCAGGTGCCGTTGAAATTCTGATGCCAACGATTCAAAGCGCCGATCTGTGGCGCGAAAGTGGTCGTTATGAAGATTACGGCAAGGAAATGCTACGCATTACCGATCGCCACGAACGCGATATGTTGTTTGGCCCAACCAACGAAGAAATGGTGACGGATATATTCCGAACCCATGTCAGAAGTTACAAGGATCTGCCGCTCAACCTGTATCACATTCAGTGGAAATTTCGCGATGAGGTGCGTCCGCGCTTTGGCGTTATGCGCGGTCGTGAATTTTTGATGAAAGACGCCTATTCATTCGATCTGGATGAGGCCTCATCTCGGGCGGCCTATTACCGCATGTTCGTATCCTATCTACGCACTTTCGACCGGTTGGGGGTCAAGGCCATTCCGATGCGGGCAGATACGGGACCAATTGGAGGCGACCTGTCACATGAGTTCCTGATCCTCGCCGACACTGGTGAAAGCGAAGTTTTCTGTCACGCCGACTATATGAAGCTGGACGTTCCTGGCGCCGGTGTCGACTATGACGATGATGGACTGATTCAGAGCATCGTCGAAGACTGGACAAAATCTTATGCCCGCACCGATGAAATGCATGAAGAAGCGCTGTGGAGCAACGTTGATGCTGCCCAGCAGATGAATGCACGAGGCATTGAAGTCGGGCACATCTTCCACTTCGGCCAGAAGTATTCTGAACCTATGGGAGCCAAGGTAACAGGCCCGGATGGCAAGGACGTTCCTGTTTACATGGGGTCATACGGCATTGGGCCGAGCCGCGTTGTTGCTGCTTTGATCGAAGCCGGACACGACGACAATGGAATTATCTGGCCAGCTTCCGTTGCCCCATTCGATGTTGGTTTGATTAACCTGCGGTCTGGAGACGAGCGAACTGACGGTGCTTGTGCAAGTCTCTACGACCAACTGACCAATGCCGGGTTTGATGTTTTGTATGATGACACGGACAGCCGTGCTGGTGGCAAATTTGCCCTGGCTGATCTGATCGGATTGCCATGGCAACTGATTATCGGCCCGCGCGGGTTGGACAATGGGGAAGTTGAATTGAAGAATCGCTCTACCGGTGAACGTGAATCCTTGAACAACGAAGCAGCCATCAACAAACTAATGACATGGCAGTCAGAAACAAAGGCGCGCTTTGGTGGCTAAAACAGATGATCTCGAGGCTGATATGGCTGCCAATTTGACTTTGCCAGGCTCAACCCGACCGTTTGCAGCGTTCGAATGGATGCTGGCGCGCCGATACCTGGGCAGTCGTCGCAAGGAAACATTCATTTCGGTAATTTCTGTGATTTCCTTCATCGGCATTATGCTGGGGGTGACAACCCTGATCATCGTGATGGCCGTCATGAATGGGTTTCGCACCGAACTGCTGGATCGAATTCTTGGCATCAATGGTCACCTCGTCGTGCAACCAGTACATTCTGAACTGACTGATTATGATGAAGTTGCAAAGCGCCTTGAGACACTTGAGGGAATCACGATTGCGTTGCCGCTGATTGAAGGCGAAGTCCTGGCGTCGGGAGGCAAAGGTGGTAACGGCGCGCGGGTCCGCGGGATGCGCGAAAACGATCTTAAACGTCTGCCTGCTGTGGGGGACAAGATTGTCGAAGGCACGCTTGACGGATTTGATGATTCAGAGGGTGTCGCCATCGGCGTGAATATGGCAGCAAATCTGGGACTAACTCTTGGAGATCAAATCACCTTGATTACTCCCGATGGGAACCAGACAGCATTCGGTGTTTCTCCTCGCGTCAAAGCCTATCCAGTCACCGCCATCTTCAAGATGGGCATGTCCGAATATGACAACATTTTCGTGTTCATGCCGCTGCAGGAAGCTCAGCTATATTTTAATCACGAAGATACGGTTTCCGTAATTGAGGCATTTGTTGAAGATCCTGATGCCGTTGAAGAACTGGCCCGCCGTGTAGAGGAAGGGATCGACAGACCAATCTACGTCACCAATTGGCAGCAGCGAAACACCACCTTTTTTCAGGCTCTGGAAGTAGAACGCAATGTGATGTTCCTGATTTTGACGCTAATCCTGCTGGTTGCAGCGCTCAACATCATATCTGGTCTGTTCATGTTGGTAAAAGACAAGGGCGGTGATATCGCCATTCTGCGCACCATGGGAGCAACGCGCGGTTCAGTCATGCGTGTATTCCTGATTACAGGTTCGAGCATCGGCGTATTTGGAACATTGGCCGGTTTCGCACTTGGAGTGGTCTTCTGCCAGAACATCAACAGCATCAAGGACCTGATCACACGACTCAGTGGTTCGCAGGTATGGGATCCGACGGTTCGGTTTCTCAGTGAAATTCCGGCTCGCCTGGATGTCACCGAAACCAGCCTTGTGGTTTTGATGGCTCTGGGGCTGTCGCTATTGGCAACCATTTTTCCGGCGTGGCGTGCTGCACGTCTCGATCCAGTCGAGGCGCTGCGTTATGAGTGAGCCGATTCTCCAGATGAACGGCATCAATCGCACGTATGGCCAGGGCAAGAACTCGCTGACTATTTTAGATGATGCAGAACTTTCAATCGATCGTGGTGAACTCGTGGCTCTTGTTGCGCCATCTGGGGCCGGTAAATCTACATTGCTCCACCTTGCCGGTCTGCTGGAACGACCCGATGCCGGCAGCCTGACCATTGGTGGAGTTGAATGCAGTAAATTAAATGACGACAAGCGAACCCGCATGCGCCGCCTCGACATCGGATTTGTTTATCAGTTCCATCATTTGCTGCCAGAATTGGACGCCCGTGAGAATATCGCGCTTCCGCAACTGATTGCCGGGAGCAATAAGCAACAGGCCGACGCAAGTGCAGATAAGCTGCTAAGCCATCTCGGCATTGCCAAACGGGCAACTCATCGGCCATCACAACTGTCAGGCGGTGAGCAGCAAAGGGTGGCTATTGCCCGCGCGGTGGTCAATAAGCCAAAAGTCCTGTTGGCCGACGAACCAACCGGAAATCTCGATCCGTCAACATCGGACCTGGTATTTGACGCCTTGACCGATCTGGTGCGATCCACCGGCCTGGCCGCGCTGATCGCCACCCACAATCACGCACTTGCAGCCCAAATGGACAGAACAGTTACGATTGAAGACGGCAAAATCGTACCGCTCAGCTGACATTAACCAAGATTGAGAACAAAGATAGAACAATCTTGACTGATTCGAAAAAGAACATATGGTGAACATATAAAATAATGCAGCTGTTGGAACAGCTTGCAGCATATATTGAAAGGTAGGTTCTTATGTCGCTTCTTGCTCGCAATCTGTTTTCGGCAATTTCCATGTCAATTTTTCTGTTCATGATCTTCACCTGGGTCACCATTCTGTCCGCAGTCTGACTTGTTTGTCGGGGGGGCCAGCGCCATGATAAAAAGCACACAATGTGAGTCTAAAGGGTCGATCCCGCGGGATCGTGAAATGCAGTTTGTCCAAGCGCGAAGAAATCAATGCGGCACTTGCAGGTGGCAGCACAGCGGCATCTGAGAATTCCAAGCCCTTTGTGCATCTTCATGTGCATTCAGCATTTTCTCTCTTGGAAGGCGCGTTACCACTCGCCAGTCTGATTGATCTGACGATATCAAATGAGCAACCGGCGCTGGCGGTTACCGACAGGAGCAATTTGTTTGGCGCGCTGGAATACTCCGAAAAATCGATTCCCAAAGGTCTGCAACCGATAATCGGCTGCACGCTGGAAGTCGATTTTGACAGTTCCTTGCAACCTTCCTCCGAGCAGGAACTTTCAAGAACCGCCAGTTCGCAGCAAGCCATGCGGGCACAGCCCATTCTGGTGTTGCTGGCTGCAAATCCCACAGGATATGGCAACTTGGCAAAGCTCGTCAGTCTGGCCTATCTTGATGATGCAGCAGTTTCACGCGCACACATCACCCTGGACCAGTTGCGCAAATACTCTGATGGGTTGATTGTCCTGACAGGTGGACCCAGCGGTGCTCTCAACATGCCATTACTGGCGGGGCAGGAGACCATGGCGGCGGCCCGTCTTGAAAGCCTAAAACAAGTTTTTGCCGACCGGCTTTATATCGAACTGCAAAGACATCAGGGATATTCCCGCAGCGTCGAGAACAAGTTGATCGATCTTGCCTATGACAGGGACGTTCCACTGGTTGCCACTAACGAGGTCTATTTCGGCAAGCGCGAGGACTATCACGCCCACGATACTTTGATCTGCATTGCTGAAGGTCGCATGGTGGTGGAAGAAGATCGACGAAAACTGACACCGGACCATTACTTTAAGTCGTCGGCTGAGATGCATGCCCTGTTTGCGGATCTTCCAGAAGCTCTCGACAACACAGTTGAGATTGCGCGGCGCTGTGCATTTAAGGTGCCGAAGCTCGACCCCATTCTGCCGTTCTTTACGGATGGATCCGGTGATGACCCACTGGAATCGGAAGCCAGGGAATTAATCCGACAGGCTCGTGAAGGCTTGCAGCGGCGTCTGGAGGTACACCAACTTGCCGACGGCCACACAAGAAAGGACTATGACGACCGACTGGAATTTGAACTTGGAGTGATCACCAAGATGAAGTTTCCGGGCTATTTCCTCATCGTTGCCGACTTTATCAAATGGGCAAAGGCGCAGGATATTCCTGTTGGGCCGGGTAGGGGGTCAGGCGCAGGTTCACTGGTCGCCTGGTCCTTGACGATTACCGATCTGGATCCGATGAAATTCTCACTGCTGTTTGAGCGATTTCTCAATCCTGAACGCGTCTCAATGCCCGACTTTGATATCGATTTCTGCCAGGATAGGCGCGACGAAGTCATCCGATATGTGCAGGACAAATATGGTCGGGACCAGGTTGCTCAAATTATTACGTTTGGAACATTGCAGGCGAGAGCCGTATTGCGGGATGTCGGGCGCGTCCTTCAAATGCCCTATAGTCAGGTGGATCGTCTTTGCAAGATGGTGCCCAACAATCCAGCAAATCCAACATCACTGGCTGAGGCAGTTACCAGTGAACCGGGTCTTGTTGAAGCCCGCAAGGCCGAAGAAGAAGTCGATCAACTGATCAATATCGCTCTGAAACTGGAAGGTCTTTACCGTCACGCGTCGACCCACGCGGCCGGCATTGTGATTGGAGACCGTCCGCTCGACAAATTGGTACCGCTATATCGCGACCCCCGTTCGGATATGCCGGTGACCCAGTTCAACATGAAATGGGTGGAACAGGCAGGTCTGGTGAAGTTTGACTTCCTCGGTCTGAAAACACTGACGGTTATCCGCAAAACCCAACAATATCTGGGTCAACGAAAAGTCGAAGTCGATATTGATGCGCTGGCGCTCGATGATAAAAAGACGTTTGAAATGCTGCAACGGGGAGAAACCGTCGGCGTGTTCCAGTTGGAATCGATGGGGATGCGCAAGGCGCTGATCGGCATGAAGCCCGACCAGTTTGAAGATATTATCGCACTGGTTGCCCTTTATCGCCCCGGACCGATGGAAAACATTCCCGTCTACAATGCCCGCAAACATGGCGAGGAGGAGCCGGACTATTATCATCCAAAGATCGAGAGTGTTCTAAAGGAAACACAAGGCGTCATAATCTATCAGGAACAGGTGATGCAGATTGCTCAGATCCTGTCGGGATATTCTCTGGGCGAAGCGGATATGCTTCGCCGCGCCATGGGCAAGAAAATCCGTGAAGAGATGGAAAAACAGCGCAAACGCTTTGTCGACGGTGCCGTTGAACGGGATCTGAAAGCCGCTCAGGCCAGTCACATTTTTGATGTTCTGGCAAAATTTGCCGATTATGGGTTCAACAAATCCCATGCCGCCGCCTACGCCCTGGTCAGCTATCATACGGCCTGGCTGAAGGCCAATCATCCGGTTGAGTTTCTGGCTGCCCTGATGACCCTTGATATGGGCAATACCGACAAACTCCATGACTTTTACCGTGAAGGAAAACGCGAGGAAATTGAAATCGTTGCGCCTTCGGTCAACACGTCAGACGTCGAGTTTGCCGTGCGGGGAGGCAAAATTTATTACGCACTTGCCGCGATCAAGGGCGTCGGCGCGCAAGCTGTGGCGCATATTGTTGATATTCGACAGGCAGACGGACCATTTGAAAGCCTGACCAACTTCTTTTCACGCGTCGATCCCAAACAGCTCAACCGCAAGATGCTGGAAAATCTCATCCATGCCGGAGCCTTTGACTGTTTTGGTCCAAGTCGAGAGCAACTCATCGGTGGTCTCGACCGGTTGATAGGCCACGCAACCCGAGTGGCCGACAATCAGGCAATTGGCATGACCGACATGTTTGGTGGAGATTCAGGAGAAACCGCCGTTTCCCTGCCGGAAGTTGCCCCCTGGATGTCAGCGGAAAAACTGCTGCGCGAGTTCCAATCCGTGGGTTTTTACCTGTCGGCCCATCCGCTGGACGAATACAAGCAGACGCTGGACAAGATGCGGGTTCAGAACTGGTCAGATTTTCAGGCCGCCGTCAAAAAGGGAGCTTCTGCTGGCAATCTGGCGGGGACGGTGACCAGCCTGCAGCAACGCAAGACGCGCAATGGAAACCGCATGGGCATTTTGCAGATATCTGATCCCACCGGTCAGTATGAAGCTGTTTTGTTTTCTGAAAGCCTCGAACAGAACAAGGAATTGCTGGTTGCGGGCAACGCGATTGTTCTCAATGTGGCCGCCGAAGACAAACCAGAAGGCATATCCTTGCGCATAAATTCGGTTAAAAGTCTGGAGGCGGAAGCGGCCCGAAAACAGTTCCAGCTGAACATATTCGTTCGCGATGAAAGACCGCTTGAAAGCATTTCCAAACAGATCGGCAAACGCGGGGAGGGGCAGGTCAGTCTGATTGTGCTTAATCAGGCAGAAAAGCAGGAGGTCGAAATTGGCATTCCAGGAAAGCGATTAATTTCCCCAGCCGTCGCTGGTGCAATTAAGGGCATACCGGGCGTGATTGATGTGGAACTGATCTAGAACATGACCCAGGACGCGCCGTTTGAACCTCCTTTCAGCCGCTCGGCAGATGCCAATAAGGATCACATTCTCAATCAACTGAAAGCCTGCCTCAATTCGGGGGACAGGGTGCTGGAGATTGCATCGGGAACCGGCCAGCACGCCGCGCACTTTTCAATTAACCTGCCGGACATGCTCTGGCAAAGCAGTGATGTTGATCTTTCAGGTTATGGTCTGTTGCAGGTAATCGCTGCCAATCAGCGGGCCAATCTTCCTGCGCCGCTTACCCTGAATATTGCGGATTGGCCGAACCTGACAAACAAATTTGACGCCGTTTATAGTGCAAATTGCATTCACATTATCGGTTCAGAGTTGTTGGAACCGTATGTCGCGGGAGCAGCACAAACTTTAAAGCCCGGTGGATTGATGTTGCTCTACGGGCCTTACAAATATGGTGGCAACTTCACCACGCAGAGCAATGCTGACTTTGACCAGTATTTGCGGACCAGCAATCAGGGGGCGGCATCAAGGATTTTGAAACGCTCGACAAACTAGCCGGACAAAATGGGTTGGTGCTGGAAAGCGATGTTGACATGCCCGCCAACAATCAATTTTTGATTTGGCGCAAACAAGGTTGATTGATCGTCATTGGAGCGAACTGCAACAGAGCCTTTCGTTTTTCTGCCATCCACATTATCAACAAGCAGACACCGTTCAGTTCTTCAAGTAGCCCAAATATGGATAAATCCGGTTTTACCTATCCCGTAAATGCCACAAAAATATTTGCCGTTGCGCCGATGATGGATTGGACGGACCGTCACTGCCGGTATTTTCATCGACAGCTAACCAAACACGCTTTGCTGTATACAGAAATGGTTGTTGCCGACGCGCTTATTTACGGAGACGTGGCGCGACATCTGGATTTCAGCGAAACAGAACATCCGTTGGCCCTGCAATTGGGCGGATCCGATCCGGACAAGCTGATGCAGGCCGCGAAGCTGGCTGAGCAATGGGGCTATGATGAGGTAAATTTGAATGTCGGATGTCCATCTGATCGGGTTCAGAGCGGCACATTTGGTGCCTGTTTGATGCGCCAGCCAGAATTGGTGGCAGAATGTGTGCACCAGATTTCCAAGGCAGTGCGAATACCGGTAACGGTTAAATGTCGCATTGGCGTTGACGAGCAGGAACCTCAACAGGCGCTGTATGAACTGGCTGCTGGCGTATTTGACGCCGGATGCAAGGCGCTGTGGGTACATGCTCGCAAAGCCTGGCTTCAGGGATTGAGCCCAAAGGAAAACCGCGATATCCCGCCCCTGGATTATGATATCGTGCATCAACTCAAGAACAAATACGTTGACCGCTTCATCGGCATTAACGGCGGCGTCAAATCTGTCGATCAAGCGGCCGAATTTGTATCCAGCGGATTAAACTCCCCACTGGATGGGGTTATGGTTGGTCGGGCGGCATATCAAAACCCTTCTATTTTGAGTCATGTCGACCGGGAGTTTTATGGAGATAACTCCGATCCAGTTGTGCTCGATGACGTTTGTCAAAACATGATGGATTACACAGCCAGGCATCTGGAGCAGGGCGGGCGCGTCCATCACGTCACTCGTCATATGATTGGTCTGTTTCAGGGACAGGCCGGCGCGCGCCGCTATCGTCAGATACTGTCTGTGGAAGCCGCCAAACCCCAGGCGGATCAGAATATTGTCCAGCAAGCATTTGATTCTGTACAAAAATATGCCGAAATGACCGAACTGGCGAGTTAACCTTAAGATCAGGTTTCATCACGAATTGGGGCGTTAAGACTTGCTTAAGCATTGGCCAATCGGGCAAACTCGCCTCTGAACAGACGACAATGAGTGTGTCGGGAGGATACTCCACCGACTCCTTGTCATGAGCATTTATGACAAACGGGATTTCCCGCAGGAGGGTCGCATGGCCTGCACACGCACACTTAAGATCGCGCTCGTCGCATTGGTATTTTTGGCCGGTTTATTGATTTTGGACATCACCGCTCAGGCACGTGAGCGCGGATATTCAACGGTTGCCGGTGAATTCGCAAAAGCCAGACCGAGCATTCGGTCAAAAAACTTTCACTTCAAACGGCGCTTAAGCAACAAGTCGCGTCGCCACGGTCGTCGTCGTTCTCTGCACGACACGATCTTTGTTATCGATGGGGATGACTTAACGGCACGTCGCAACGATCAGGACGCTATCCGACGCAACAGCCATTTGCGCGACAAGGTCAACCAAATGCGTCGCAGGTCGGGTTCAAAAATTATTCGCGTCTCCGAAAAGATGAAACGCCTTGGTGAAGAAAGAGCCGCCAGACGTGAAGCCAAAATGTTGAAGCAAATTGACAATGTAGACATTCGTTTTTATCGCAACAGCGAAGCATACGATGCCAGATACCCCAGCATCGTCTATCTGGAATTGATCAAAAAGTAATTCTGGTGTCAGCTACGGGGCCGCAAATGATTGGCCACCGCGTAGAGCGATAAGGTTGCAGCGTTTGAAACATTGAGAGATTTGATTGGCCCTGGCATATCCAGCCGGGCCAAAGCTTTGCAGGTCTCGCGGGTCATCTGCCGTAGCCCCTTATTCTCAGATCCCAGGACCAGAACAATGCTGTCTGCACCACTGCTTGCCAGCGTTTCTTCCAGCACCAGCGGACCTTCGCTGTCCAATCCGATCGAATAAAATCCCATATCATTGAGTTCTTGCAGTCCCTTCGACAGATTGCGCAGCTCAATCAGTCGAATCGTATCCAGTGCACCGCACGCAGATTTCGCTAAAACAGCAGTTTCGTGGACTGAATTGCGGCTGGTGGTCAAAACCGCATCGGCACCCAGAGCGCTGGCTGACCTCAATATGGCACCTGCATTGTGGGGATCCGTGATTTGATCAAGTACCAGCACCAGTTTGGCTTCCGCCAGGTGAAACAATTCAGATGCATCGAGCATGTCGAGTGGTAAACATTTGGCGACAACACCCTGATGAACGGCTTCACCCCCAACCAATTGATCTAGTGCCTGCCCAGACCGTAGCGATACAGGAAGCGCTTTGCGGTGCGGCGCAATCTGACCGAGGCGATCAAGGCCGTTTTCGGTTACATAAAGCTCTTCAATTCGCCTGTCTGGATTGTTTAGTGCGGCGCGAACCGTATGAAGGCCATAAAGCAAAAGAGAATCACCTGAACCGGCGCCACTTCGCGAACTTCTGTTGCCGCCCTTTCTTTTTGGTCTTGATCGTCCGGCGCTTGCACCGCCGCCGCCGCCATCACTGCCAGATCTGGGAGTGCCGCGGTTTGAGGTATTTCTGGAGTGCTTCCGGGCAGGGGGACGGGGGCTTTTCATATGTCGCACCTATCACGCAACGGGCCCTGATGCACCCTGATATGACAGAGAAATTTCATGATAATGCAATTGTCCTTACAAACACGTCGAGTTTGTGTTGACACGCAAATGTGCAGTCGTCATAACGCGCCTGCTGGCTTGGAGGAGTGTCCGAGTGGTTAAAGGAGACGGACTGTAAATCCGTTCGCTTAGCGTACGCTGGTTCGAATCCAGCCTCCTCCACCAGCCAGTTGTTCGCTCTTTGACAATAAGAGTTGGCGCTTGGGACCAAGTGACCTAAAGTGTCCCCGGATGCGGGTGTAGCTCAATGGTAGAGCAGCAGCCTTCCAAGCTGAATACGAGGGTTCGATTCCCTTCACCCGCTCCAATACTTCGATGACGTATATTCATTCAGGCACAATCGCGGTCGCGAGTTATTGTTGCCTGTGGTTAACCTGTCGGATCAGTTGGCTGATTGACGCTGCAATTCTTCAAGTTCGGCTTCCAGAAATTCCTGAATGCCCCGATATGTCAGATCAAGATGAGACTGCATCATTTGCCGTGCCAATGATGCGTCCCGGTCCTTCAAAGCATCGAGAATCGCCTTGTGTTGGAGCAGGGTGGATTCGCCAAATCCCTCTTTGGGAACGGTCTGGTGCCGACAGCGATCCAACTGGACCTTGAATATCGTAATCGCCCGCCACAACAGCGGCAGATCCGCAATTTCAGCAATCATCTGATGAAATTCATCATCGAACCTAATCGCGTCAACATATTGCTCGCGATCCAGTGCCAACTGATGTTGCAGGTAATTTCCCTCAAGTCTTGTCGCATCTTTATCGGTAATTTTCTCTGCCGCGGCAGCAACGCTTTCACTTTCCAGCGCCCGCCTGATGATAAATGCCTGGTGCACATGACTGCGTGAAATACCTGCAACCCGCGTCCCGGATTGCGGTTTTATCTCCACCATGTGTTCATCGCTCAAACGCTGAACTGCTTCTCTTACAGGGGTTCGTGAAACCCCAAGTCGGATGGCGATCGACTTTTCCTCAATCGGACCCCCAGGGGGCAATGCACCGGTCGAAATCATCGATCGAATCAGCACATAAATCTGATCGCGCAACGGCAAAGTTCGATTGATCTGATCGATCTTCCAATCGATGTCAGGGGGTACAATAAATTTGGACTGTTTCTGTTTCAACGATTTCGACACTTGTTGTTCGTGAAAGGGTGTGCTTATACTAATATAACAGTTTTTGGTTGATTTGCCAGTGCTGTTGATGGCTAAGTGGGAAAAACAAAATTTGCCATCGACTAAATCGATTGGATTCAGGGAGGAGACAAATGTCAATTTCGAATACATTTCCAAAGTTGCACAACGCGATGTGGCCGGGATTGGTTGGTAAGGGCGATGACTCTGAACCACCGATTGATTTGGACACGATGCTGGATCTAACGGCCGCAGCGGATGTCAACGGAACCAAATTTGATGGCGTCGATCTGTTTTTGGCAGACCCGCACACACCAATCGACGCGAGCGATGATCAAATCAAGGAACTTGCTGATAAGGTGGGGTCCAGAAATCTTGTCGTAGGCTCGGCTGTTGCTCCGGTATGGGAACCGGTAGGTGGCGGCGCAGCGATGGGATCAGCAGATGACCGTAAGCAATTTCTCGAAATGGTGCGCAAATCCTGTCACATTCTTGGACGCTTGAAAGAACTCGGTGTCCGTTCCTATGGGGTGGTACGCATTGATTCCGCCAGCGGTGTCGAAGACTGGGCGGCCGACCCGGCGGGCAATACAAAGCTAATCGCCGATACATTCAGACAGGCTTGCGACATTGCAAGCGACCATGGCGAGCGTCTTGCTGCTGAAGGGGAGATTTGCTGGGGCGGCATGCATTCCTGGAAGTCCATGGTTGAACTTTTGGAGGCGGTGGATCGGCCAAATACAATTGGTTTTCAGGCCGACATGGCCCACACCTTACTTTATGTGATGGGTTACAATGCGCCAGAAGCCAGGTTGCTGCCGGAAGATTTCGACTGGAGTGACGGGGATGCGCTTGATGGCGCACTCACCAAAGTTACCGATGCTTTGCGGCCCTGGACGATTGATTTCCACGTCGCACAAAATGACGGCACGGTAAAAGGCATGGGATCTCACGACAAAACCGGGCGGCATTGCATGGTTGGTGATCCCAATGGTCGTCTCGATATTGTTCGTCATGCCGGGCTTTGGCTCAACAATGCAGACGGGTCTCCGACCAAGGCAATGCAGCACATCTGCTGGGATGGATGCATGTTCCCTAATGAAGACTTGCTGAAACAGCAGACCTGGAATGACATTTTGGGGGCGATGATCAATGTCCGCGATGCACATGGATGGAGTTCCTGACATGGCGGCTAAAAAACTTAGAATTGGTTTGGTTGGTTACGGCTTTATGGGGCGGGTCCATTCAAACGCGTTTCACCAGGCCTCACATTATTTCGATTCCGAATATGAACCGGAACTGGTTGCAGTTTGCGGTCGCGACAAGGCCAATGCAGAGGTGCATGCCGAACGTTGGGGCTTCTCTTCGGTTGAAACTGACTGGAGAAAGCTGGTCGAGCGCGATGACATTGACCTGATCGATATCGCCGCTCCAAACGACATGCACCACGACATCGCAATCGCTGCGGCCGAAGCCGGCAAGATGATTATGTGTGAAAAGCCACTGGGCAGAAATGCACAGGAGTCGCAGGAAATGGTTGACGCGGTTGAAAAGACCGGTGTCGCCAACATGGTCTGGTATAATTACCGACGCATTCCTGCTGTGACGCTGGCCAAACAAATTATCGATGAGGGAAAGCTCGGCAAAATCTTCCATTACCGGGCGAAATTTCTTCAGGACTGGACCATTGCCGACGACCTTCCGCAGGGCGGCGCCGGTCTGTGGCGTCTTGATGCAGGCGTAGCCGGAAGCGGTGTTACCGGCGACCTGCTTGCGCATTGCATAGACACAGCCATATGGCTGAACGGTCCCATCGATAATGTTTCCGGCGTAACCGAAACCTTCATCAAGGAGCGCATGCATACCTTGACCGGTAACGTTGAACCCGTCGGGATTGATGACGCCAGCCTGTTCCTAGCCCGCTTCCATAACGGCTCCCTCGCTACCTTTGAAGCAACTCGCTATGCGCGGGGGCATAAGGCACTTTATACGCTGGAAATAAACGGCGAAAACGCCTCGATCATGTGGGATCTTCATGATCTGCACCGGCTGGAGTATTTTGATCACAGCGATGAAGGCCGGGTTCGTGGATGGCGCTCGATCCACGTGACCGATGGCGATCAGCCTTATATGGACAAGTGGTGGGTGCCAGGTTTGTCGATCGGGTATGAATCCAGTTTTGTCCATCAATTCGCCGACTTTTTAACCGGTCTGGAAGGGGATCAACCTGCGATGCCAACGTTCCGCGATGCTTTGGCGACCGATCTGGTGACCGACGCTGTGCTGAAATCCGCACAGACCGGTCAATGGGAATCGGCAGGGGCCTAGGAGAAAATCTTTGCAACAGGGCAACGGCCAAACTGATGAAGCTGAAACAGCGGTGCGCCTGCGGGGCGTAGACAAGAACTTTGGAGATGTAGAAGCTCTCAAAGATCTGTCGTTTGACGTTGCGACTGGCAAGTTTTTTGTTTTGTTTGGTCCAAGTTCGGTTGGCAAAACCACCACATTGCGGGCGATAGCCGGATTGGAGAAAATCAACGCCGGAAAGATCGAACTCAATGGGCGTGATGTTGCCGACGCACCCATTCGGGGCCGTGGCGTGGCGATGGTCTTCCAGTCATTTGCGCTTTATCCGCATTTGAGTGTTGCCGACAATTTTGCCTATCCGTTGAAAGAATCAGGATTACCTGCTGCTGAAATCAAGCAGCGAATTGGTGAAACGGTGGAAATGCTCTCCTTGTCTCATCGAACCGGCAATCTGCCGTCGACGCTTTCAGGCGGGGAACAGCAGCGCGTTGCCCTTGGGCGTGCGCTGATCCAGCGACCCAACATTTTGCTGCTCGACGAACCGCTGACCAATCTGGACGCTAAATTGCGCCATGACATGCGCGCCGAGCTCAAACGTCTGCACCGGCAATTTGGCATGACAATCATTTATGCCACGCCGGACGAACTCGAAGCACTGTCGATGGGCGAGGATATCGCGGTTATGGAAGAAGGCCATGTTGTCCAGCAGGGTTCTCCCGACGAATTGTATGAAACTCCCGACAATCTTTACGTGGCTGCAAAAATCGGTTCGCCGCACATGAATCTGCTGGACGTCAGTGTCAATGAGGATGGCGATGGATTGCAGACACCGTTTGGGCCTCTGGAAACCAAACGCCCGCAGGTCTCGGGAGACGAAGCAATCGTGATGGGGATAAGACCATCCGACATCCGGCTTGCCCGGGACGCTGAACCACATCTGAATTTGAAGGTACAACTGGTGGAGCCGCTCGGCGATATCACCGTCGTTTCGGTAGATGTTGCCGGTTCAAGCCTGCGTCTGGTTCTGCCCGAGGCAGGTGCATTGGGCGTCAAGCCAGGTCACGAATTACCAATCGTTATCCCGCCGGAGCGGGTTCATCTATTTCGCAAGGCAGATGGCACAGTCGTGTCGACCGCCATGTGATTTATCGAGGAAAAGCTAAGAAGAAAGACTAACAGGAGGAATAAAAACTATGACACTTTCAAAACGGTCGCTGATTTCAGCGGCGATGGCGGGTTGTCTGGGAATGTCCCTTGCCACCCCCGCGGTTTGGGCCGCAGATGTGACATTGAATATGGCGGTTCCGGACTGGCCACCAACGCGCATCATGAAAAAGCTGTTTGACGAACAGTATAAGGCAAAGTCGGGCAATAACGTGAAGCTCGAAGTCGACTTCATTCCATGGCCGGACTACTACACCCGTCTGAACGCCTCGCTCACATCTGGCGAACAAAAATATAATATGGCCGTATCAGACAGTCAGTGGTTGGGTGCCTTCATCGAAGGTGGTTATTACAGAAAACTCAATGACCTGATTGATGCCGATCCAGAGTTGAAAGCGACACTTGATGGCATGCATCAGGCTCCGCTTCAGGCTTATGGAACCTATCCCTATAAGTCCGATAACATCTACGGCTTCCCGCAGATGCCGGATATCCTGATCACCTATGCTCGTACAGATGTTCTGTGCCATGCGGATGAACAGGCTGCATTCCAGGCCAAATATGGCACCAAGTTGCCTTGCTCTCCAGAAGAACTGGATGGCATGGACTGGGACATGTTCGGTAAGATCGGTGAGTTCTTCCAACGCAAAAAAGGTGACATGCTCGCCGGTAAAGCTGCAGACGATGACTTCTACGGAATCGCCTATCAGGCTGGTAAAGGCTACGACTTCTCCAGTATGCAGGTGAACGGATTTACCTGGCAGCATGGCGCAGGTATCTGGGATGAAACCGGAATTCCAAACGCTCAGGCAGAAGGTGTTGTTAATTCACCTCTCGCCGTCAAGGCGCTTGATCACTATTTGAGCCTGTTGAAATACATGCCGCCAGTGGTCAAAACCGGATCGATGGACATCTTTAAAACCGACGAACTTTTCCGTGAAGGAAAGTTGGCTCTGAACATCGAATGGATTGGTTTCGCTGAAAGTGCGATCAACCCCGAAACGTCTAAAGTTGCGGGCAAAATTGCATTTGCTGCCATGCCGGGTCTGAAAAAAGCCGACGGTAAAATTGACAGAACTTCCAACATTGGTGGTCAGCCATTTGTCATCATGACCTGGACTGACGATGCCAAGATCAAGGAAGCTGTTGACTTCGTGAAATGGTGGTTGTCATCGGATATCCAGCATCAGTTTGCTGCAGCCGGTGGTCAAAGTGCTATCAAGTCGGTGTACAACGATCCAAAATACACCACTTACCGTCCATGGAACCGTACCTGGGCTGCTGGCCTTGAATGGCAGCAGGACGTCTGGCACGTACCTCAGTTCTTTGAATTGTTGGTGCAGCAGCAGGAACAGTTCGACCTTGCCGTCACCGGTAAGCAGGACGCCAAAGCGACGTTGGATGCCATTGCCAAATTTCAGCAGCAATTGCTGGAAGATGCAGGGCTGATCGAATAATCGTCTGATTATAAAGAACTTATAACGCGCCGGCTTTTTCCGGCGCGTTATTTTCAGAGAATGTGGTAAAATTGAAAACAACTGACACCCCTTCCTCCAGCGGCAACGCATTATTCACACCAAGCTGGAGCAACTGGCTTGGGGCACTTATTGTAGGTGTGGTTGCAACTGTAATTTCAGCGTTGGTCTTGCCGGCGATTACAACCTTATGGATTGCTGGAGCAGCCAGCGCCCTTGTTGCGGTGACCGCCGTTGTCAATGCATGGGGTCGTTATATTGGAGGTCTTCTCATCGCCCCGGCCATTGCCGTGCTTGTGGTGATGAACATCTTCCCGCTGCTGTGGTCTTTGGGATTGTCGTTCTACAACTATCGCGCCGACCGCCAGACCTTGAGATTTATTGGTTTTCGACATTACGAACGTCTCATAAATGATCCCGTGGTTTGGGATCGCCTTACAACAACCGCCACACTGGTTGTATTGACTGTGCTGGTACAGATGATTTTCGGCTTTTTGTTGGCCCTACTTTTTGCAAAGCAGTTTCCTCTGCGCCGCTATCTTCTCATTTTGGTACTGACTCCGATGATGTTGTCATATGTCGCGGTCGGGGCCTTTTTCCGTTATTACTACGACCCGACTTTCGGTCTCGTCAGTCAGGTCGCCAATCTGTTCACCGATGAACCTTACGTGTTGATTTCATCAACCGGCGGTGCGATCGCAGCCATCGTGATTGCTGACGCGTGGATGTGGGCACCTTTCGTGATGCTGTTGGTTCTCGCTGGATTGGTGAGCGTTCCCAAATATCTGTATGAAGCTGCCGCTGTCGACCGGGTGCCGGCTTGGCGACGATTCCAGTCGATCACGTTTCCCTATGTCAAAGGCCTGCTGATGCTGGCGCTGCTGTTTAGAACCATTGAAGCGTTTAAACTGTTTGACATTGTTTTCATCCTTACCGACGGGGGGCAAAGCACGGAAACAATTGCGCTTTATGTTTATCGACAAGCGATTCAATTCAACAAAACGTCCTATTCGGCATCGCTGTCTTATGTCCTGTTATTTACGGTGATCGTTTTGACCAATCTTTATCTTTATCTGGCCAATCGCCGGGCGAAGGAGGGTTAAATGTTGTTTCGCTCTAATGCCAAAAACCAGACGCGGGAAGTTGATCAGGCGGGATGGGGCAGGACCTTTGGGGCCACTGTCGTCAGCCTGATCTATTTCTTCCCAGTTCTGATTATCATTATCACTGCGTTTAAAGAACACACGGATGCGCTCGCGGTTCCCGCCAAGTTATTCCCGGATTTTCTGAGTTTTATTGTTCCAGAAGGCCTGACATTCAAGCCGACCTTTGACAACTTCGTGCACGTCTTCTCAAGATCATATTCCGCAGGTGCTGCCGCTCAGGACACCGGCTTCGACCGTTTCTTCTTCAATTCAATATTCATCGCCGGATTTTCAGTGCTGCTGGCATTGTTCATCGGCACGCTCGCAGCCTTTGGGTTCTCGCGATATCCACTAAAGGGAAATGACACCTATCTGTTCGTGATTTTGACGACCCGAATGCTGCCCGCAATCGTGGTCATCATACCGGTCATGCTGATGTTCAGGGTGACGGGACTGTCCGGCACTTATACGGGTATCATATTGCTCTACACCGCGTTCAATTTGCCGTTTACGATCTGGATGATGAAAAGCTTTTTCGACGAGCTTTCGCCGGATGTTGAAGATGCCGCCCGAATTGATGGTTCTTCAGAACGACGGGTGTTCTTCAAAATCTGCCTGCCGCAGGTATTGGCTGGTCTTGCTGCAACGGCAGTATTCGGCCTGATCCTGACATGGAACGAGTTCCTCTTCGCCCTGTTGTTGACAGGTGTTGAGACCCGAACTGTGCCGGTCGCCATGTCACAGACAATCGGCGGCGATATCGGGGTACGCTGGGGATTGCTTGCGGCGATTGAAACCCTGTTTCTCATACCGGTGATATTGGTCACCTTCTTCTTGCAAAATCAGCTGCTACGCGGCGTAACATTCGGGACGGTAAAACGCTGAAATCAACAATTGAACTCAGAGGTGTTGATAAGAATTTCGGGCAGTTCACAGCTGTCCGGGACTTCAACCTATATGTGGATTCTGGCGAGGTAGTATGTCTGCTTGGCCCGTCAGGCTGTGGCAAAACCACAACGCTGCGGATGATTGCCGGACTGGAAACGCCCAGTGCCGGAGAAGTCCTATTCAACGACAAACCTGTGACAAATCTAACGCCGGAGCAACGCAATGTCGCGATGGTGTTTCAGTTTTATGCTCTATATCCAGCGCTGACGGTCGGCGAGAATCTGGCCTTCCCGCTATTGGTGGAAAAACTGTCGGCAAAGGATCGCGAGAAGCGGGTATCTGACGTCGCAGAAATTCTGCAATTGTCGCATATTTTGCAGCGCTATCCGGCCGAAGTCGCTGAAGGAGAGAAACAACGCATCGCCGTGGCCCGTGCCATCATCCGCGATCCGGCGTGTTTTCTGTTTGATGAACCGCTGTCCAGACTCGATGTCGAGTTGCGCGAAACCATGCGTGCGCAAATCAAGGAAGTGCTCCAAGGACTTTCGAAACCAACCGTCATCGTCACTCACGACCAACTCGAGGCGTTGACCATGGCGGACCGGATTACCATCATGCGCGACGGTGCGGTTGAGCAGATTGGTTCGCCGCACGATGTATTTGCCAAACCGGCAAACGCCTTTGTTGCAAGCTTTATTGGCACGCCTCAAATGAACCTGCTGGACGCTCAGTTTGCCCATTGTGAGGATGGCACGGCAGAAGTGGAACTGGATGGCGGTCCATTGCAATTGGGAGTTGATAAAGCCGTATCAGGACAGTCGGCGGGACCAATTCAGATTGGGGTCAGGCCACGCGCGTTTTCGCTTGCTTCTGATCCTAGTTCCAGCACCATTACGGTTGAAGCCGAGATTATTGAATCCATGGGCGCTGAAACACTGGTTCACGCCCGCACCCCAAAACAAACCGAAATTCGCGTTGTGGTTCCCCGGGAAACACGGGTGAAAAGTGGAGAAGTTCTCCATCTGACGCCCGATCCGGGTCAAACCCATGTGTTTGACGCAGATGGAAAGGCAGTGCGGACATGAGTGGTGGCAGCGGTTCGAAACTGAGCAAAGACGTAGCGCTTCGGTTGGAGTATTCAATCATCGGATTCGGCATTGTGGCCCTGATCATGATTTTTCAGCCCTTCAGTCTGACCATATTTTCTATTGGCTGCGGATTGGTGGTTGTGGCGGCCTTGATCAATAATCTGCTGCCACTAGCGGTAGCCGGCGCGCCAGTTCGCATAATCCCATTTGCAACGGCTGTTGTTGCACTGATCTTATGTACGGCATTATTGGTAGCCATTGCCGCAGCACACCTGTACGGCCTGGCATTTTTGAAGGCGCCTGCGGTTTCTCTGGTTCGCCGTGCCGCCTCTGCTCCATTTTATCAGCAGCCGTTGGTCTGGGGACTTGCGGTTATCGATATCATCTTGTGGTTTGCGGTGTTTCGTTTGCGGGGAGACAAAGGTGAATGAAACATGACGTTTCAGTAATCGGATTTTATGTTCTCGATATCCTTGGGCGACCTGTCACCGTCATTCCTGAATTCGGGAATGTTGAGTTTATTGAAGAGATTAAATTAACCGTTGCTGGAACCGCGGGTGGAACAGTCGTCAATACAGCAAAACTCGGGCTCAACAGTTTGGCTGTTGGTGCAGTTGGCGAAGATGAGAAAGCCGATTGGGTGCTTTCAAATCTGGAAAAACACGGTGTGGATATCTCCAGTATGCAGCGTTTACCCGGTGTATCGACATCTGCGACCATCCTGAACGTCCGGCCAAACGGCGACCGGCCAGCTCTTCACGCGCGCGGTGCGTCGGATCATTTTGATGTGCCAGCAGAAATGTACGACCGGGTCTTTGATGCGCCGATAGTTCATCTGGGCGGCACAGGTCTTTTAAAGAAAATCGACGGCGAACCAAGTGTACGCCTGCTGAAGGAAGCTAAGAACCGCGGCAGAACCGCGACATTTGATTTGATCGGAACGGATGAACACACGATCAAGATCGTCAAACCGCTGCTTCCTCACATCGACTATTTTATGCCGTCAATTGAAGAGGCGAGAGATCTTTCGGGAAAACAAACTGCGGACGATTGCGCCGATGCCATGTTGGAGGCCGGAGCAACAATCTGCATAATTACCCTGGGCCCGGACGGGGTATTTTACGCCGACAAATCCGGCCTACGCAAACAATCGAACGCCTATGACATTGAAGTCGTGGATACCACCGGTTGTGGCGATGGTTTTGACGCCGGGTTCATTGCCGCTTTACATCACAAAATGGACCTCGACACGTCGCTGCGATTTGCCCAGGCTTCAGCTGCTCTGGTCGCCACGGGTCTTGGTTCAGATGCTGGCGTCACCTCATTTGAAGACACAAAAAACGCCATGAATTCGTTGCCGATCAGAGGCTAAGCGAAACGTCAGGTGATAAGAACACAGGAGAAAATAACATGCTGCTAGGTTTCAATCTTCTATTGTGGACCATCCACGTCACTGACGAACATTTTCCGATATTCGAAGAACTGAAAAAGACCGGTTATGACGGCATTGAACTGCCGATATTCGATGGTGATCCAGCGCACTATGCAAGAGTCGGCCAGGCGGCCCGCGATAATGGTCTACGGGTTACAACTGTCTGCGTTATGCCAGGTGAAGACCACAGTTGTTTGAGCGGCGATGCAGGTATCCAGGAAGCAGCGCTGAACCATATCAAATGGGCAATTGACTGTACTGAAGCCGCCAGCGGAGAAGTCCTATGTGGGCCATTTCACCAGCCATTGGGCGTCTTTTCCGGCAACCCGCCAACCGAAGATGAACGCAGCAATCTGGTGACGGTCCATAAAAAAGCGGCAGCCTATGCCGCTGATCACGGCGTCACACTAGGCATCGAGCCGTTGAACCGGTTTGAATGTTATGTGCTCAACACGGTGGAAGATGCTGCAGACATCGTAAAGCGGGTGGGAGCTGATAATTATGGTCTGCTTTATGATACCTTCCACGCCAATATCGAAGAAAAGGACCCTGTTGGCGTCATTGGCCCCAATATAAAGCAAATTTCCCATGTTCATTTTTCCGAAAATGATCGGGGAACACCGGGCAAGGGCCATGTGCCTTGGGCCGAAACCATGTCGGCTCTGAAACATGGTGGTTATGACGGCTGGTGCACGATTGAATCGTTTGGACGGGCAATGCCTGATCTTGCGGCGGCGACTAAGGTGTGGCGAGATTTCTTTCCATCCCGCGATGAAGTTTATAAATTTGGCCACGACTTTTTGCGTGAGACCTGGGACAGGGCCTGATTTCGCAAAATGCGCGATGAGACCGGCCACAAACTATTTTGATTATGAAGGAGACTAACCGATGAAAACGATGAAAGGTCCAGCGATATTCCTGGCACAATTTGGTGGCGACGAACCGCCTTTCAATTCTCTCAAAAGCGTCTCCGAATGGGCCGCAGGCCATGGCTATAAAGGTATCCAATTGCCAAGCTGGGATGGCAATCTGATCGACCTCGCCAAGGCTGCCGACAGCAAGACCTATTGTGATGAGCTGATCGGAACCTGCCGGGAAGCCGGCGTTGAAATAACCGATCTCTCAACTCACCTGCAGGGTCAGTTGGTGGCCGTGCATCCCGCCTATGACGAAGCATTTGACGGGTTTGCAGCCCCCGAAGTGCGGGGCAATCCCAAGGCCCGTCAGGAGTGGGCTGTAGATCAGATGATGATGGCCGCCAAGGCGTCGGCCAATATGGGCTTTAAATCCCACGTGTCGTTTCCGGGCGCGCTGGCTTTTCCCTACCTCTATCCTTGGCCACAACGTCCTGCCGGTCTGATTGAAACTGCTTTCGATGAGTTGGCAAAACGCTGGCGTCCGATCCTTGACGCATTCGATGAAGCCGACTGCGACGTTGGTTATGAAATTCATCCCGGCGAAGACATCTTCGACGGCACCACCTTTGAGATGTTCCTTGAACGGTTAGACAACCATCCACGCTGCCAGATCAACTACGATCCGTCGCACTTTTTGCTTCAACAGCTCGACTATCTTGATTTCATCGACATCTATCACGAACGAATCTGTGCTTTCCATGTGAAGGATGCCGAGTTCAATCCCACGGGTCGCCAGGGTGTTTATTCCGGTTATGCGCCTTGGGTAGAACGCGCCGCCCGTTTCCGTTCACTCGGCGACGGACAGGTGGATTTTCCGGCAATTTTCTCAAAACTTGCTCAGTATGATTACGATTCCTGGGCCGTCATCGAATGGGAATGTGCGCTGAAACATCCTGAGCAGGGTGCCGCCGAAGGCGCTCCCTTCATCGAGGCGCACATCATCCAGGTTACGGACAAGGCCTTTGACGACTTCGCTGATGGCGGCACAGATGAAGCCGCAAATCGCCGGATGCTGGGCATTTAATAGGGAGAACTAATCATGGCAAATGAAGACAATACACGCATTAGGCTTGGCATGGTTGGTGGCGGGCAGGGCGCCTTTATCGGAGGCGTCCATCGCATTGCATCGCGCATTGATGATCATTTTGAACTGGTTGCCGGAGCTCTGTCGTCCGACCCGGAACGGGCAATCGCTTCTGGTGCGGAACTCGGACTGGCCGAAGACCGCTCCTATGGCAGCTTTCTCGACATGGCCAAACGGGAGGGGCGGTTGAAAAATGGCATTCAGGCCGTATCCATCGTCACGCCGAACAACATGCATTATCCGGTTGCGCGGGAATTTCTCAAACGCGGAATTCACGTCATTTGCGACAAGCCACTAACCGCCAGTCTCGGTGATGCAAAAAAACTGTCCGCACTGGTTGAAAAGACCGGTGCAATCTTCGTATTGACCCATAACTATACTGGGTACCCGATGGTACGCCAGGCTCGTGAAATGATTGCCAGCGGCGAGCTTGGAGAGATCCGGGTCGTACAGGCGGAGTATCCCCAGGATTGGCTATCGGCCGATCTGGAATCGACGGGCCAGAAGCAGGCATCCTGGCGCACCGACCCGACACAGGCCGGGGCAGGTGGCTCAACCGGTGATATTGGGACCCATGCCTACAATCTGGCCAGTTTCATGACCGGGTTGGAAGTTTCCGAATTGTCGGCTGATCTCAGTGCATTTGTCTCCGGTCGTCAGCTCGACGACAATGCCCATGTGATGTTGCGCTTCACCTCGGGTGCCCGCGGCATGTTGTGGTCCAGCCAGGTGGCTCCGGGCAATGAAAATGCCCTTGCCATCCGTATCTATGGTTCCAAGGGCGGTCTGGAATGGCGTCAGGAAGACCCGAATTATCTTTGGTATACTCCGCTTGGAGAGCCAAAACGGCTGATCACCCGTGGTGGGGCAGGTTCAGGCGAAGATGCCGGCCGCGTCACCCGCGTTCCTCCAGGCCATCCTGAAGGCTATCTTGAAGGTTTTGCCAACATCTATACCGAAGCTGCCCGCGCCATTCGTGCGGCGCAAAGCGGCGGAAAAGTGGAAGCAGGCACCGTTTATCCAACGGTTCAGGATGGTGTCAAAGGAGTTGCATTCGTTGATGCCTGCGTCCGGTCCAGCAATCGCAACAGTGCATGGGTCAAACTGGCAATATGAACCGATGCGTGGGCGTCCGAATTAAGCAGGGATCAGTCGCGTCTGACTGGTGCAAACACGGCGGGAGAATCGGATTTTTCCGTTTCCGCCGGTTGCTTGCCGTAGGTTTTGAATCGCTCCAGAACATTGGCCATTTCTGCATCTTTGAGGATAACCGGTTTGCCCATCTGACAGGCAATCGCATATTGGCGGCAAAGCGCCTCGACTTCGACTCCAAGCGAAAATGCGGCATCAAGATTTTTGCCAAAGCAAATCATCCCGTGATTTGCCAGCAGACAAGCCGAACGGCTTTCAAGCGCGGCCAGCATATTGTCCGACAGTTCCTGGGTGCCGAAGGTCGCATAGTCTGCGCATCGAAGCGTGTTGCCGCCAGCCGCCGCAACCATGTAGTGAAATGCCGGCACGTCTTTTCGCAGACTGGATACCGCGGTGGCATAGGGCGAATGGGTGTGCACAATCGCCTGGGCGTCGGGACAGGCGGCGTAAATATCCATGTGCATTCGCCATTCAGAAGACGGCAAAAATTCTCCGCGATAGCCGCTTTGCAGGTCCATTTCCACAATGTGGTGTTGTTCCATCCCATCATAGCGAACACCAGACGCGGTTATCACAAACCCGACCCCGTTTCGCGCGCTGATGTTACCCGATGTTCCCTGATTGAGACCTGTTTGATTCATCCTCAAGCACGCCGCGATTATATCTTGTTTGATAGACGAAAGTCTTTTCTTGGTCATGGACATGTATCCTCTTTAGCGCTGGTCCGCAGTCACTCAACGCGCGCCGGAACACTCTTTAATGTCAACAAATTATGGCATCCCCGGCGGTGCCCTGCAACAAATGGCGAAAGGAAATTATTATGCAACGCATGGGAATGATGATCGGACTTCGACCTGAGGATATGGCTGAATACAAACGCCTTCATGCGGACGTTTGGCCGGAGATTCTCAATCGGCTTTCAAAGAGCAACATCACCAATTATTCAATCTTCTTGCGTCAACCCGAAAATGTCATGTTCGCCTATTGGGAATATCTTGGCAGCGATTTTGAAGCCGACAGTCAGGCAATTACAGACGATCCAAAAACCAAGGAATGGTGGAAATTGTGCGGGCCGATGCAGGTGCCGCTGGAAACGCGGGCCGAAGGTGAATGGTGGGCGTCCATGGAAGAGGTATTCCATCACGATTAAACGCCAACACACGGATGCAATCAAACAACAATCAATGCGGATCGCACGGGCGAGACCGGTAAGGAAGGAATTCAAGTGAACAAGTATGATTTACAAGGTCGCGTGGCGATCGTCACCGGCGGCGCGCAAGGCATCGGGCTGGCAGTCGCACAACGGATGATGGAAAATGGCGCACAGGTTGCATTGTGGGACCGCGATTCCAAACGTCTGGCGCAAACCGCAGAAGACCTTCAAAACAAGGCATTTGCAGTCGAAGTTGATATTGCAGACACCCAGTCCGTTGCCGCTGGCGTCGAAGCGACCATGAAGAAATTTGGCAAAATCGATATTCTCATCAATAACGCTGCCCTGATTGGACCTAACGCAACGCTGGTCGACTATCCGGTTGATGAATTTGAAGCCGTGGTGGCGGTGGGCCTGACCGGCACGTTCAAAGTTTGCAAGGCCGTGGTACCTCACATGAGTGCTGCGGGCTATGGACGTATCGTCAATGTTGCTTCTGTGGCTGGTAAGGAAGGCAATCCCAATGCCTGTGCTTATTCATCGACCAAAGCTGCAGTTATTGCCTTGACCAAAGGTCTGGGTAAGGAATTGGCGGCCGAAAATATCGCGGTCAACTGCGTCACGCCTGCTGTTGCAAAAACCAAGGGTGCGATGGAGCAATCGGAAGAACATATTGCCTACATGTTATCCAAAATTCCGCGCGGACGGATGATGGAACTGGATGAGGCGGCTTCGATGATTAGTTGGCTGAGCACGGAAGAAAACTCGTTTACAACCGGTGCCGTTTTCGATCTCAGTGGCGGTCGGGCAACCTATTAGGTATCCGTCAAATCCAGATGATTCCTAACGAGTGGTGCACTGCCAGACGCGCACTTTGCAACCACTCGTATATTGTGAATATTTATTGATGGCCAACCGCTGGGCGCGGCGTGATGTTGAACCCCAGGCGCTGCCCCAGCTCTTATTGTTGCCCCAGGCGACCGCACCGCAGGCATTGCGGAACCATAATACCTTGCAATCCCTGGCATGTTTGCGGCAACCACGCATGGCTCTGCGTTCCGCCGCACGGCGGCTTGGATAGTCCCAGGACCGTCCAAAAGCACCTGAACTGGGGGAATAGGCGATGGCTCAAAAATTATCGGCAAAAGCTGCCTGGGATTCGAATACCCAACCCGCCAGAATCATCATAATGCCTGAAATAAAGCTGCGCCGAATCATTGTGTTGCCCGATTTCTGCAATGGCTGTGAATTCAGACTACTGCGATCAAACGTGGTTGCAAATGCATCCTAAAGGGCGGACGATGTAGCAGAGCCGTTCAAACAGTTATAAAAGATTGAATTTTGTGGCAGATTTCTCTCACATTTAATTTGAAAGTTGGCCTGTCACCAAACCGGGCAAAGGCATGTTAAGGATTGTGTTCCTGTCCTTCTATCGGGCAGTCATTAAATTGATCGACGATGGTGGGCTGGCAATCGCCTCAAATGTTGCTTTGTCGTTACTGCTGGCGCTGTTCCCCTTTTTGATGCTGATTGCCTCGCTCGTTCGCCTCTATGGCGATCCGTCCATGGCGCAACAAATCGTGTTTCTGTTACTTGGCTCGTGGCCCGGAGATTCCGCGGATGCAATTACCGAACAGGTGAGGGTGTTGTTGTCGCAAAATCCCGGCGAGTTCTTTTCATTTTCTACTTTGGTGGCGCTGATATTGGCAACCAACGGCATTGAGAGCGCACGCGATGGGCTCAACCGGGCCTACAAAGTCAACGAGCGTCGTTCCTTTTTGTGGCGGCGCGTTCAAGGTGCAGTCTTCGTATTGCTTGGCGCGGTCGCGTTGATCGCCTCCAACGTCATTTTGGTCGGCGCCCCCTTTGTCTGGTCCTTAATGCTGGTCCGCATGGAATGGCTATCTGAATTTGCCCTGATGTTCCGTTTGCTGCAGTTCGGCCTTCCGCTGGTACTTCTGGGGGCAACGCTATTTGCATTCCATCGCTTCCTACCTGACCTGAAGGGACATCGAAGGGAATTGCTTTGGGGAATCCTGATCACCCTGATTGGCATTGCGGTCGGTTCCCACC
Organism: Hyphomicrobiales bacterium; assembly: GCA_011087605.1. Classification (GTDB taxonomy): domain Bacteria; phylum Pseudomonadota; class Alphaproteobacteria; order Rhizobiales; family Rhizobiaceae; genus Pseudahrensia. The sequence goes on from JAALLE010000025.1 coordinate 36,718, forward strand.
TGTTCGGCCTGTATCTGCAATACATCGCCAACTACACCGCCGTTTATGCAGGTTTGGCTGGGATCATGGTGGCAATTGTTTATCTTTATGGCCTTTCTGTCCTGCTGTTATTCGGCGCGGAATTCAACACCGCATTGGTGGAAGTAAACCAAGAGACGAAAAACCCAACATAAGACTTGATCGCGCCGCAGTTTATCGTTAGCGATAGCCGCGCGCGAAGGGGTATAGCTCAGTTGGTAGAGCGACGGTCTCCAAAACCGTAGGTCGCGGGTTCAAATCCTGCTGCCCCTGCCAGTTTACCAACAATCTGATCGCGAAGTTCTGACAGCTAATTCATTTGCAAATCTGCGCCTCGGCTTGCCAAATGCCGTTGGTGATCGATTCTTCGGAATGCAGACAATGAAGTGGTTTTTGGTTTTCCTGTTCGTCGTTCAGACCGGCGAAAGCACACAAAAAGTGGTCGAAGGCAAGGAATTTGAAGGCTTTGATGCCCGGCCTTATACGACCCACGAGGCCTGTTTGGAAAAATCAAAATTCTTTTATCGGCAGACTTGGGAAAAGCTGCCTTATCAGATCCTGAACATCTATACGCGCTGCGAGTTGCGCGACAAATAAACCTCCTTCGCAACGGGTTTGCCTCCACCTGCGTCAACCCGCAAAGAAACCCCTTGCACCTTTCCAAATTCCCGCTATAACGCCGCTCATTCCACACGCGGATGCGTGATGGTCAACGTTTCTTTATGAAACGATCAGCCCCGAGTTAGCGATAACATGGCACTGACCAGCACTTCCGGTGCGACAGAAATTGGTCTGTCGTTCTTATCCGCGCCAGGTACAACCGGTAAAAGGAGATGCGAGCCATGGCTCTGCCCGATTTTTCTATGCGTCAGCTTTTGGAAGCTGGAGTTCACTTTGGTCATCAGACCCACCGCTGGAACCCGAAAATGGACAAGTTCATTTTTGGCAAACGCAACAACATCCACATTCTTGACCTGTCCCAGACCGTGCCACTGCTGCACAACGCTCTGAAACAGATTTCCGACACGGTTGCCCGTGGTGGCCGCGTGCTCTTTGTTGGCACCAAACGGACCGCTTCCGAGCAGGTTGCAGACGCGGCCCGTCGTTCGGCGCAATATTACGTCAATGCACGCTGGTTGGGCGGCATGCTGACAAACTGGAAAACAATTTCAAACTCCATCAAACGGTTGCGTGAGCTGGAAGAATTGCTGTCTGGTGAACAGGCCGGTTTCAAGAAAAAAGAACTGCTGAAACTGACCCGCGAACGTGACAAACTGGAACGTGCGCTGGGCGGCATCAAGGACATGGGCGGCACGCCGGACCTGATCTTTGTGATCGACACCAACAAGGAAGCCATTGCTGTACTGGAAGCTGCCAAGTTGAAAATTCCGGTCTGCGCTGTCCTCGATTCAAACTCCGACACGGCCAATATCGACCTGCCAATCCCGGGCAATGATGACGCCTCACGCGCCATTGCGTTGTACTGTGATCTTGTTGCCAGGGCTGCGATTGACGGCATCGCCCGTCAGCAAGGCGCTTCCGGCGTTGATCTTGGTGCTCAGGCTGAAGCTCCTGCAGAAACCATTTTGGAAGCTGCACCTGAAGCACCAGCAGCCGAGGCGGCACCCGTTGCAGAAGAAGCTCCTGCGGCCGTAGAGGCCCCTGTTGCGGAAGAAGCACCAGCCGCTGAAGCACCTGAGGTAGAAGCAACTCCTGCACCAGAAGCGGCTCCTGCCGAAGCTGCACCATTGTTTGCAGCTCCTGAAGGCGATGCCGATGACTTGAAAGAGATCAACGGCATTGGACCGGTTGCAGAAGGTCAGTTGAAAGAACAGGGCATTACAACCTACAAGCAGATCGCTGAACTGACAGCAGAAGACATTGCCAAAGTCGACGAGTATGTGCCGTTTTCATCTGCACAGATCGAAGACTGGAAAGCTCAGGCTGCAGAGCGTCTGAAGTCGTAAGTCAATTGCAGACCGTCGGTTGCATGGCTGCCATGCAGCACTTGTAGATCGACATTTTTGCACGATGTAACCCGCAATACCGGAGCCCCGATCGGGGCTCCTGATACTTTGACACAATCATACGCCCCGGATTGTGGGGCCAACCAGAAAGGCTATTGAGATGGCTATTTCAGCATCAATGGTGAAAGAACTGCGCGACAAAACCGGCGCAGGCATGATGGACTGTAAAAACGCGTTGAACGAAAACGGTGGTGACATCGAAGCCGCAGTTGACTGGCTGCGCGCCAAAGGCATCGCCAAGGCCGACAAGAAGTCCGGTCGTACGGTTGCTGAAGGTCTCGTGGCTGTCGTCAGCGATGGATCAAAAGCCGCCGTTGTCGAAGTGAACGCAGAAACCGACTTCGTTTCGCGTAATGACGATTTCCAGGCTCTTGCAGCCGGCATCGCAAAGGTTGCCATGGGCACCGATGGTTCGGTTGAGGCAATTTCTGCAGCCGACATGGGCGGCAAGCCGGTATCGGAAAAAATTACCGAAGCGATTGCAACAATCGGTGAAAATATGGGCCTGCGCCGCGCTGCCGTAATGGAAGTTGGTTCTGGAGTTGTCGCGTCTTATGTTCACAATTCCATCGCCGATGGACTGGGCAAAATCGGTGTTTTGGTTGCGCTTGAATCCGAAGGCGATGCTGCTGCTCTCAGTGCAATTGGCCGTCAGGTTGCAATGCACGTTGCGGCGACCAACCCGCTGGCCGCAACTCGCGATGACATGGACGCTGATGTTGTTGAAAGAGAAAAGAAAATATTTGTTGAAAGCGCACGAGATTCCGGCAAGCCAGAAAACATCATTGAAAAGATGGTCGAAGGTCGCATTCGCAAATTCTATGAAGAGAATGTTCTGATGTCCCAGACCTTTGTCATCGATGGCGAAAACTCCGTCGAACAAGCGTTGAAAAACGCTGAAAAGGACGCTGGCGCAGCGATTGCTCTGAAAGGTTTTGCCCGCTTTCAGTTGGGTGACGGTATCGAAAAAGAAGAAGATGACTTTGCTGCTGAAGTTGCAGCGATGTCAAAAGGCTAAGGCCAACTTCATCTGAAGAATTGAAGGGCGGCATCTGACAAAGATGTCGCCCCTTTTTTTGCGGACCGTTGTGCTGCCAGTTTTAACAGATCAATCAGCAAACTCTTTGCACATCCATCAGGTGACAAGCCCCCCTGCATCTAGTAACTCTTTGACAATCTGGGCCCCGGTGCCGGTGAGAGATTCGAGGATACGCTAAGTAGATGAGCAAACCGCTTTTTGCCCGCATTCTATATAAAATCTCCGGCGAAGCGCTGATGGGCGATCAGGCGTTTGGAATTGACCCTAAAAAAGTAGCCGTGATTGTTGATGATATTGCCGAGGCGGCAGCAACAGGAACGTCGATTGCTCTGGTTGTTGGTGGTGGCAATATATTTCGCGGGGTTGCTCTGGCCTCAAAAGGTGCAGACCGGGTAACCGGTGACCATATGGGCATGATGGCAATTATCATGAATGCGCTGTCATTGCGCATGGAGTTGGAAGGGCGCGGCGTGAAAGTTACGGTATTGTCCGGCCTGGCTGTGCCACAGGTATGCGATACATTCACCCAGCGTGGCATGGTGGAAGCCCGGGACCGGGGAGATGTGCTGATTTTCGCCGGCGGTACCGGAAATCCCTATTTTACGTCTGACACGGCTGCGGCCCTGCGAGCGGCGGAATTTGGGGCTGATGCAATCTTCAAGGGCACGCAGGTTGATGGAATTTACTCCGCTGATCCTAAAAAAGACAAAAATGCAGCGCGGTATGACAAGCTTACTCACAGTGACCTGCTGGAAAGGCAACTGAAAATCATGGATGGATCGGCTGTTGCGTTGGCTCGCGACAATGATATTGATGTGGTGGTATTTTCGATACACAAACCCGGCGAACTGGCGCGCGTATTATGCGGGCAGGGCACGTATACCCGGGTGAGCAGTAACAATTGATTTAGAAGACAGGTTCCAGGTGGCATTCAAGTTCTCCACCTCTCAGAGCCGGTAAGGGATAAGACAATGGCAGATGGCATCGACCTCGGTAGTATAAAGAAACGTATGGAAAGCTCGGTAGCCGCTTTTGGCAAAGATCTTGGCGGCTTGAGAACCGGGCGGGCGTCAGCAAGTTTGCTGGAACCTGTTATGGTCGACGCCTATGGCCAAAAAATGCCGATCAATCAGGTTGCCAATGTCGGGGCACCCGAACCGAAACTGATTACAGTGCAGATCTGGGACAAGTCGATGGTTGGACCCGTCGACAAGGCAATCCGTGAAGCCGGACTTGGTTTGAACCCGGTCGTAGACGGACAGAATTTGCGCATCCCGCTGCCTGACCTCAACGAGGAGCGCCGTCGCGAGTTGGTCAAGGTGGCCAAAGGCTATGCTGAAGATGCCAAAGTCGCCATTCGTCACGTACGCCGCGATGCCATGGAAACGTTGAAAAAGGCGGAAAAGGACAAAGAAATCGGCCAGGACGAATCTCGCGGTTCAGCCGACAAGGTGCAGAAAATGACCGACGATACGGTTGCGCAGGTAGACGAAGTGCTGGCCAACAAAGAAGCCGAAATTATGCAGGTTTAGCTGCTCGCTATGAGTTCAACTCGTCTCGCTGAGCTAGGGATAGATTAATGTCCAATGATGTCAGATTGCCGGAGAAGGAGACGCCAGGACTGGACAGTTCTGGCCCGCGTGGCCCTTCACATGTGGCAATCATCATGGACGGTAATGGCCGTTGGGCTCAGGCAAGAGGATTGCAACGCAGTCATGGGCACCGAAAAGGTGTTGAAGCCGTTCGCGCTGCCGTGCGAGCCGCCGGTGAGTTAAACATCAAGACCCTCACATTGTTTTCCTTTTCGTCGGAAAACTGGAGTCGCCCGGCCAACGAAGTCAGTGACCTGATGTCGCTGCTTAAATTATTTATCCGGCGCGACCTTGCGGACCTTCACCGCGAGAATGTTCGAGTTTCAATCATCGGTTCACGCCGGAACATTCCCGGCGACATTCTCCCCCTGCTCGACGAAGCGGAAAACCTGACACGCAACAACACAGCCACCCGGTTGGTAATCGCATTCAATTACGGCGCACGTGATGAGATTACCCGAGCGATGCGCAAAATTGCCGATCAGGTTTCGACTGGCAAACTGGCGGCCGATGACATCGATGCCGACGTGATCTCTGGTGCTCTCGATACATCCGACTGGAGCGATCCGGAACTGATCATCCGGACATCTGGAGAACAACGTTTGTCGAACTTCCTGTTGTGGCAGGCGGCATATTCTGAATTTATCTTTCTCGATTGCCTTTGGCCCGACTTTACCAAAGCGCAGTTTGAACAGGCTTTGGAAGAATATCGCAGCAGAAACCGGCGATTTGGAGGGGTTGTGGCCCAGTCCAGCGCATGAGCGGCAATTCCAGCATTAGCGGTCTGCTGTCCTCAGAGCTTGGCAAACGAGTGATTTCCGCTGTTTTCATGCTGATCGTCATCCTTTGGGTGACGTGGATCGGCGGCTGGCCATTCACCATCCTGTCGTTGTTGCTGTCCGGGCTGCTCTATTACGAATGGCAATCAATGGTCCGCCAGACACCGTTTGATGGCATCGAAGCAGTGCTGACAGCTGGATTTGTTGGGCTGCTTATCTTCAATCTTCTTGGCTATTTGGCGATAGGGCTGGTGGCATTCGTGGTGCTGGGCCTGATGTTGGAACTAACAACGTCGGGCGCGGAGAGATCGGATGTGCGCTGGATCGGCTTGGGCGCTCTATGTTGTGCGATTCCCGCGGTGGCCTTTCCGATTATCCGCGAAAATGGTGGGCTTGGGCTCATTATGTTTTTGTTTTTAACAGTCTGGATTACCGACTGCGCGGCCTATTTTGTTGGTCGACAGTTTGGCGGCGCCAAACTCATGCCAGCAGTGTCTCCCAAGAAAACCTGGTCTGGTGCCATCGGTGGCCTGGTGTTTTCCGTGATATTTGCCGCAGTGCTGATTGCTACAAACCCACAATTGCCTGCTTTTGCTGTAATATTTGGCGCAGCAATATTATCAGTCGTGTCTCAGGCGGGAGATCTATTCGAATCATGGGTCAAACGATTGTTTGGTGTTAAAGATTCCAGCCAGCTGATACCGGGCCACGGTGGCTTTCTTGATAGATTGGATGGTTTGGTGGCAGCAGCGGTTCCAGTGGCCGTTATTGTTGCATTGGGTGCCGGGATATAGGGCCAGAGCAAGATTACAACGCATCGTTGACCATAATTTTAGCCTTTATGCGCATCGTTGTGAATTCTGACACAAGATTGACGAATTTTTGAATAATTGAATATACCGCTTTAAGCGGACGTGGAAACAAGGACTAATCGAATGGATTTGCTAGCAGCGCCAATGGCGCTCTTCGACTTCGGGCTGACCAAAGTGGTCCCGTTTGTCTTTGTTTTGACGATCGTCGTGTTCTTCCACGAATTGGGGCATTTTGCCGTTGCTCGCTGGAACAAGATCAAAGTCGAAGCTTTTGCGGTTGGGTTTGGTCCGGAATTGTTGGCCAGAGTTGATAAGCACGGCACACGTTGGAAGCTCTGCGCTATTCCTTTGGGGGGATATGTAAAATTTCTCGGCGATCAAAATGCGTCAAGCCAACCTGACCATGAAGCTTTGCAAAAAATGACCGCCAAAGAACGCGAAGATACTTTTGAGAACAAGGCTTTATGGCAACGTGCAGCCGTTGTGGCAGCGGGGCCTCTGGCCAACTTCATTCTCGCCAGCGTGATCTACACCGGCTTTTTCATGTATTACGGTGAAACCAAACTGGCGCCAATTATCGGCACAATACAGGAAGACTCCGCAGCTGCTGAAGCTGGATTTCAACTCGGTGACAAAGTGGTCAGCGTTCAGGGTGGTGAAATCGGCAGTTTTCAGGACATCGCAAATTATACACTCGTCAGCTCCGACGAGCCATTGCAATTTGTCATCGAACGCGACGGCAAAACCTTGGACATCACGGCAATTCCGCGCATGACCAAACGTAAAGATCGCTTTGGCAATGAATTTCAGACTGGTTTGGTGGGTATTGGCCCTGGAAACGACCCAAGCAGTATTATTCGTAATCCACTGGGACCTGTTGCTGCGTTTGTCAAAAGCATTGAGGCAATCGGACTCATTATCAACCGAACCTATCACTTTTTGAGGGAGTTGATCGGCGGCAAGCAGGATGCAAGTCAATTGAGGGGGCCATTGGGCATTGGTCAAATGACTTCTCAGGTCGCCACATTGGGTATTCTCCAGTTAATTTCACTGGCTGCGGCGCTGTCCGTTAGCATTGGTTTGATGAATTTATTACCGGTTCCGATGCTGGACGGCGGCCATCTCGTGTTTTATGCGATCGAGGCCATACGGGGGCGTGCACTGGACCCGAAAACCCAGGGAATCGCATTTAGAATCGGTTTAACCTGCGTTTTGATGCTGATGTTATTCGCAACTTCCAATGACATACTGCGTCTGTTCGGTGGAAGCGGCTGATAAATTAACCAAAAATTCGTAACTACCCAGCTACCCCAACCTGATGCTTTTATAGACGGCCCATCAGAC
>JAALLE010000123.1 GCA_011087605.1 Hyphomicrobiales bacterium
CTGATGGGCCGTCTATAAAAGCATCAGGTTGGGGTAGCTGGGTAGTTACGAATTATTGAGGGAGTTCGTGTTTCCGACGTGGTCACCCAAAACGGTGAAATCGCCGCAGTTGAAACAGATCAGGGGACAATCAAAACGCAAATCGTTGTTAACTGCGCAGGCCAGTGGGCACGTAAAGTAGGTAAGATGTGTGGGGTCTCGGTGCCACTTCATTCAGCTGAACACATGTATATCGTCACCGGTCAGATTGAAGGCACCCATCCGGATCTGCCCGTGTTGCGCGATCCGGACGGCTATATTTACTTCAAGGAAGAAGTTGGCGGCCTGGCCATGGGTGGTTTCGAACCGGAAGCCAAACCCTGGGGTATGGACGGCATTCCGGACGATTTTGAGTTTTCACTGTTGCCCGACGACTGGGATCATTTCGAGATTCTGATGGAAGGTGCCCTGAAGCGTGTGCCCCAATTGGAACATGCAGAAGTTCGCAAATTCTATAATGGGCCTGAAAGCTTTACGCCCGACAACAACTTTTTGTTGGGTGAAGCGCCTGAACTGAAAAACTTCTTCGTCGGCGCAGGGTTCAATTCGATGGGCATTGCAAGTGCCGGCGGGGCCGGTAAGGCGCTTGCAGAATGGATTGTCCACGGCGCTCCCACCATGGATTTATGGCCCGTCGACATCCGCAGGTTTGCCGGTTTCAACAACAATCCCACCTGGCTGCGGGAGCGGATCAAGGAGACACTTGGCCTGCACTACGCGATGCCATGGCCCAATCGAGAGTTGGATACCGCCCGCCCCTTCAGGCGCTCGCCGCTTTATGACAGGTTAAATGACAAGGGAGGTGTATTTGGTTCCAGGATGGGCTGGGAACGCCCGAATTGGTTTGCCGCCCCGGGCGAGCAAAAGACGACTGAATATTCCTTTGGCAGACAGAACTGGCATGAAGCCGTGCGCCGCGAACATCAAACCGTGCGCACTCATGTCGGGATATTCGATCAGTCTTCATTTTCAAAACTGATGGTAGAGGGCAAGGACGCTTGCCGGGTGCTGAACTATATTTGCGCAGCCAATGTCGACAAGACGGTTGGTTCGTCAGTCTATACGGGCATGTTAAACGAGCGTGGCACCTATGAAAGCGACTTAACAGTTTTGAGGTTGGGCGATCAGAAATTTCTTATAATTACTGGTTCGGCACAGGCTGTTCACGACGCGGATTGGATCCGAAAGAACATTGCCGACGACGTGCATTGTCATGTCAGCGATGTCACCTCTGCCTGGTCGGTGCTTTCGCTCATGGGTCCCAATTCCCGTCGATTGCTGGAGCGGGTATCCGGAACCGACTTTTCCAATCAGGCTTTCCCATTCGCCACGGTTCAGGAAATCGATATCGGATATGCAACAGCTTACGCAAACCGGATGACGTATGTGGGAGAATTAGGCTGGGAACTCATTATCCCGACGGAATTTACGGTTGGCGTATACGACCTGTTGCATCACCATGGCGATGATTTAGGCCTTTGTGATGCAGGCTATTATGCTCTGGAAGGGTTGCGCATTGAAAAGGGATTTAGGGCCTGGAGCCGTGAACTGTCGCCGGAAATCAATCCATACGAGGCCGGGCTGGCATTTGCAGTGGACATGAACAAACCCGGTGGGTTCATCGGCAAGCAGGCGCTGGAGGATCATCAGGAATCAGGCCCGTTGAAACGCCGGATTGCGCTGTTCACTCTTGAAGACGCGGATGCACAATTATGGGGCGGCGAACTAGTCATCCGAAACGGAATCCCGGTCGGAGAAGTCCGTTCCGCATCCTACGGTCATACATTGGGTTGCAGCGTCGCTCTTGCGGTGCTTGAAAACCAGGCCGGAATTGACACCCCTTCATCAACAATGGCGAATACCAAATTGACCTGGCCGGTGAATTGCTCAATGCCACGCCGCATATACGCACGCCATATGACCCCAAATCAGAAAGAGTGAAGGCTTAGAACCCCTTCCGCACGGAAACCACTGTTGTCGGCTTGGCAAATCCACCCTACCCTGCTCAAGGGGAAAATAACTTAAATCGATGGATCCATCATATTTATCGATTTTAATTATATCTATCCAACGGGCATGCTGAGCCCGGAGGAAGGCATAAATATGCTGGAAGAATGAGAGTTGCCAGAATTGCAAAATTGGGCGACGCTGGAATTGAAAAACAATAAACTTTGAAACCGGGAGAAGAATATGATCAAACACACAATCAAAGCGCTGTCTTTGGGCGTCGCGTTCAGCATTGCTGCATACGCGTCAGCAGGCGCTGCGGAGTTGACCGTCTATACAGCTGTAGAGGCCGAGGGTTTGGCCCGTTATGCGTCCGAATTCAACAAGGACCATCCCGATATCAAGATCAATTGGGTTCGCGATTCAACCGGAATTGTAACTGCCAAATTGCTGGCAGAAAAAGACAGCCCACAAGCCGATGTGGTCTGGGGCCTGGCCGCGACTTCGCTTCTTTTGATGAAGTCCGAAGGCATGCTGGAGGCTTATGCGCCTAAAGGTGTTGAAAATCTGGATCCCAAATTTGTCGACAAGAGCACGCCCCCAACCTGGACCGGGATGGATGCCTGGGTTGCCTCGGTTTGCTACAATACGGTTGAAGCTGGAAAAGCCGGGCTGACGCCACCAACAAGTTGGGCCGATCTGACCAAACCCGAATATGCCGGCCACGTCATCATGCCAAATCCAAATTCTTCGGGAACAGGCTTCCTCGACGTCTCCAGTTGGTTGCAGATGTTTGGTGAAGAAGGTGGTTGGAAATATATGGATGGTTTGCACGCCAATATCGCGCGCTACACTCACTCTGGATCAAAGCCGTGTAAACTGGCTGCAGCGGGTGAAATTCCAATCGGTGTTTCATTTGCCTTCCGTGGCGCCAAGTCCAAAGCTGCCGGCGCACCGTTGGAAATCATCGTTCCATCAGAAGGTGTTGGTTGGGACATGGAAGCAACCGCGATTATTGCCGGCACGGCAAATATCGACGCAGCCAAAACTCTTGTTGACTGGTCGATCACCAAAAAGGCCAACGCGATGTATAATACCGGATATGCCGTTGTCGCCTATCCTGGCGTTGCCAAGCCTGTTGAGCACTTCCCTGCCAACCTGACAGAGAAGATGATCGATAACGATTTTGAGTTTGCCGCCAACAACCGCGCAGCGATTTTGAAGGAATGGCAGAGCTGTTACGATTCAAAATCAGAACCAAAATAATCAAAATAAAAAACAAAGAAAGGCGCCACGTTTCGGGGCGCCTTTCTAATTTGGGGTAGCTGGACTTGGGGCCCCCGTGGTAGCCAGTCCTACCGATGCAGGCGTTTTGGGAGGCGATTTTGTCAGCTGTAGATATTGATGTGGCGGCCGACAACGCGCCTGCTCCAGGACAAACATTTCTGAAAATTGAAGATTTGTGGAAAGCCTTTGGCAGTTTCGTTGCGCTGAAGGACATCAGTCTGGAAGTCAACAAGGGAGAATTTGTTTGCTTTCTGGGACCGTCCGGCTGCGGAAAGACCACATTGCTGAGAGCTATCGCCGGATTGGACATACAATCGCGTGGATCCGTTTCTCAGGACGGAAAGGACGTCTCCAACCTGCCTCCTTCGGAGCGGGATTTTGGCATTGTCTTTCAGTCGTACGCTCTGTTTCCAAATCTGACGATTGAAAAGAACATCGCTTTTGGCCTGGAGAATACCGGCGTTCCCAAGAAGGAAATCACCGCACGCGTTGATGAGTTGCTGGAATTGGTTGGGCTGCCCGATCAGGGGAAAAAATATCCTGCTCAACTTTCCGGTGGTCAACAACAGCGCATTGCGCTGGCCCGTGCCATCGCTTCAAAGCCAGGCCTGTTGCTGCTTGACGAACCCCTTTCCGCGTTGGATGCGAAAGTGCGGGTATCCTTGCGACATGAAATCAAAGAGCTGCAAAGAAAGCTCGGTGTGACCACAATCATGGTGACTCATGACCAGGAAGAAGGTCTTTCAATGGGCGATCGGATCGTGGTTATGAACCACGGCGTCATCGAACAGATCGGCACACCCACCGAAATCTATCGAGATCCAAGCAGCCTGTTCGTGGCAGATTTTATTGGCGAAATGAACCAGTTGGATGCAAAAGCGCCTTCAAAAGACACCGCCATGGTTGGCAACACAGAGTTTTCCTGCATCCAGCATGATCACTCACCGGATGCACCGGTTATCGCGACCATCCGCCCGGAAGACATTGTTCCTCATGGAACCGGCGCCCGCTCTCCTGGCGCAGTTGATACAATTACGTCTGAGCAAAATACGATCGACGTCGACATTGTCGATATGGAATTTCTTGGATCCTACTGGCGGGCGGGGTTGAGTGGCGAGGCATTGGGCAATGTGCGCCTGGTTGCAAATTTTTCGATCAACGCCATCAGGCGCATGGAACTAGCCGTTGGTCAGAGGCTGTCGATAGAACTGGCCCCCAATCGTTTGAGGGTGTTTCCTGCAAACTCAAAGGCCAACTAAAATGAGTGTTGCAACTCAAACCGAACTTCCGGCTGGCAAAGCGATCAAGCCGAAGCTTGGATCGGATGATTGGATCATGCGCGGCTTTATCGCGATGATTGCAGTCTATCTTGTTATTGCACTGGCGCTGCCTCTCTATGCGATGTTGTCGAAGTCATTTGCCACGTACCATTACGATCTGACCCAATTTGAATTTCAGGTCAGTGATGAGGCCGGTAAATTCAGCGGAGAAGTGATCGCCGCACAGGCGCTGAACGAGCAGACCGGCGCATACGGCCCGGACGATCTGGTGGCCGGATCGAATGGACGGTTGAAAGTCACCGCATTCTTTCCAAAGTTTTCGTTCCGCAGTCCGGTTCGCTATAAGATACGAGGATCGAGCAGCAGCGCTGTTTACCTGATCGGGTCGGAACGACAAACCGGCACAAATTGGGTTGAGACCGACTCAAATATGTTCCGTCGCATTGTGCTTCGACCAATAGCATCCACGGGTTTCAGCAATTTTCGGACCTATTTTTCGACGCCTTCGCTGGTCCGTTCGATCAACAATTCACTGCTGATCTCGACCATCAGCACTATCATTACCGTGACGCTCGCCTTTGGTTTTGCCTATGCATTGGCGCGAAGCTGCATGCGCTTCAAAGGGGTCTTCAGACTGCTGGCAATGGCGCCGATATTGGTACCTTCGCTGCTGCCGGGCATCGCTTTGGTCTACCTGTTTGGCAACCAGGGCATGCTGAAATCAGTGATGATGGGGGAATCGATATATGGGCCTTACGGGATTGTCGCCGGGTCGGTATTTTTCACATTTCCCCATGCAATGTTGATCATTACTACCGCGTTGGCGATTTCGGACGCCCGGCTTTACGAGGCCGCCGTAACCTTGCGCGCCAGTGCATGGAAAACATTCTGGACGGTAACAATACCGGGCGCCCGATACGGCTTGATATCGGCCTCCTTCGTGGTCTTCAATTTGGTTATCACCGATTTTGGACTGCCCAAGGTGATTGGCGGCCAGTACAACATGCTGGCGGTTGATATTTACAAACAGGTGATCGGCCAGCAGAATTTTGAAATGGGCGCTGTTGTATCCGTGGTCCTGTTGATCCCGGCGATGTTTGCCTTTGGCATCGACCGGTTCATTCAGCGCAAACAGGTTGCCTTGTTGTCTGCACGATCTGTTGTCTATGAACCAAAACCAGATAAGCGTTTCGACTGGCTGTGCTTTGCCTACTGCTCGCTGATTGCCATCTTCATCGCTGGCATTTTGATCGTCTGCCAATATGCCGCGCTGATCAAATTCTGGCCTTATGATTTGAGCCTCAGCCTGAACAATTACGCCTTTGACCTGATGGACGGAGGTGGTTGGGCGGCCTATCGCAACTCGATCAAGTTGGCACTTTTGACAGCGTTGTTTGGCACAATCGTCGTCTTCACCGGCGCCTATATGGTTGAAAAAACCCAGGGGTTCAAAACCGGCCGAACCCTGTTCCAATTTCTTGCAATGTTGCCGATGGCCATTCCGGGAATGGTTTTGGGGCTGGCCTATATCTTCTTCTTCAACAATCCCGATAATCCGCTTCACACTATTTACGGTACAATGGCCATATTGGTGCTGTGCACAGTCACCCACTTTTATACGGTGTCGCATTTGACTGCAGCCACCGCGCTCAAACAGATGGACAATGAGTTTGAATCGGTATCTGCATCGTTAAAACAACCGTTCTACAAACTGTTTGTCCGGGTGAGCGTTCCGGTCTGTCTGCCGGCCATTCTCGACATCTCGATCTATCTGTTCGTCAATGCGATGACGACTGTTTCAGCCGTTGTATTCTTGTATTCCTCAGGCACGGCGCTGGCGTCCGTGGCGGTTTTGAACATGGACGATGCCGGCGATGTGGCACCGGCAGCGGCGATGGGGATGATGATTTTCTATACCAATGTCATTGCCCGAACCATTCACGCATTGGCCTCCAAAGGATTGATCCGCCATACTCAGGCCTGGCGAACGCGTTAAGCTGATTGCTGTTGGGCAGTGATGTTGTCCGTCACGCCTTCATTCGCGACATCGTCGGATCATACAGTGGCGCGATGTGCACTTTGCAGGGAACCCGCTCGGTCTCGATTTCAAGTTCATAGTCGCCGGACTTCACATAGTCCGCGTCCACACCCGCTTCATTGCGAACGTATCCGTACCCAATGGACCTCTGAACCGTGTAGCCATAACCACCGCTGGTCAGCCAACCAACCCGCTCGCCATTTCGATAAATGGTCTCTCTCCCGTGGAGAATGTATTGCGGATCGACCGTAAAACCTGCCAACAGCTTACGAAGCCCGTCAGACTTTTGGATTTCCAGAGCCTCGCGCCCTTGAAAGTCGGTATTACCCCTCAGTTTCACAGCCCAACCAAGCCCGGCTTCCAGCGGTGAATGATCCGGGCCGATATCGGAACCCCAGGCGCGGTAGCCTTTTTCCAGTCGCAGGGATTCAATTGCGCGATATCCGGCATTGACAATTCCATGCTGCTCCCCCGCTTCCATCAAGGATGCATAGACGGTCGTGGCATATTCAACCGGGAAGTGCAGTTCCCAACCAAGCTCACCGACATAGGACACTCGCATTGCCCGAACCGGACATCCGGCGATGCCAATTAGGCGCTGCTGACCAAAGGCAAACGCCTGATTGGAAACATCTGCTGACGTGACGGATTGCAGAACGTGTCGGGCATTCGGGCCCATCAACGAAAGAACGGCGTTGCTCGATGTGATGTCAAAGAGTTGGCAATTCATTGCCGCGGGGATATTGCGGTCAATCCAATTGAAATCACGCGTTGCAAACCCAGTCCCGGTTACAATGTAAAACTCATCCTCGCCGGTTCGGGCAATTGTCAGGTCACTTTCGATCCCGCCCTTGGCATTGAGTAGCTGGGTGTAGATCAGCGTTCCAACTGGTTGATTCACATTATTTGCTGCAATCCAGTTCAGCGCGCCTAACGCATCGGGGCCCTTCAGGATGAATTTGGCGAAAGACGACTGATCAAACAGGGCAACGGATTCTCGGGCAGCGCGGTGTTCGCGACCCACCGCATCAAACCAATTTTGCCGTCCAAAACTATAGATGTCCTCGGGCAGTTCTCCCATGGAATTGTCCGCAAACCAGTTGGATCGTTCCCAACCGAGCTTCTCTCCAAAACAAGCGCCCTGTGTTTTCAATGCGTCATAGAGCGGTGATTTCCGGCATGGTCGGCCGGATGAATGTTCTTCCTGCGGCCAGGCCATGGTGTAGTGTTTGCCATAAGCCTCCACGGTGCGGGTTCGAACCCAGTCGCTGTCAAAATGTGGCCGTCCAAATCGCCGAATATCAACCGCCCACAGGTCAAACGGAGGTTCACCCTTATGAACCCATTCGGCGAGCGCCATGCCCGCACCACCGCCAGCAGCGATGCCAAAAGCATTGAAACCAGCACCGATGTAAAAATTGCGGAGCTCCGGCGCTTCTCCAAGAATGAAATTCCCATCCGGGGTAAAGCTTTCAGGACCATTGGTCAGCATCTTGATGCCAGCGTTTTCCAAAGCCGGAACGCGGCCCAAAGACAATTCCATCAATGGTTCAAAATGGTCGAAATTTCCGTCCAGCAATGAATAGTGAAATCCTTCCGGAATGCCATCAACTGCCCATGGAATGGGGTTTGGTTCGTAGCCACCCATGACCAGTCCACCGACTTCTTCCTTGTAATATGTAAGCCGGTCGGGGTCTCGCAAGGTTGGCAGATTTGCGGCAACGCCCTCGATGGGTTCAGTCAGCATATACTGGTGTTGCATCGATACGAGAGGGACATTGACGCCAAAACGCGCTGCAAAATCGCGGCTCCACTGCCCGGCGCAGCAAATCACTTTTTCGCACTCAATGCGCCCCTGACTGGTAATCACAGCACAGATTCGACCTTTTTCGATTTCAATGTCGGTGACCTTGGTATCTTCGAAAATCTGGGCACCAGCCATGCGAGCGCCTTTTGCCAAAGCCATGGTAATATCTGAGGGATTGGCCTGACCGTCGGTTGGCATAAAGGCGGCACCGACAACATCGTCAATAGTCATTAGCGGCCAAAGATCGAGCGCTTCCTCGGGGGTCAACAATTCCATCTCAAGATTGAAACTATGGGCTGTTGTTGCCTGCCGTTTGACTTCAGTCCAACGCTGCTGATTGCAGGCCAGTCGCAACCCACCATTCATTTTCCACCCTGTGGCCAGTCCGGTTTCCTGCTCTATCGAATTGTACAGATCGACAGAATATCCCAGCAACTGGGTGATGTTGGCACTGGATCGCAATTGCCCGACCAGACCTGCTGCGTGAAAGGTCGTTCCTGAAGTCAGTTTCTTTCGTTCCAGCAGAACGGTATCAGTCCAACCGAGCTTGGCCAGATGATAGGCCGTTGAGCAGCCTATTATTCCACCGCCAATGATGACGGTCTTTGCAGTTGTTGGTAATTCGCCCAAATCGGTTCCTCAGCGCTGTGAAAGGTTGTCATGCGCAGCCCGAAACCGGGCCAGATTTTCAGCCGTATAGCCGGTAAAGTCAAAGTCCAGGTCGGACGTGAGTTCCGATACCATGCTCCACATGGTTTCCCGCAGCAAAGACGCACATTTCATGATTTCAAACCGGTACAACAATTCATCCGTGACAGCGGCCTCGAAATAGGTTTCCAGCGCAACTTTCTCCAGCTCTTCGCTCAACTCATTGTTCGATGACAATCCACCCAGGTCAAACAACGGCGAATTGTAACCGGCATAATCGAAATCAATAAGCCAAAGCCTGTTGCCGTCATCGATGAAATTGGCGGCGAGCAAGTCATTATGCCCCAACACGATGTCATAGGGCGCTGAAGCAGCTTCAAAACCGTTCCCAAGCTCAACAAGTTCTCCAACAAGCGCCTGGTGTGGACTGTCGTTTTGAACAAGAAAGCCACCATAATCCCGGATTACGTGAAAGACCCAGAACATCAACACCGGGCCGCGCAATAATTTTGGCGTCACGAAATGAAATTTTTTCACCAGTTCGATTATGCGCGACAGCAATTGCGGCGAACCGACATCCTTTGGGTCCAGAGCTTGCCCTTCAATAAACTCCATCACCATGATTTCTGGCTCGTGGTGAACGATGCGGGGTGACAGGCCAGCTTCGGAAGCTGCTCGTGCAACCGCCAGCTCATTGAATCTCAAAACGTGATGCTGAACGATGTCCGCACCCACCCTGACGACAAATTTGCCACTCGAATCCCGGACCTGAATGTTGGTGTTTGTCAGACCTCCCTCTAGCGGTTCCACTTCGGTGGAGCCGCTCCAGCACGGTAGGTTTTCAATGCGTTTGATGTCGACGACCATGACCACTTTCGCTGTAATTCCGGCAAAATCGTATCACCGAAAATCGCTGCTTGGGTAGCCCTTCATGTGGTTGGTGCCCGGTTTGATGATTCTGGAAAGAACTCCCGCCACACTAAGGACGGTCCGCGCATAAGCGAAGGGCGTCGTGTTTGAGAATGGAGGCCACATCCCATATCCTCATATTTTGAGCTCCGACAGAATATTGCCAAGCCTACCTGCTCGGACTAGTTCAAAGCGGCCAAACATTATTTCAAAAAATCAACAACCCTGTCAAAGTGGTACCCTACATCAACGTACCACAAAAAGACCAAAAGGAGGAGGATGACGAATAGGTAAAATAATTTGTGGTTAGGTTGAGGCATCAAGCAGTATTACACATTCGAGAATTGATGACAAATGACGAGCGTGGTGAGTTCGTTAAGAGTACTACATCCCTCTCTCTCGTTTACGGACCAATACCGCGGTCCAAAAAGCCTCCAAATCGGTGCTTACACAAAATTTGGCGACGCATTCGACCAGATAATTCGATGTTGGTCAGCTAAATCGACCATATAAAATTGCATATCCTTTCGTCCACCTTGGCTAGTATCCCTTTGTTTGGCCAAAACAAGCCGTATCAAAAACACGCGCTAAACTTGCGGGCATTTCAAAGGTGGGATTTGGACGAAAGCTAAAATCGCCACATAACGGCCTGTTTGACGCTCCACCCTGCGGATCAGATTTTCAATAGGTTGTGTGGACTTGAATTAAATGGTGCCCCGAAGGAGACATAGATGGGCACTGGTATGAAACAATTAAGCTGA
>JAALLE010000124.1 GCA_011087605.1 Hyphomicrobiales bacterium
CTGATGGGCCGTCTATAAAAGCATCAGGTTGGGGTAGCTGGGTAGTTACGATTATGTATTTAATATGTATTTTTGCGCTCTTTTTTTTAAAGAATAGAACATAATTTTAATTATCCCCGAGCTAATAGTGCATTTTTTTAAATTCAATTGAGGTGTTTTGAATCGCCCTATTCAGCAGAAACGCCGATATATTTATTGTGGTGGAGCGCGACCGTCCGAAAGGTTGAGTTAGTTTCGTCTGGGTGCCGGGGCAGGGTCTGCAACCAGAAGTTTAGGACATGAGGGAGATATTGCTTTTACCATCCCATAGCACAGGAGTTCCGATTCTGTTCGACCGTTCAAAGACTTAAGAACGCAGCACGAAGATCCCGCATTGAACCAGTTACCAACAGCGCCAATTGCAGTTGCTTTCATCTGGTGGCTGAACTAGTTGCCCTGCTTTCTGTCGTTGGTGACGTCCGGGTAGCTTATTCAGATTTGGAGCTTCTATTTGATTACTTCATCCAGCGACCCGTCAACAGCGCAGTTTCGGATCAGGATGCCGGGAATTTCTCAAATCGGATAGCTATGCCAGCGGTATCGTCCAATCTGGCATATTCGAGCCGTTTCTCGGTTTCGGGATAGTGAGGCATCCATGACCAATCTGAGGTTCAATCGACATGTTTACAAACGGATGTCTTGCTGGCTGAAGCTGGTTGCACAACAGATCCATTGGACAGGTCAGGTCAACGAGCAGATGAGTCCATTGGAGCAATCATGCCGAGGGAAGTACGATGAAAATTGTTTGTCGAAAGAGTACGACAAGTTACTCGACCGGCGCGGTGCATCCGGCTGCGCAGTTGCAAGAATTCAAGGGCCGTATTGCTATTTATATCAAATAATTCTGCAGTGTAAATCTGATTTAAATACCTATAGACTATTTTCATTAATATAACGTTCCGATAATATTGTAAAAAATAACACCATGACAAACAAACAGCTCGAAACATTATTCACCTGCTGTCGCGAAATGCAGAAACTGGGCTATCCGCATCCGGATTTCACAGTCCGCACGCGCGGGGGGTATTACGAAATTCTGCGGAGTGGCAAGGTTATGTGGCGAAGGCGGGTCAATCGCCACTGGACGGAATTGCCCTAAATTGCTCGCTGTGTGTGTCATTTGTGGGTATCGGTTCTTGTCATTCCCGCAATATGCATATTGCTATTAGCCCGGGGCTGGATCTGTGTCTTGGGTTTGGAATGCTTTTTGACAATTTTAAGATTGAACTGACCGCCATGTGGATCAGCTACGCGCTACCACGATGGGGATGCATAAAACCGTTGAAATAAATATTCCTGCAGTGGTGATGTATTGTGCTGAGGCACATGATTAGCAAATTCTACTCAATGAGTTGGATTGGACAGACGTTGTTCTGGATGATTGATTTCATTGGTGTAGAATAAAACTGCAACCGGGGGCAGATCAATGATGCTTGGTCAATCGAGATACGCTTGGCTGGGATGTGATGCCTCTTCAATTAAAACGATCAGCCGAAGGGATAAGTGCATTTCATCAGGCGATATGAAGGCAATTTCAGTTCTTTGTATTGCTTGGAATCATTCATATTTCCCCCACAAAGCTCCAAAACAATGGATGAATGGGTTGATCCTCAACATGGCAACACCTTTCACTTGCGAGAATGGTGTTTGTTTCGCTGACAGAACGGGCTGTAAGCGAAGTGAATGGGAAAGGATAAATATGACGACGTGAATTTCTAAATTGTTGGGCTGGGCAAGTGGGTCGTCTTGATCAAGGCGGCCATAGATATCAAAACTGTAAGGCACTCACAATGACACCCGAAGAAATCAAATCACTACGCAAGAACAAGGGATTAACTCAAGAACAACTTGCCACGATGATGCAAGTTGACTCGACAACAATATATCGCTGGGAAAGTGGCATTGTTACCCCCAGCCTGGTCAAGACAGCAATATTGCGGGACATCTTGATTAAAGTTGGCGATGGCCGCACTCATCCGTTTGTGCATCATCTTCTGTCGCGAAATCTGGCGACCGCGATACTGGATTTCCACGGAGTGTATTACGAAGTCAATGACTCCTATGAAAAGCTGATGGGACAGTCACGGGTCGAATTGGTCAGCAATTCTGCCTGGGAAATCCTGGAAGAACTGACCAAAGCAATCGAAGATACGTCGACTGTCAATCTGGACAAGTTTGTTCAAGGAAAAACGGCCTGTATTCGCGCTGAGAACATCAAAAACAGTACCACTGGTGACTTGCAGGACCACGAGTTGCATGTCGTTGCTCAAAAAGATTTTTCGACCATAATTGTCCATGAAATGAGGCCTTCCCAAAACGGAAAAAAATGGGCGATTGTGACAGTCGATCCCAAATTCTGATCCGGATGGATTTGTTACGCAGATTCAATTGTCACCACTGAGCAATTGATTGGAGTTGGCCCCGAAACTCGTGTTCAGCGACACTTTCTCCTGCCATAAGCGTCTCAAACGATTGACCTTATAGTTTGAACATGCCTGAATAACAGTCTGATGGATCGATATTTGACGATACGACACGGGCAACTGCCACCCTTGATGGGTAAATGGGAATTATTGCGCGAGTTTTGCCGGGAACCCGGGCAAACGGGTTACGGCATCGATCTAAATCTGAAATTTCGAAGACTTTAATCAAGCTAAGATGGGTCAATGCCCATTTTGGAAATTACCAGGGAGACTATAATGAAAAAATTCCTTCTAGCTACTGCTGTCGCAGCGTCTGCGACGCTGACCGGCCAAAGCTTTGCTGCTGACCAGCAGTTTGTTTCAATCGGGACCGGTGGAGTAACCGGTGTTTATTATCCCACCGGTGGTGCGATTTGCCGCTTGGTGAATAAAAACCGAAAAGAGCATGGAATTCGATGCTCGGCTGAATCTACTGGTGGTTCGATCTACAATATCAACACCATCAAAGCTGGCGAACTTGAGTTCGGTGTGGCTCAGTCTGATTGGCAGTACCATGCGTATAAAGGCACATCCAAATTTGCTGATGCCGGCAAGTTTGAGAAACTGCGTGCTGTATTTTCTGTTCATGCCGAGCCTGTAACCGTCATTGCCCGTGATGACGCGGGAATTGCCAATATCAGTGACGTAAAAGGCAAGCGGATGAACATCGGGAACCCCGGTTCAGGTACACGTGGCACATGGGAAGTTCTTGAAGGTGCTCTTGGGTGGGAACGTTCTGATCTGGCACTTGCAGCAGAAATGAAATCAGCAGAAACCGGCGCGGCTGTTTGTGACGGCAAAATCGATGCTTATTTCTGGCTGGTGGGTCACCCATCCGCGTTGACGCAAGAAAGCCTGGCATCCTGTGCGGCGCATCTTGTGAATGTGACCGGGCCAGAAATCGACAAGCTGATTGCTGACAATTCTTACTATCGTTCAGCGACCATTCCAGCTGGCATGTATAACAATGAAAAAGACGTCACTACATTCGGTGTGGGCGCTACATTTGTCACCAGTGCCGATGTGCCGGAAGATGTGGTCTATGTTGTCGTGAAAGCAGTGTTTGAGAACTTTGAGCAATTCACAAAACTACACCCTGCTTTTGCCAACCTGAAGCCGGAAGAAATGATCAAGGACGGCCTGTCTGCACCACTGCATGACGGTGCGGCCAAATACTACAAGGAAAAAGGCTGGATGTAATCTCAGCCCGCGTAGCAGGGGGCAACCCCCTGCTACGATTGCGCCACTATAACAAAGCACCACAAATATATTTTAAATGCCGGACGAGTGCTGTTTGACATACGACCAGGATCCCTGGGGAGGGGCACATGACAGATAACCAAACGATGACAGACGCGGACAAACTGGTCGCGGATGTGGATACAGGTGCGCGTAACCCGGCGGGATGGCAGGCAAAGCTTATACCCGTGATTTGTTTTTTATGGGCACTCTATCAGCTTTACATCGCGTCCCCCGTTCCCTCTATGCTGTCAACCGCACTTGGCGTTGATTTCTTCCAGTTCATCGGCAACCTGTCGATTTCGCGCAAAATACATTTGGCGTTCGCTCTGGTTCTTGCCACGCTTGCTTTTCCACTCTTTAAAAGCAGTTCCCGTACCAGCATACCCTGGTATGATTGGGTGTTACTGGGCATCGGCGTGTTGGCAATGCTCTACATGATTTTGATGAACACCAATATCGCCGAACGGGCTGGTGATTTCATTCACCCTAATATCAAGTATGACATGACCGTCGCCGCTCTCGGTATGATCGTTCTTACCCTCGCCGTTTACCGTTCACTTGGCTTGCCGTTGGTTATCGTTGCAGGTGTGCTTGCAGGCTATGTATTCATCGGCGGTGGCAACTGGGGTGGGGCCTCGTATGTCAAAGGCATGTGGCATTTCTGGATGCAGGAAGAAGGCGTGTTCGGCAAACCCCTGGCGGTGTCGACGCAAACAATATTCCTGTTCGTGCTGTTTGGCGCAATCCTGGAAAAGGCCGGTGCGGGGGCCTATTTTATCAAGATCGCCTTTGCTTTGCTCGGCCATTTCAAGGGCGGACCGGCCAAGGCCGCTGTCATCGCTTCGGCCCTTAGCGGTCTTTATTCGGGCTCTTCAATTGCCAACACTGTTACAACCGGCACATTTACCATTCCGCTGATGAAACGCACCGGCTTTTCAGCTGAAAAAGCTGGAGCCGTCGAGGTGGCTTCGTCCACCAACGGCCAGCTGATGCCCCCGGTTATGGGGGCGGCGGCGTTCCTGATTGCCGAATTCACCGGTGTTGAATACACAACCTTGCTGAAACACGCATTGCTGCCGGCAGTCATTTCCTACATCGCGCTGGTCTATATCGTGCATATCGAAGCCTGCAAGCTGGACCTCAAAGGTCTGCCCAAGCCGCCATCGCTTCACAGCTTCCAGCGCAAGATGATCGGCTTTCTGACCGGGTTCATTACGGTTGGCGTGTTGTTCCTCGCGGTTTATTTTACGCTGGGCCAAGTCAAAGCAGCTTTTCCGGGGCTGACAGTCTATATGGTTTTGGCGATTTGTTTGGTACTTTATCTGGTGTTGCTGTATATCGCATCGCGCCGTCCCGATCTGGAAAAGGACGACCCTGAAGCACCCATAACCGAATTGCCTCCGGCGGCGGACACCGCCTGGACCGGGCTTTATTACCTGCTGCCGATCATCATCCTTCTGTGGTGCATTTTGCCATCGCCCGAACGCCTCTCGGCGCATTTGTCGGCCTACTATGCCTGCCTTGCGATGATCTTCATCACCCTAACTCAGCACCCGCTCAAAGCGATATTCCGTGGCGAATCGGCTGTGTTTGAAAGACTTAAAGCTGGTGTCGGCGAGGCCATTCAGGGCACAATCGCGGGTGCACGCAACATGATTTCCATCGGTATCGCCACGGCGGCGGCCGGGGTTATCGTTGGCTCGATTTCCCTGACCGGCGCGCATGGGTTTGTTGGTGAAGTCGTCGAATTCCTGTCCGGCAGCAACCTTTTGGTGATGCTGGTACTGGTGGCTATCATGAGCTTGATACTGGGCATGGGCCTGCCGACCACGGCCAACTATCTGGTTGTGGCCGGGCTTATGGCACCGGTCATCGTGGCACTTGCTGCAAAATCTGGGTTGATCGTGCCGCTGGTTGCGGTGCATCTGTTCGTGTTCTACTTTGGCATTCTGGCCGATGACACGCCCCCGGTTGGTCTTGCCGCCTATGCGGCAGCGGCGATCTCCAGAGGCGATCCGATCAAAACCGGTGTTCAGGGTTTTGCCTATGACATCCGAACAGCTTTGCTACCGTTCCTGTTCTTGTTCAACACCGAACTATTGTTGATGAACGTCACAGTGTTTAAAGGCGTCGTGGTGTTTATCGTCGCCACCATGGCGATGATGCTGTTTGCGGCCGCCACCCAGGGCTGGTTTCTGTTCCGAAGTAAAGCCTGGGAAAGCATCGCCCTGTTGCTGATCGCCTTTACCTTATTCCGACCGGGTTTCTGGCTGGATTATGTGTCACCTCCATTTGAACACAGACCGGGCGTCGAGGCGCTGGTGCTGGCCGAGGGCATGCCGGACGGTGCCAACATGCGCATTCGCATAGTCGGCCCCGATTTCGATGATCCGGATGAGCAGAACAATACCAGTATTCTTGTGAATCTTGGCGACAAGGCTGACGGTGAGACGCGTTTGACCAATGGCGGGCTTCAGGTGCTGGAGGAGGACGGCAAGGTCGTCATTGACGCGTTGACGTGGGATTCCAAGCACAAACAATTGGATCGTTTGTTCACGATGGGCGACTTTGACAATCCATTGGTGATCGACAAGGTTCTTGTGAAACGCGACCGATTGCCCAAAGAGTTGTTCTATATTCCGGCTCTTTTGCTTTTGGGTTTGATCTGCATGTTGCAACTTGGTCGGCAACGTAAAGCAAAAGCTTCAGCTGCTTAGGTAAGGGAACTTGAAAATGTATGATTCTATTTTGGTTCCAGTTGACTTGAATCAGGAGAGTTCCTGGAAAAAAGCTCTGCCGGTGGCGATTGATTTGGCAAAAATAAACGGTGGTGCGTTACATATCCTAACCGTCATTCCTGATTTCGGAATGGCGGTGGTAGGTTCGTTTTTTCCAGCTGATTACGCTAAGAATATGCTGGCGAAGGTGGAAACAGATCTTGCGACCTTTGTTGCAGATAATATCCCCGCTGGGGTGACTGTCACGAGCGATGTAAAGCAAGGTTCGATTTACAAAGAAATCTTGCGCGCAGCGGATAAACTGGATAGCTCGGTCATTGTCATGTCGTCACACGGACCAGAAACAAAAGACTATTTGCTGGGGCCAAACGCAGCGCGGGTGGTGCGCCATGCAATACAATCTGTTTTCGTTGTCCGGGACAATTAACGCCCGCAAAAGTGTTCGTTGAAAAACCTTGGTGGGATACGCATAGCGCCGCGGAAAAATTGGAAAGTTGTTCGATTAATACGGTGATTCCCCATCGAAGCATCTCAAGTTAAATCCAAAGTGGAAAGAATGCCAAAAGAATTGTTTTACGCTCCAGCACTCCTGCTGTTGGGGGTCATTTTCCCGGCACATCGTCGTCGCCGGGAAACCGCTACTGCCTGAGGGGTTTGACGAATGAGCCACGTTTTTGGCAGAAATACACGCCTCCAACCGCCAGTGGTATCTGGCGGGGAAGGCTGTTATCTCATCGATTCCACCGGCAAAAGATATTTCGACGGCTCCGGAGGGGCCGCCGTTTCGTGTCTCGGTCATGGAGATGCAGAAGTTACCGAGGCAATAAAGGCGCAGTTGGACCAGGTAGCGTTTGCCCATACCGGGTTTTTCACCTCCCAACCTGCAGAGCAGCTCGCCGATCTGCTGATTGCTAATGCGCCTGAAGGTATTGAGCAGGTGTATTTTGTTTCGGGTGGTTCCGAAGCGGTTGAATCTGCCCTGAAACTAGCGCGGCAATATTTTGTTGAGCGCGGCGAGCCCGGACGCAGCCGCGTCATTGCCCGCAGGCAGTCATATCACGGTAACACGTTGGGTGCGCTCGCCGTGGGTGGTAATCAATGGCGGCGGGAACAATTTGCTCCGATCCTTATTGAGAGCAGCTATGTATCGCCCTGTTTTGAATATCGGGGGCGTGGCGATGACGAAACTGCGTTGGAATATGGTCAGCGTGTGGCCAATGAGCTGGAAACGGAAATCCAGCGGCTGGGTCCGGATTCGGTGATGGCATTTATCGCCGAACCCGTGGTTGGAGCGACGCTTGGCGCCGTCCCACCAGTTGAAGGGTATTTCAAACGGGTGCGCGAAATATGCGATAAACATGGCGTATTGCTCATACTCGATGAGGTGATGTGCGGCATGGGACGAACCGGTTCGCTGTTTGCCAGTGAACAGGAAGGTATATCGCCCGACATAATCTGTATCGCAAAGGGCCTTGGTGGTGGGTATCAGCCAATCGGGGCCATGATGTGCTCCAAGACCATCTTTGAAACAATCAAGCGGGGATCTGGCTTTTTCCAACACGGCCACACCTATATTGCGCACCCAACTGCCTGTGCGGCGGGCCTTGCCGTGTTGCGGGCGATTTTGCAACGAGGTTTGGTCGCCCAGGTGAATTTGCGCGGAAACCAATTGATGTCGGCGCTGAACGACACATTTGGGCAACATGCTCATATTGGTGACATCAGGGGGCGGGGTCTGTTTTTGGCAATGGAACTGGTGGCGGATCGAGATTCGAAAGAACCGTTTGATCCTGAGCTTAGATTGAACCAAAAATTTAAGGCCGCTGCTTTTGATGCCGGTTTAGCCTGTTATCCGATGGGCGGAACCATCGACGGCAAGCATGGAGATCATATATTGCTGGCCCCGCCCTATATCATGGGCGAAAATCAGGTCGGAGAAATTGTCGAAAAATTGGCCATCGCTCTTGAAAAGGTGCTGGACTGACGTCGTTTGATTTTCATTGTTGTCAGCCCGGATGAGTTGGAAGTTTTATGGTGACGTGCGTCACCGATACCCCTTTGGGTTAATCTGGCATGATAACTGACTTGATTCTGGACCAATATTGGGTACATTTATTTTTCATGAATGATTCGTAGAGGGCGATATCATGTTAAGACTGGTTCAGAATACCGGTGCTGAGTATACCTCACACCAAGAAATTAGAAATACTTTACAGCGCCTTAGTGAAAGTTCGAACTTGAACGATGCCTGCGTCATCGCACAAAAGTACATCAAGCGTTTGGGTCACAATTTGGTCTCGGTGATCTTTTGCAGCGATGATGATTCGGCGCCTGCGATAAGACCGTTTAGAGATTTGCCGCAATCAATAGTCGATCTGGCACCGAAAATGCAGCAGGTTGGTGGATGCCCGCCAAAGAAGGAAGCGCAACGATTGTTGCAGCCTTTCGACTGGAAACAAATCTCCAAATCAAGACATTCTGATTTTCTGAGTCAGCGATTTTTGACGGAAGTACAGAAGCTTCCCTACGTCTCAGTGTTTGCGGTCCCGGTGGTAATTGGCGGCGGGATAGCTATTTTCTCGATTGGAATCATGGATACCAGTGAGGGTGCAGGCAGTCGAGAGCAATTAATTGTCGCCGTGTGTCAGATCGCAACCGCTATGATCAGCAGGTTTCCGGAAGTTTCGAATCTGTTTGAGCCTAAGCGCCTTTCGACACTGCAAGCCAGCGCGTTATTGTTTGCCATACAGGGGCTTTCCAGTGCTGAAATCGCCGCTACGCTGGGCCTTGGCGAAGTTGCTTTAGGCCTGGTTATAAAGTCGGCACAGGAACGGATGAAGGCAAACAATTTTGCTCAAACCATAGCCAAGGCATTGGCGTATGGGGAGTTTTCCCACATGCAGATCGGTGACCACGACTTGATCTGACCGTGTTTTCCTTTTAGTGCTGTCGACCGAGGAAGGGCTCAAGTAAAGACGACCTCGGGAGGATCAGATGACACAGAGCATCGGCGAGCTAATTGCTCGCTTTGAACTGGCACGTCAAAAATTGGAAACTGCGCTTGAACAGTCCGACTCGGACGTGGGCAATCTGGTTGTCGAGGCTGACCGGGAAGTGTCGGAAGTGTTTTCTCAGATTTTGAACGCCGATTTGTCCAGTACCGTCGATTATGCGTACCGAATGGAATTTCTTCTTAATGAAATTATTACTGCCAGCGACCGTGACGATTTTGTCTGCACATTGGCTGAGCGTGCAATGGCCGACATGAGGCAAGCCGTGCCATCAGCAGGTCAGTCGGGTTCTGCCGCGTTGGCCACAGGTTGAAGGTTTCATTCTGTTGGCAACGTCGAAATGGGTAGCTGTGCTGGCCAGGCTGATGGTCCGAAATGAGGGATTATCCGACTTTGAATACCGATGCTGAAAATCTTCAACTTCTGACCTCTACTCATTTACTGGATGACTATGCGGTATTTGATATCGAACATCAGATTAGTGACAGCATCTATCCAAAGGTGAGCTTCACCGGCCTGACGGACGACTTGATTGATCGTATCATGACGTTGGAGGGCCTCAACAATGTGTCCATATTCCGAATGTTGTCCGTGACCAGTCTGCCGTTTCGCTGGCTTGTCGGGATCGACACCATTACCGAAACCCGTTTGGGAAGAACAATTGCCGATGAGGCGTTTGATCAGTTGCTTGACGAACAGGATATTGTGGGCGGCTACTGCGTCTGTGCCCAAACCCCGGGGAAGCGACGAGGCGTTGTTGTTTATTTCAAGAAACGTCAGAAACCAAAAATCCGCTATCCCGATTTGGTATTGGACACGCTGGAACTGTACGAGCGTGAACTAGCGGTTGCGGTATTAGAAAAAAATGAAGGTTTGACGCCACTTAGCGCCAGCGAACGCCGATGTCTTGTCTGGTGTGCCTGTGGCAAAACCAGTGGCGAAATAGGTGAGATATTGTAACTACTCAGCTACCCTATTTCTGCTGCCATTAGGTGCGACAATTTGAT
>JAALLE010000026.1 GCA_011087605.1 Hyphomicrobiales bacterium
TCAAATTGTCGCACCTAATGGCAGCAGAAATAGGGTAGCTGAGTAGTTACAATGTTAGACTTCCTCTTTCGCGCCGCAACGTTGAATATCTGCTGCATGAACTCGGCATCGACATTGGTCACGAAACGATCCGCTGTTGGTGGAATAGGTTTGGTCCTATCTTTGCTGCTGAATTCCGCAAAAGGCGTGCCCACCGGTTCCGAGCTTATTTAAACTGGCAATGGCACCTAGA
The DNA here is from genome assembly GCA_011087605.1 of Hyphomicrobiales bacterium. Lineage (GTDB taxonomy): Bacteria > Pseudomonadota > Alphaproteobacteria > Rhizobiales > Rhizobiaceae > Pseudahrensia. The sequence goes on from JAALLE010000026.1 coordinate 233, forward strand.
CGAGGTGTTCGTTTGGAGCAATGGTGAAAGTCACTAACTAGGGCGAGCTGTAGATCACGAAGATGAAGTCCTTGAACCCTATGACACCAAATGCCATGATCGTAAGGCAGCGTTGAAGTTCCTCAGGAAATCTATCAGAGATTTTTTTGTTTAGTCTGACAGCACCGCCACACATTATTTTCAAACATTTGTTACTATTGAATATTTGCTCCACACTGTGTGGTAATGCCTACTTTTGTGCACACTTTGATTGCTCAAGCGGGCAAATTTTGGAGTTTGGTATGAGTGCTTGACCAGGCTTCGGCGATGGCATTGCATGCTCACCTGTCGATATCCTGATCAGTCGCGCAAGTAATGTGACTCATGTGATCGACACCAAATGTGAGCGAATATTCCCACCGTATTTTCGGTTGGGGAGATCAGGGTTGGGATAATTCAGAATTGATACCGATGCACTCAAATTCTACTTTATCTTAAACAACCGCGGCAAATTCTAGCACGAAGCTTTTCAACTTCAGGATTTGAGCCCGAACTAGAATCTATACTTTCTTAAAATTTTCTAGTAATTGAATTATTCGCCGCGAAGGGTGTCTTCCTTTGCTGCGATTACCTTGGCGCGAATGCCATGCTTATCATCGGCGTCGTCTAGGGGTTTGCCTCGTCTGGTTGTCACGCCCCGTGCGGCCAGGCGAGGCTTTCATCAATTTCTCCGACTGGCGAATTTCATTGTTGAAATTGTTGATGGCACTGAGGAGAACGCTTTGCCCCGTATAAGCATTCTCCTCAGTGAGGCGGCAATCAAATTACCGCCACTCCCGAATCTTAAATACCAACTTGTTTGACATGCGTCCAATGCATCTATTGTATAAATTTTATGCAAGATGTGAATTTACGATCAGTTGACCTGAACCTTTTGTCGTCGTTGGAAGTTTTACTGGAGGAGTGCGATCTCACCAAAGCGGCTGATCGCCTGAATATCTCCCAACCCACGATGAGTCGCACATTTGCTCGACTGCGAGACACGTTCCGTGACCCACTTTTGGTCCGAAACGCCGGCGGATATGTAAGAACGGTAAGAGCGGAGTGGCTTCAATCTCAACTCCTGGAACCATTGGACATCATCCGGGGCACGCTGGCGACCCCGGTATTCGAACCGTCTGAAGAAACCGGGATGTTCAAGATTGCTTCATTGGATTATGGAGAAATTGTCCTGGTGCCCACACTTGTTCGGTTGTTGAAAGAAACGGCGCCAAGTGTCGGGCTGGAATTGGTTCAACGCCAAATGTATTCGACTCACGAAGTCGAAAAACATACTGCCGATGTGAGCATTGGCGTTAAGCCCAAAGATTCCAGTAACAAGTGTATAATTGAGCCTCTTATTCACGACCGCTACGTCTGCGTAATGGGTAAAAATCACCCACTCGCTGATAAGGAACTGACCCTGGAATCCTATTTGGCTTACGGTCATTCGATCATCAGCACCTTTACTGATCAAATTACGATCAACGAAAACGCGCTTCGAACACTTGGTCTGAAACGCAGGATTGATAGAAAATCGCCCAACTTTGTCGCGGCCCACTATTCTTTGAACCAGACACAATTATTGCTCACGTCTACGGCCCGTGTGGCCAACGAATTGGTCAATTGGCAGGACCTGGTTGTGAAAGAATTGCCATTCGAAATGGAACCAATTGTTATATACCTGATATGGCACGTGAGAGATGACCGGTTTGCAAGACACAGATGGTTCCGCGAGCAAATTAAGCGTGCAGCAAGTTTGTTAAAACCAATCGACCAGATTATGTGACCAAGGCAGCAGGTTTGCTGCCAAACTGTCTGTCGAAATCAACCGCACAGCGCTTTTTCCAATAGACGAAAAGACCGTCGCCCGGACTATTCAAGAGAACGCATAACATAAACCGGACTGGTCCAGGCTTGAGTGCCGTCTTCCAGCGTCACTCGAATGTAAAAAGGATTATCGCGCCCTTTTATGGGCGATAAGGTGCGTTCGAGCGCAACGGATGTGTGTGGGTTCTGGTCGGGCAGGCGGAACAGGCTGATGCCGCGTGGCAATGTGCTGGAAGCATCCAGTAGCGTGTCTTCATAGCCGATATCATCAAGCGACAGAGTTTGATTAATCAGCCCCGTGCTGATTTCGATACTGCCCTGTCTGCTGTCTTCAAGTGTTGCGATGAAGCCGGCGCTGTTGCCCGTGGTGACAGACTGCCAGCTCACGCAAGAAGCATCGCCGGCATCGAGCACTTTGTCCCGGTTAAAGAAATTGATAGCTTGAGCTTCCGTGACTTTCGCCCTGTCAAACTTTGCGGTGCCATCCCATGGAACAGCTCTGAAACGCCCCCGATATTCGGCACCATGCCAAATGACAGCGACCCTATTGCCAAGCTCATCGCTGGAATAGGGGCGGTGGCACTCGAGGTGATCCAAACCGTTATAGACATCAACTCGACGCACCGGTGAAGCAGCCGTTACGCTCACATTAAGCTGCGCATCACCTTCGGGCAGATGAATTATGTCTCCCATCATTGCCGTTGAACATGGTGTGGCCGGACTATCACTATTCAGAGCAGGATCATCATTATACAGGCTCGCAGGCTGATTGAAGGACAAGGAGAGGTCTATGTACATACGACCGCTTGGACCGCCTGAAGTTGCATAATGGTGACGTTTGTTGATGCACTCGATCAACGCTTCCCGACTTAATTCAGGCATTAAGAAACATGTCAGTCCACCGACGGCGCCGAACCAACCAGCGCCGGGATAACTTGCTCCGGGGCGACCCTTATGGCCATCTGAATTGCCAATAATGCCTACACGATAACCATTCTTGAATGCGTCCTGCACCAGCCATTCAAATGTGCCCCAAGCTGAATGAACCTCGACGGATTTTTCAAATCTGCCGTCATGGGCCATGGAGATATCGGCGTAGCGTCCACCGCAATGGGCAAAACAGATGACATCCCATTCTTGATGTTTGGCAAACGATTCAAACAATTCACCGGCTGTGTGGCAGTCGGTATCAATGTCACCCCTGTCTTCAATCAGGGCGTGGGATGATCTTCGCATCACCCGCCCTTCGACCGGAAAATATACGTTTCTGTCACCACCAAGCGCGGTATTCCCCGACCATTCATAGCCGGGCAGGGTGACAAACCGTCCGGCCTTATTGAAATGGGCCGTGACCTTGTTCAGATCCTGCCAAAATGTTTGGGTCATTTGAAAATCGTTGCCCTGATGGGCGCAGGTATCAAGAAAGGCGAGATCCCGGCCAAAGGCAAAATAATCAGCTGCACTGTTTGTGCCCAGCGTTTCGTCAGACTGGCCATGAAGATCGCCCCAAAAGCTAAGCAATTCTGGGTCGTTGGCGGCGAGGCCAGGATTGCTGCGGGCGAGCAGAACGTCGTCACCCGAATAAAGTTCAATGTCAAACGCCCCGGCTTCTGATGCAATGAGACCGGTGATTTCGCGTGTAAATTCGCCGCTTGTAATATCTATGTGGTCGGGCAGGTTCTCTATCGTGGCGTTTGTTTTTGGGATTAGTCGCAGCTGCGCCTTGTTTGAGGGATTGCCCCAAATATCCTCAGATTTTATCTTCAGCGTGAAAGGCTTTCCTGCCCGACATGTTGTTGGCACAACTGCAACCCAATTGTGCGGTGGGCCGGGAGCAATCTGGATGGCTGGTTGGTCTGCCAGAGGTTGAAAATTGTATGTCGCAATCGGATCGACCAAAACACGAAACTCAAATCGTTTTTCACAAAAGGTCTGCAAACGCATGCCCGGCGAACCCTGATTGGTCACACCAAACCGGACTGTGATTGTATCACCCTCTTTCATGAAACCTTTGACAACCTTGATCTGCAAGGTGCGGTCCCACGGACGGATGTTACCCTTGGGGTCAAATCGCGCTTCCAATATTGCGTTGTTTGACGCTTCTACTTCGGTGAAATTGGCTGCAGTCGGGTCAACAAACTGTGGGTTAGACTGGTCGGTGGCAAACCGAAAGGCGATACGAAGGCTGCCGCTGTCGTCAATACCAAACCGACCGGCTGTGTAGGTCAATGTGAAGCTTTGATAACTGCCGGCTTCAAATTCACCCGATTTGTCGAGTACTGCGGTTCCGAGCAGCTCAGTAGAAATTGGTTCCCGAAGTGAACCGTTGTTGAGGTCAGGCGGGGTCATTTCAGGCATGTTTGCGGACATTGGCGAAGACTCATCATTAAAAGATATGAAGATTAGTCGTCGAATTTCCGTTTGAACAGCATCGTACTCAGTGAATCAGATGTGTAACCGCTAATTGTTTGACCAATTTGACCGCCCGCGCCTCGCTTGGATCAGGTTTCAAGCTATACCCCGCCCGGCGGGCAAGTTCTATCATCGCGATGTTGGACCTCATGGTGATGCCGACCAGCGTCCCAATGCCGTTTTCCAACGCGACATCCTCTATTTGTTGCAACAGTTTGCGTGCCAATCCCATTCCCTGCCATTGATCAGCAACAGCGATGGCGAATTCCGCTGTGGAGGCGCTGGCATCGGTTGCGATGTATCTGGCTTCGCCAATCATCTTTGCCTCATTGCCTGTGCCAATTGTCGCGGCAAAGGCAGTGTGGAATGGGGGTTGAACCGATGAGAGGATACGAACCAGGGAGGGCGGGACCTCCGAAAAAGGTGTCATGAACCGCGAGAACCGGGATTGCCGCGTCATATTGTTGAAGAAATCCTCAAGCAGACCAGAATCATTTTGGGTCATCTGCCTGATTGAGGGATAATCGGCTCCTAAGGGGGGCATATCTGAAGGGTGTGGGACAGGCTGCTCAACTTTACTGGAGGAAAGTTGAGCAGCTCTGCTGTCGATCGCGAACCGGGTCATTGCATGAAGCCCCGTCTGCGGTCGCTGGGAGAGACATAAGCGGCAGAAAAGATTTCCGACCGATCAATGGCCAGATCTTTTAACGCATGATTGCCCAGGCTGTTTAAGGCGTAGACGGTCTGTTTCCGCGCAGCATTTTCTCTCCGCTTTTCGAAGAAATTTGCCATGATCTGCAAAAATGAAACCCGCGAATGCGGGACTGATGTAAAGGTCAAGTAAGTCACGATATTCGCTCCATGTGTTATCAGTCGATGGAGCAAATATGACAGGGGGCTGTTTCAGCCAGATTTCAGAATTGATCGGGAAATGTTGCAATTGTTGCAGCGCAGCGATTTGAATTGAAGCAATTGAAATAGAGCAGCCTTGTAAGAAAGGTACCTGAAGATTGGTCTTGCCGTCATTTTGTAACGATCCACAGCATCACACCCACACCCACACCCACACCCTCATCCGCGGATGATGCTGAATTGTTGCGTGATTTTCTCGAAGGTTCCTACGTGATTTTAGGTGATCAGCCGCTCTTCCATTTTCAAACCAGACGCGCCAAGCTGATGGGATGTGTGGGCGCTTTACTCTAGAATACAGTTGGGCTGAAATTCACGATGCCATCGATCTTATTCCGACCAGTGCAGCTGGCCGCAATGATCCGCCGCGATTCAATATCGCACCGACCCAACAAGTGGGGTTTTTGAGCCAACGAGACGATGAAATTTCCGTCCAGGACGGAAGATGGTGGTTGGTGCCATTCTGGGCGAAGGAAATACCAAAATATCCGCTGTTTAACGCGCATTCTGAAACTGCTCATGAAAAATCATCATTTCGTGAGTCGTTCAAAAGCAAAAGATGTTTGATACCCGCATCTGGTTATTTCGAATGGACCAAAGCTGCAGACGGTGGCAAAGATCCGCATCTTATACATCTGCCGGACAAGCAACCGTTTTTGTTTGCTGGGCTTTGGGCACATAACAGCAATCTCGATATTACTTCATGCACAATTTTGACAGCTGCAGCTCACCCCGCGATTGAGCATCTGCATCATAGAATGCCCATCGTGTTGGGCCAATCCAGTTGGTCAGACTGGCTGTCGGCGGATACGTCGGTGGCCAGCGCCCGACAATTGCTTGAATTTAACAGAGGAGGGGAGTTGGTCAGCTACCCAGTTGGCCGTGAGGTAAATTCAAGCAGGGCCAGCGGTGCCAGTTTGGTGGAACCACTTGCGATTTGAAATCACGGATATTGATTCACGAGACAAAAGCGCAGTTCGACGGATGAATGCTTGATCGCTAACCGGTTTGGGGTCTTAAGTAGTCGGTGTTTTTAGGGGAGTAATTGCCGTGTCCGAATTTGCTGAATTTCATGCCCATGTCTATTTCGATGAATCGAACATCGATGCGGCGCGCAATTTGTGTGAGGCGGCAAGCTCCAAATTCGGCATCACAATGGGAAGAATGCATGAAAAGCCAGTCGGGCCGCATCCACGCTGGAGCTGCCAACTGCTGATTTTAGGTGAACAGTTCGGAGAAGTGATACCGTGGTTGTCTGTTAATCGAGGCGATCTGACGGTGTTTATTCATGGCCAAAGCGAAGACGTGCTCGCTGATCACACCCAACACGCGATGTGGATGGGAGAATTGCTCGAACTCAACCTGTCCAGTTTCGGCAAATGAGAATTGTTATTCGAACCTTGGTCAAATCGACCATTCCTATGCCGGTTGCCATTGGTTCAAAATAAAACAACCAGGATCAAAGGGCGCCTTGATCCTGGTTGCAATTGTTACTTCGGAAGAGCTTGTCTCCCTCAGTTGTCATGATGTGGCAGGGGTGCTTGCTCATGACAAAAGCACTATCTCTTAGGCATTGAAAATGAATGGTTATCAGATGACTGCGAAATTTCGCATGTGAGAGCTGATTATCAGATTTGCGGTCGATATTCGAGGCGCTCCTGAGCCACATTCCGGGCCAAATATTGCTCCGGTGACAACGCGGATCAGCTGAACAAAATGCCGGATTAACGTGATTGTAATCAGATTATTCTAGACACGGGTTGTTGTTGTATTGCGTTGAGGGTGAGTGCTCATGGGCCTCAAAACCAATCTTTTGTCATTGGTGTTGCTCGGGGGTGGAGTTGCAGGTTGCGGTGGTATCGGACTATTCGGTTCCGATGGTTCGCATATCAACAAAAAAGTCAAATTTTCTGAAGACGCGTACGGGGTTGCTGCCAGTCCAAGGGTCACCACGTCACGCAAAGTGCGCAAGGGTGGAGGCCGTCGCCAGATTGGCCGTCCGTACAAGATCAAGGGTAAGTGGTATACCCCGCGTGAAGACTTTGATTACAGTCGCACGGGTCAGGCATCATGGTATGGGCCAAATTTCCATGGTCGGCTGACCGCGAATGGTGAAATCTATGATCAATATGCGCTGACAGCAGCGCATCCAACGTTTCCGTTGCCGAGTTATGCCCGTGTAACAAATCTGGCAAATGGGCGTTCGCTGATCGTGCGGGTTAATGACCGCGGTCCTTATCATGACGGAAGGATTATCGATCTGTCTGCCAAGGCATCGGAAATGCTCAACTATCAGCACCTTGGCGTGGCCCGTGTGCGCGTTGAATACATAAAGCAGGCGCCTTTGCATGGGCGTGATCACAAAATGCTGGCATCAAGCTACAGAACCGAACCGGCTGGTACGATATTGGACACCGATATTGCCTCGCGAATTCTACGCAATCGTCGTCGCCCTTCAATCATCCGGTTGGGTGATCTGACCACGGGAAGCATATCCAAAAAGCTTCGCCAACAAGACCCGTTTTCGGCGGCTTTGGGAGCCATAGGTATCGAAAAAGATGATAACTCCACGTTGGGCCTGCGCTTGTCCAAAAAGTAGTATTTCGCCTGTTCAACAATGGGCTGTCGGATGTGTATCTGGGCATGGTTGGTGACCGAATGGGCTTCAACTGTTGAACTCCCAACAAATGCCACATAAGATTCCAACAAATATGGGGGCAGCCGCTAGAACTGCGACACATTGAGGTAAGTAGGATGTCTTGTGTACGAGCACACAATCGAATGTTGAACTGGCGCATGGTGAACTGGCTATGCGCAGTGGCGATTTTTTGCTTCGCTGCGCCGGCGTTTGCGCAAAGTTTTCAAACCAAAGCCAAACAGGCGTTGTTGATGGATTTCGACAGCGGTTCGGTGCTTTTCCAGAAGAGCGCCGATCAACCGATGCCCCCTGCATCAATGGCAAAGATGATGACAATGGAGGTGGTATTCAATGCGCTTCACACAGGCGAATTGAATTTTGAAACTCTATTTAGCATTTCTCGGGACGTATGGCGTCGTGGTGGTGCAAATTCGGGTGGCTCTACAATGTTTGCTGCGCTGAATTCAGACATCCGTCTTGAGGACCTGATACGTGGCGTGATTGTTCAGTCAGGAAACGACGCGGCAATGGCCATCGCAGAAGGCATGGCCGGTTCGGAAGAAGCCTTCGCCGGATTGATGAACATTCGCGCCCGTAAAATCGGATTGGAGAATTCCACATTCACAAATTCGACGGGCCTGCCCGATCCCGACCAGAGGGTAACAGCACGTGATCTGGCCTATCTGGCACGTCACATCATCAAGACCTATCCGGAACTGTATAAAATTTACGCCGAACCGGCTTTTAAATGGAATAAGGTCAATCAGCGCAATCGCAATCCGATTCTCGGCAAGGTGGCGGGCGCCGATGGGTTGAAGACCGGTTACACCGAGGCATCTGGCTACGGCATGGTGGGATCGGCAGAGCAAAACGGGCGCCGCATCATAATGGTGCTCAATGGTATGGAATCGAAGCGGGACCGTTCGGGAGAAGCGGTAAAGATGATGCGCTGGTCGTTTCGCGCCTTCAAGCCCATTGATTTGTTCGCTGAAGGGGAGGTGGTTGGGGAAGCCTCGCTTTATGGCGGTGAAAAGTCTGGTGTTGAATTAAAGGCACAGGGCCCGCTCCGCATCTTTGTCCCGATTGGGTTTCAGGATCGCCTGAAGGCGGACATCGTATTCACCGGTCCGATAATGGCCCCGGTGGAGGCAGGTACAAAACTGGCTAAGCTGCAGGTCAAGATCGATGGAAAGGTCAGTCAGGAGACGCCGCTTTTTGCGGCTGAAGATGTTGGCGAAGGGACCATCTCTCAACGGGCTATGGATGCTGCTCAGGAGTTGATTTTGAGTGTATTCCGTTTCGAATAATAGGGTGTTTTTACTTCATTGCTCGCAATCAACGCGATGTTGGGGTAGATCAAGATCGTTCAAACTGACGGATTGAGAAACATTGCGCGGGCATTTTATCACTTTTGAGGGTGGCGAAGGAGCTGGCAAGTCCACGCAGATCAAACGACTTGCCAAACGCCTTGAGAAACTTGGGCATAAGGTGCTGGTCACCCGGGAACCGGGTGGGTCACCGGGTGCGGAAGCGGTGCGTCATGTGGTGCTGTCTGGTGCGGCAAAAGCATTTGGCACCGATATGGAAGCTGTACTTTTTGCTGCCGCCAGAAGCGACAATGTTGAAAACATCATAAAACCAGCGCTGGAAAAGGGCATAATCGTCCTGTGCGACCGATTTATGGATTCCAGCCGGGTCTATCAAGGCGTGTCGGGTGGCGTTGACCTGGATTTTATCCTGTCGATGGAAAAGGCAGTCACGGAGGGCGCCCGGCCGGACCTGACGCTGATCTTTGACCTGGCGCCGGAATTGGGACTGAAACGGGCAGCAGATGTCTGGGCCGAAGACGGCCCGGACCGCTTTGAAAGCGAAGATCTGGCAATGCAAAGAAAGCGTCGTCGCGGCTTTCTGGATATTGCCAGAAGCGAACCCGATCGTTGCGTTGTTATCGATGCCAGCAAATCGCTTGAAGAGGTGAACGCGATGGTCGATGCGACAATAGATGCATTTCTGTCCCATTTGGAAATTGCAGATGTGTCATGATCGATATTGAAGAACGACCAATTGCCGACAGGATTGAAGCGATACCTGATCCGTCACAATGCGAGTTTCTCCTGGGGCGTGACGAGGCGCTGAGCCAATTGTTTGACGGTTATCGTTCCGGCAGAATGCATCACGCATGGTTGCTGAGCGGACCGCGAGGTATTGGCAAAGCTTCGTTGGCGGTGATGTTTGCCAAATTCCTGTTTTCAAATCCGCAGCGAGATAACATTGCAAGGAGTTTTGATCCCGACACCATAACACCAGAAGCGCACCGTCAGGTGGCACAGGGAGCTCATCCACAATTGCTGCATTTGACACGCCCGTGGGACCAAAAAGGCAAACGCTTCAAGTCGCAGTTATCGGTTGAGGAAATCAGACGTACGCAGAGCTTTTATGGGATGACTGCCGGGGCAGGGGGATGGCGGGTCACAATTGTCGATTCCATCGATGATATGAATGCAAGTGCTGCAAATGCCCTGTTGAAGATACTTGAAGAACCACCAAGAAAGTCGCTGTTTTTTGTCCTTTCCCACGCCACCGGGCGGCCTCTCGCTACGATTAAATCCAGATGCCAACAATTGCCGCTGCAACCGCTGGCAGATCACCATATTGCCGAGATCCTTGGTCGGTTCAAAATTCAAGCCTCCGATGCTGACCGACAAAAGGCGATCCAACTGTCGCAGGGGTCAGTGCGCCGCACAATACAATTGCTGGAATCTTCGATGATGAAGGATTATGGCATTTTTGAAACGCTGATGTCCCGCAGCGCCACTGGTGACGGCAACGACTGGAGTGCCGCTCACAAAATTGCAGAAAACCTGTCCCGACGTGGCCAGGAGGATGCGTTTCATTTGTTTGAAGATCTGGTGACAGGATGGATTGGCGATCAAGTACGCAAAAATCAACAAAGCAGGCCCTCTGAGCTTGCAGGCTGGGCAGACGTGTGGGACAAGGCAATCCGTTCCAGCAAGCTTGCAGATGCTTTCAATCTTGACAAAAAACAGGTCATATTATCCTTGTTTGGCGATCTGTTTGAACGTAATCGTCGAGCCTGAAACCGCCGCCGACTGCAGCTTTGCATAATTATTTCCGGAAATGTCCCGACCATGAGCAAGACCTATTACATCACCACGGCGATTTCCTACCCGAATGGTGCGCCACATATCGGGCATGCCTACGAATTTATCTGTGCTGATGCGATCGCCCGTTTTAAGCGGCTCGATGGCTATGAAACCCGATTTCAGATAGGGACGGATGTTCACGGCCAAAAAATGTGGCAGACCGCACGTGATCTGGGCATTACCGCGCGGGAACTGGCGGATCGGAATTCTGATGAATTTCAACGCATGACCGACATGTTGAATGTTTCATATGACCGTTTCATTCGTACATCAGACGATGATCACCATGTTTCCAGCCAGGCTATCTGGAAAGCCATGGACGCAAATGGCGACATCTACAAAGATGTGTATTCCGGTTGGTATTCGGTACGTGATGAAGCCTATTACGAAGAAGCAGAGACAACGGTCAATGACGACAACGTCCGAGTTGGTCCGCAAGGATCGCCTGTCGAATGGGTTGATGAGGAAAGTTATTTCTTCCGCCTGTCGGCGTATCAGGATAAATTGCTGGACCTGTATGAAACGGTTCCTGACTACATCCTGCCAAAATCCCGGCGCAATGAAGTCATCAATTTTGTCAAAGGTGGGCTGAACGACCTGTCGATCTCCCGCACGACGTTCGATTGGGGGGTGAAAGTCCCTGGCGACGATAAACACGTCATGTATGTTTGGGTGGACGCGCTGACCAATTATATTACCGGTGCCGGCTATCCTGACAGCGAGAGCGAGTTGTGGAAGTTTTGGCCTGCCGACCTGCATGTTATTGGCAAGGATATTACCCGATTTCACGCGATCTATTGGCCCGCCTTCCTTATGTCTGCTGGAATTGCGGTCCCCAAAAAGGTCTTCAGCCACGGCTTTCTGCTGAACAATGGGGAGAAGATGTCGAAGTCTGTGGGCAATGTCGAAAGCCCATTTGGCATGGCCGAAGAATATGGTGTCGATCAGTTGCGCTACTTTTGCCAACGCATGGTGCGCTTTGGTTCCGATGGCAATTGCAGTCACAGTGATATCGTCAATCACACCAACGCAGATCTGGCGAATAATTTAGGCAATCTGGCGCAACGGTCTTTGTCGATGATCTTCAAGAATCTCGATGGTGCTGTTGGTGGGGCAGGGGAATTGACAGCCGACGATGAGGCCCTGCTCTCCCTGGCCGACGCCATGTTGGAAAAATGCCGGCCGGCGATTGATGCGACCACTCCAAATGAGGCTCTGGATGCCATCTGGCATGTGCTGGATGAAGCCAACAAATATTTTGATGAGCAGGCGCCGTGGGGACTTAAAAAAACTGACCCTGCCCGCATGCAATCGGTGCTTTACGTGACTGCAGAAATTGTCCGTCAGGTGGCGATTTTGTGCCAGGCATTTATTCCTGAAAGTGCAGGCAAGTTGCTGGACCAGTTGAAGATTGGTGAAGACCACAGACAGTTTACCGAGCTCGGCGCCAACAACCGTCTTGATCCTGCCACGGTCATAGAAAAGCCGGAAGGTGTTTTCCCACGCTATGTGGCATCTGCGACATGACCATGCTTGTCGACAGTCACTGCCATCTCGATTTTCCCGATTTTGCCGAGGAACTCGATGATGTCGTGCAGCGCGCCCGCGACGTGGGCGTTGAGCGTATGGTCACGATCTGCACAAGGGTGCGTAAATTTAAGCAGGTCTTGGCGATCGCTGAGCGCTTTGAAGGCATATTTTGCTCGGTTGGCACGCACCCACACAATGCTGACGAGGAATTGGACGTAACGCCCGAGCAACTTATTGAGTTAAGCCAACACCCCAAAGTGGTCGCCATTGGTGAAGCTGGTCTGGACTACCACTATGACAAGTCTCCCCGAGACGCACAGGCTAAAGGTTTTCGCAATCACATTGCGGCTGCCCGTGAAACGGGTCTGCCGCTGGTTATTCACGCCCGTAGTGCCGATGATGACATGATGGCAATCCTCAAGGAGGAAATGCGGGAAGGGGCGTTTCCTGCGATCCTGCATTGTTTCTCGTCTACTCGTGCATTGGCCGAATGCGGTATTGAACTGGGCTTTACGGTGTCGTTTTCGGGTATTTTGACCTTCAAGAACAGTCAGGATATTCGCGATATCGCCCGCGATATGCCGCGCGACCGGGTCCTTGTTGAAACCGACGCTCCTTATCTGGCTCCGGTACCCAACCGCGGAAAGCGCAATGAACCGGCTTTTGTCGCCGATACCGCAAGGGTGCTGGCAGAGGTCTGGGGAATGGATGAAGCGGATATTCGTCGTCAAACGACGAGCAACTTCTTCAAACTGTTCTCGAATATTCCAAAACCTGCGAAACTGGATGCTGCATGAGCGCCGCGTCGCCGTCCGCCGGGACCATACAGTTTACGATTTTGGGCTGTGGCTCTTCGCCGGGCGTGCCACGTATTGGTGAAGACTGGGGAAATTGTGATCCGTCAAATCCGAAAAATCGCAGGCTGCGTGCCAGTCTGTTGATCGAGAAATACGGGCCAAACGGTAAAACCGTGGTGGTTGTCGACACCGGACCAGATTTTCGCCAGCAAATGTTGGCGGCAAAAATCGAAGCTGCTGACGGTGTAATTTACACCCATGCCCATGCAGATCACATCCATGGAATTGACGATCTTCGGTCGTTTTTGATCAACCGGCGCAAGGTTGTCGATATCTGGGCCGATGAACCTACGTCGCAGCGGCTTCACGCAGCGTTCGGCTATTGTTTCAAGACGCCTGAGGGATCGAGCTATCCGCCAATCCTGGTTGAAAATCGCATCATCGCGGGGCAAAAATTTAGCGTCAGTGGCGCCGGTGGTGACATTGAAATACTGCCCTATGAACAGCAGCACGGCGATATTGGATCGCTAGGATTTCGAGTTGGTGGACTGGCGTATTCCAGCGACGTCAGCGGATTTGATGAACGAGCTTTGCCTCATCTTCAGGGTCTCGACGTGCTGATCATCGACGCACTTCAATACCGGCCCCATCGCAGCCATTTCAGTCTCGAGGAGGCGGTGCAGTGGATCGAAAAGTTACAGCCGTCCCGTGCGATACTGACCCACATGCACACGCCGCTGGATTTTGAAACGGTGATGGCAGAAACGCCAGACCTCATCGAGCCGGCGTATGATGGAATGCAGATTACAGTCGTATCACCAGATGGTTAGGCCGGGTGTTTAAACTTGTTTGGGAGCTATTTCTATAGTCTGGTCATCATGTTGTGCTACTATATAGCATCAAAAATGTTCCATAATATATCTTATGCGACAATTGAATGTAGCGACATATCCAGTCAGCTTGGCTTGCAAGCGTGTGACGGTCATCGATTACCCCGTTGGCCGGTTGGAGGCCTGATATGATGGCATCACCCTACCCCATGGAAACTTCGATGAGCTACAATCGATGAACCAAGCTGAAGAAATAGAGAACAAATGTCTTGTTCCCGCGTTGAAGATGATTGCAGCCATGCAGGCAGAACGTGAGATTTCAAGAAGTGTGAATACGTCGAAACGAACCGGACAAACCGGCCATATGTTTTGAGGTCACTTCTCGTCAGATTATTTCAAGTTTCCCAAGAAGCAGCTTTGTAATGGATTTTCGCAGCTTTGCGTCAGCAGTGTTCTTAATATCCATATTCAAAGCAAAAACATGAACCGTTTCACCCTTGGTAATCCATCCCACAAACCATCCGATGTCAGGATCCGGTGCATTTGTCCAACCTGTCTTGCCGAACAGTGTTTCATCATCTGAACGCTCTAGCTTCAGCATATCCATCACCGTTGACTGCGAACTTCGGGACGCCGGTAGCTCCTTTGAGATCAATTGAGCTAGGAATCCGACTTGTTCAAGAGCGCTGATTTTCAAGGGGCCTTGAAGCCAAAATGATTGCACATCATCTCCCACTTGTTGGTTGCCATACCCGAGGCGGCCCAACCAATCCAAATAGCGATCGCGGCCTACCCGACTGGCAATCTCCTGATACACTGGGACATTCGATATTTTGATGGCATCTCGCATGGACATGTCTTTTTCCCAGCTCTTTATCGGCTGACGTTTTCCCCCATACGGGATAACTTCATTTTCATCCGCTACCACGTCGGTATTCAAAGCGATGAGGCTATTTGCGATCTTAAAGGTCGACGCTGGAATAAACCGCTCTTTAGCACGTCCTGGATTGATCAAGATCATTCGATTTTGGCTTGGGGTAAGCACAACGAATGTACCTCCAAGACCGGTTCGAGCAAACACATCCTCCAAGTCGGATCGCACGATTGTTTGCGCTGAAGCCATTGAAACAAACGCCGAGAACAGGATGACAAAAGACATCAGAAAGGAAAGAGCAAAGCGGAGCATTAGTACTCTATATCAAGATCCGGGAACAAATGCGCCACTTAACAAGTTGAGGATGCTAAAGCCGGGGTGCCTGTATTTCGCTTAGGCGGGTCCATTAGCTTTAACCTTGGATGTTCTCACAAATTGATGCACGCATCACAATGTTTAGCGATCAACCAGTCCCTCTGTTTCATGGCTTGCTAACCAACCTGCGAGAATTCGCCAGGCCCCTGCCCGCTCTCAATCGGCAGTTAAAGTTGTGCTGTCAAAATTGCTGTTCCGGATAACTCTGCAGACAGGAATTGGGACTTGTCGACGTCATCATCAGAAATCGAACAAAGCTACGCGATGTTTGCAGGTCGTGCGCAACAACGCGTGCAACTTTTAAAACCGGGCCTGATAAGCATCGATGGTGCCAGCCTGACGAAACAATGCACGCTTGGGGACATCACCGATACAGGGGCTCGCATCAGCGTGACCAATCCAGACAACATTCCAGACGAGTTCCTCCTGATCAGCCGTACCGAGGATCTTTGTGCAAGCTCAAATGTGGTTTGGCGGCGGGGCAATGATCTTGGTCTCATCTTTCTGCATCGTGGTCAGTTCATTGATGCAGATAAAATGCGCCGACAGCTGCGGGTGAGATGCGGAAAAGAGGATACGTAGCGGCGGCCGCAAGAAGCGCCAGTGGCGGCAAAAAAGGTCGAGTCAAAAGTCGCGCCAAAGCCCAAAATGCCCCGTCGGCCGGTCAGCAAGAAATTTCCGAAATTGGCGTTGGAAATTCGATTGTTGGGCATTGATCCGAACACCGGCATCACCTCAAAGGTAGTAAAGTCTGCTTTTCGTGGAAAGGCGCTTACCGTGCATCCGGACATGGGCGGCGATCCAGAGGCATTTCGACGACTTTCTGACGCTTACTACAAGCTGTTGGCTGCCTGTAAAACTGCTGGGGTTTGATCTTACCGGTTTATTTCAATGTCTCTGCGCGAGGCGGTGAAGCAATTGCGCACGGCCGGCCCGCTTAACGATCGGTGTTCAGCTTCAGACAAAGTTGTCCAAATGAACTGCAATACTGCACCGGTACAAACTCACAAGCCCGCAGAAATATAACTTTTTGGTTGGGCTAAAGCGGCTTGAGGTTCATGTCGGGCACCCAGCCTGCTCCTCCCTGCCCGTTTTGACACCAGGTCCAGCCATGGGAACTTTGGATTTTCGCTAAGATCTCTCCAGCAACGCAGCTAAGTTCACTTGCCGAATAATCAAATTTTGCAAAGCAACCACCACTATCATCCTTTGCCACCAAACTGTCCGGGACCCAACCATCGCGCCCATCCTCGGCTGTTGCCCAAAGCCAAGTATGGCCCTACCAGTTGTCGCTGCGGCCGGACAGTTTGATTTTCGCGCCCCCATCGACCCTGATGGGATCATCGTAGGTGGCAACATATGAGCGGAAAACCTGGACTTTTTGATTCATGATTTAGACGCTTCTGTTGCCCAAGCAACGACCGTCTCCAGAATAGGCGACGCCCAAACTGAGTACAACTGATGCGGCTATCAAGAACCCATCAATTTTTGTTCTGCCGCCGGATTGCCTGCTTGTGTTGATAGACCGCAATGGCGGCATTTTCGCCCAATGGCAACGCATTGGCAGCGTCGATATCCTGTCGTTGATACCCAATATCGTGAAGCATATGATCGTCGAGCAACAGCAGGTGCTGAAACGCCAGGCGGTCGATTTTCAATTGTCGGCGATGTTGAAGATATTTGCGTAACTTTGTCCATTTGGCGATTCCAAGTTTTTTCCAGGCCGGGGTGGAAGTTTGTTGATTTAGACTCGTTTGGATAACAGACATGGGAGATCTCCTTTTTCTTCCCTCCAATATCGGTCTTGACCTTATTTCAGTCCAACGAATAGTGTTGATCGTATCTATCAGAAAAATTGAAAGATGAATGCATGATGCCTTTGTCCAATCTGTTGCTGGAAACCGACCTGATGCGCAGCTTTGCTGTGATATCTGAATTTGGCAGCTTTTCGGCGGCCGCCCGCAGGGTCAACCGCACGCCGTCTGCAATTTCCATGCAAATGAAAAAGCTGGAAGAACAACTAGGGCGCCAGCTGTTCGTTCGCGAAGGTCGCACGGTTCGACTGACCGCTGATGGGGAAACTTTATTGAGCTATGCCCAGGATATGCTCCGGCTGAATGAGGCCGCCGTTGCGCGATTTCATGAGCCGGCTATTGAAGGTCTGGTCCGGTTTGGTGCCCCGGACGATTTTGGCACCCAATATGTGCCACCCATCCTGCGCCGTTTTGCAGATACCCATCCTCTGGTGGAAGTTGAAGTTGTTCTGGGAACCAGCCAGAATCTGTTGCATCGGTTCGATGAGGGCAAGTTGGACGTAACATTGATAGCCAGCGTGCCTGGAGGCATCAATGATGGCATCGGGGAAGTGGTTTTTGTGGAGCAACTGGTGTGGGTTGGAATAAAGGGGGGCAAATCCCACAAATTGCCTATCGTGCCATTGGCATTGTCAGATGCTGGTTGTTGTTGGCGCGAAGCCGCAACCGACGGTTTGATATCAGCCGGAATTGACTTTCGTATCGCCTATACCAGCGAGACTGTTCTCGGTCAGCAGGCGGCACTGATGGCTGATCTGGCCGTCGCTCCGATGCCCGCGAGCATGGTGACACCCCAGTTTGAAGTATTGGGCTCCAAACACCGATTGCCAGCCCTGCCCTCCTATCACGTTTGTCTGTGTCAACCGTCTGGCATCGGAGCCGCTGCCAATGCATTTGCACACTATGTTCGAGAGAGTTTCAAAGCTCCGTGAAGCATGTTTGCTGGCGTTGACTTCTTGGCATCTGATCAATAATCGAATTGCGTCAGGGCATATTCGGTCCCTTCCCGACCTAACGATACGAAACAAAATCATGTCAAACCCAGTTCTCGTCGAAGTCACACGTGGTTCAGTTGTCGAGTCACGCCATCGTGGTGCCATCAGTGTGATGGATGCTGACGGAAATTCAGTACTCAATATCGGAGACACAGCGCGCCCGGTTTTCGCCCGTTCAGCCATCAAGGCGGTTCAGGCGTTGCCGCTAATCGAAAGCGGCGCTGCCAATGCCTATGGATTCGGCGACGCCGAGCTTGCTTTGGCCTGCTCGTCCCACTCGGGCGAAGATGCACATATTGAAATGGCGCGATCGATGTTAGCCAGTGCCGGGCGAACCGAAGATGATCTGGAATGCGGCGGACACTGGTCCAGCCATGAAGAAGTATTGATACATCAGGCCAAAATCCGCACAACCGAGCCCGGTGCACTGTGTAACAATTGTTCGGGCAAGCATTCAGGCTTCATCTGCACGGCCACCCATCTGGGCATCGACCCCAAAGGCTATATCAACCCTGACCATCAAGTCATGAAAACAGTTAAGGGTGCGTTGGAAGATGTAACAGGTGTGGCCCATGCCGAAGATCTGCGTGGGCGCGACGGCTGTTCAATTCCGACCTATGCGACACCATTGACCGCTATGGCTCATGGTTTTGCAAAAATGGCGACCGGCCAGGGCCTCGGCGTTGAACGTGCGAAGGCTGGCAGACGTCTGTTGAATGCATGCATGTCGGCACCTTTTTATATGTCTGGTACCAATCGATTTTGCAGCCAACTGATAAAACTGGATCCGGGACGCTTGTTTGGAAAGACCGGCGCCGAAGGTGTATTTTGCGGCACCATTGAGGAATTGGGTGTGGGGATCGCGTTGAAATGCGATGACGGCACCACCCGGGCGTCTGAGGCCATGATGGCAGCCGTGGTTGCACATTTGCTGACTGCCAGCGATCCTCTGCATGAAAAATTACGGGCGATGGCCAATCCATCGGTTACAAACCGTAATGGTTTTGAAGTTGGAAGCTTGAGAACAAATTTGCCAAAGTAAGCCTGAACCGAGCTAGGAAGCAGGTTTGCTGTCTTTCGAAAATGCGTAAATCGCCAATGCAATGGCCAGGACGACAAAATAGAAAATCAGCACCCCCGAAAAACCGTCGAGCACAGTCGTATCGTCGACCTGCCGTCGATAAACTTCCGAACACATCCATTGCATGATACCAACTCCGCCCATGTTGAAGAAGTTGACCAATGTGACTCCCCTGCCCGCCATGTGAGCTGGAATATTGGCCGTAGCATGAGCCATCAACAGGCCGAAAAACAGGGAGCAAAAACCGATTACGACCAGAATCAGAGCGACAGAAGTTGGTGAAGCGTCGGGGTTTACGTTCCAATACAATAAACTAGTCAGCGAACAGAGGCCGCCGCCGAGCACGACCCATTTGCGGCTGTTGAAAATGCGGTCTGCCGGTCCATAGGCAAAACTGCCGGCAGTCATCGCAATCGCCATCGCAAGCATGACCTTGCCGATGTCGATCGCCGACATCCCATGGACAAGATCCAGATATGGACCCGCCCACAGGCCCCTGATCCCACCAGTCACGCCATAATTGACAAATACCAGAGGCAGGATGAACCACAATTCCTTCATCTTCAAAATTTCAAGATACCCGCCTTTGGAATTTCCCGTGGTTGACAGGACCTGCGGGTCCTTGACCCAAACCATAATCAAAGCCGAAAGAAGGAGCGTGATGCCGGACAGGCCCATCATGACTGCGCGCCATCCAAATGTTTCCATGGCGTAAGCCAGCGGACTTGCGCCGAGTATATTGCCCAACAGGCCGACTGCAATGAAAGTTGAGGCCAGTGTGGCGAACTTTCGAGCATCATAACTGCGTTTGAAAATATAGAGCGATGCCATCAATATTGGCGCACAGCCAATCCCAAGTAAGACCATCCCGAGCAAAACTTCAAAATGCGAATGGGCCAATGAAAACAGCATTCCACCACCACTGCCGCAGATGGCGAATAATCCAGCGGTTGTCCATCGCGGGCCAAATTTATCGAGCATCACGCCGACCAGGAACTGACTGAGGGCAAAAGCAGCAAACCAAGCGCCCAGGGCATCACTTAGCTGAGCGGGACTGAGGTTGAGTTCGGCTGATAGCTGAGGCGAAAGCACGGCCAGAAACGAGCGATAGAAATGGCTGATGATGTAGGCAACAGCCAGAATAATGATGCCTAACACGAGCCAGCTTTCAAGAATGATACGATGGGGAGTCTATGCCGGGTATTTCCTGCCATGCACACCAAACAAATAGCAATGCAAATTGTTGATCGGATTGCCCCGAAGGATCGTCATTTCCAATGATCGGGCGGACAGTTTGGTCCAGCAGAGGTGCAGGCGGACACCGACTTGACGCTTGCAAAAAAATGAACCGTCTGGCTACCGGGGGGGGTGGTAACCAGACGGAAGCCCACTTGCTCACCCCTGCTCAAGAAAGGTTTCGCACCGGGTGTGCCGGATCAGTAGGAGGAATCAACGGCACAACCCAGCTAAACAGGAGAAGAACTCACCGAAAAGTGCAAGAAATCGCACTATTCAGTGATTGTTGGCAGCTAACCAGCTGTTGCGGACAGGAGTTTGCGCCGTATTGTTGGTCTGCAATTGATGAATTTATAAAATGGTGCCCCCTGCCGGACTTGAACCGGCACGGTCTTTCGACCTACAGATTTTAAGTCTGCTGCGTATACCAATTTCGCCAAGGGGGCGTTGCGCTTAGCTAACACCGAATTGCCGCAGCGAATAGCCACTTATTTGCTTTGTTGAAAGAAGTTTTAGAATGTCTGATATAAAAATTGTCACCGCCGCTATGTTGGTGATCGGTGACGAAATTCTGTCCGGTCGAACTAAGGATAAGAATATCGGCTTTGTTGCCGATTATCTGACCGGTATGGGTATCGATCTGAACGAAGTCCGCATCGTCGCAGACGAGAAGCACGCAATCATTGAAGCGGTCAACGCGCTGCGCCGCAGTTACGATTATGTTTTTACTACTGGTGGTATTGGGCCAACCCACGACGACATTACGGCTGAATCTATTGCTGAGGCATTCGGCGTTCCTTGCGAACCTCATCCCAAAGCCATGCAGGAAATGGCGCAATATTATGCATCTCGAGATATGGAGTTCACGAAAGCCCGGCAACGCATGGCAAGGACCCCAAGAGGTGCAGAACTTATCGACAATCCAATTTCGAAGGCTCCCGGGATCCGTATTGAAAATGTACACATAATGGCGGGTGTTCCTCAGATAATGCAGGCAATGATGGATGCCATCGCGCCAACACTGGAAGGTGGTCAAAAAATCCTGTCCCAAACAGTGGATTGTCCCTACGGCGAGGGCACGGTTGGTGGCCCATTGGGTGAAATACAAGATAAACATCCCAACACGATGATCGGATCATATCCCAGATATGAAAACGGCAACTATTCCACCCAAATAGTCGTCAGAGGCCGAGATCAAAATGCGGTGGCGCTTGCAATAAAAGATGTCAAAATTATGCTGAAAGACGTGATGTTATAGTATTACAAATTGATGACTTTTATTATCTCATTGTATCCATACAATTTTTGTATCTAAATTATTGAGAATTTATTTTTACACTAATTATGACTATATATTTAGCATTTTTTCTTGGTTTTTTACATTATTCTTGGTTTCCGGTATTTCAATTTTGTACTTATTTGTGTAATTGACGGGAACGTAAACGAAAGTGGGAATTAAGAATGCAAAAATGCACGCGGAGGCCAGTTCGGGTTGGCGACGCCATCGAACGGTTGGAAAATGGGCTTAGTGTAGGACATTACAAAGGATATACGCTTTATTCTGCCTACCAACCTATATTTTGTTATGAAGATTCTGAATCTTTGCGAGTAACAGGACTTGAGGGACTTGTTCGTCCATTCATAGATGATGTCAGCATTACACCCAGCCTGCTTTTCCAGCAAATCGCCCCCGAAGATGCTTTTTTATTGAATGCATGTGCCGGGCGCTTCACATTCGTAACTTTGAGGCTGCGGCACCAGTAAGTTGTGATTTATATATTGATGTTAATCCGGCCAAATACTCTGAGGTCCGCACTATGGAGAACGAATTCCAGTTTTTGCTGGGACGATTGGCGATCAATGGACTGAGTCGATCGACGATTGTCCTGAAACTGCTGGAAACGGTTCCCGTGAGTGACAAATTTCTTTTATGGTTCAAAGACTTTGTCAGGGAGCAACATATCCGACTGGCATTGGATGGTTTTGGCCGTGGTGAATCCAATCTCGAACGCTATCATTTGGTGATGCCCGACGTGGTCAAGATAGATAACCGCCTGTTTGCGCAAAGTATGAATTATGCCAGGAAAAAACGATTGCTGGTATCATTCATTTCCCGGATTCATGATGATGGCGGCAAGGTCGTCATTGAGGGGTTGGAAACGGAAGAAATGCTGGTTTATGCGCGGGAATTGTGCGCCGATCTGTTCCAGGGTTCTTTCCTCGACAGTCCAGACCTGCCCATGGTTGACTTTTTTCAACTCTCGCGACCGAATTTGAGCCACGCCGCCCATTAGAGCCGCTCAGGCTTTAATCGGTTAAGCTTGGTTTGTTGCTTGGCAACACACTGACAGACACAATATCTGACATTCATGGGACTGTATTTTTGTGCAGAGCCTGTGAGTGGGTGACAATCCCGCCTTGCTCCTTGCGCCGGGTTGGGCTATCGCCTTGCAATCACCCAACAGTGAGGATCATTGCTATGTCCCCGTCTTCGAAGGCTTTCCCTGTTAGCTGGGATCAATTTCATCGTGATTGTAAAGCACTGGCGTGGAGATTGGCGGGACCAGGAAAAGAAACAACGCCCTGGTCGGCGATTGTTGCCATCACCCGGGGGGGCATGGTTCCCGCTGCTATTATCGCGCGGGAGCTTGGTATTCGGACAATCGAAACGGTCTGTATCGCCTCATATCACGAATATAAGGATCAAGGCGAACTTGATGTGATCAAGGAGATCAATGTTGATATGGTCAAGGCAGATGGCGGGCGCGGTGTGCTGGTCATTGATGACCTGACAGACACTGGCGCGACTGCCAAGAAGGTGCGTGACATGCTGCCCAATGCCCATATCGCAACTGTTTATGCAAAACCTACAGGTGTTCCCATGGCTGATACTTTTGTTACCGAAGTAAGCCAGGATACATGGATCTATTTTCCCTGGGACATGGAAATGTCCTATGTCGAACCAATATCCGGCCTGAAGGACGGTTAACAAAGGAACTTTAAGATGACAGTTACACGATTTCACACCGGCGAAAGAATGAGCCAGGCCGTTGTTCACGGCGACACAGTATATCTCGCCGGTCAGGTTGCACAATCCGCACCGGGCGGGTCTGTCACAGACCAGACCAAAGCTATTCTCGCCCAGATTGATGGCCTGCTGGCAGATGCAGGCAGCGACAAATCAAAAGCTCTGTCGGCCACGATCTGGCTGTGCAGCATGGATGATTTTGCTGAAATGAATGCCGTCTGGGATGCTTGGGTTTCGCCGGGCAATACACCTTGCCGCGCATGTGTTGAATCACCCCGTCTCGCGACACCGGACTTCACAGTTGAAATTGGCCTGATTGCCGCGCGATAACCGGCAATGTCGGCGTTTGAACTGATCGAAAACCTGCCCTTTACCACCGAAAGCGCTATCGGTTCGGTGGCGCGGATCGGGCTGGTCGTGCTTGCGTCGGACTATACGGTGGAGAATGAATTTCGTCAGATATTCAACCAGCCGGGCGTCGATGTTTTTCACGCCCGCATCTCCAATGCGCCGAATATTACCCCGCAAACTCTGGCGGCGATGGGCCCGTCCATTACAGAAACCGCCAGTCGCCTGCTGCCTGGCGATACATTGGATGTGTTGGCTTACGGCTGCACCTCTGCGTCTATGGTTCTGGGGCCCAAAAAGGTAAATGGGCTTCTAAATGACGCCAAGCCGGAAGCCAAAGCCACCAATCCGGTCACAGCGGCTTTTGCGGCCTTTGAGGCCTTGGGAGCACAACGTATCGCCGTGCTGACGCCTTATCGCAGTGACGTTAATCAGATCGTCCGTGATGGGATAGAGGCAGGAGGCTATGAGGTGGTCGTCTTTGGGTCGTTCAACGAAGAGCTCGACCCCGTCGTTGCCAGGTATTGACGCTGGTTCGCTGAAAGCGGCCATTCGCACCATCTTGGAGGGGCGTCAGGTGGACGCAGTATTCGTTTCCTGCACTTCAGTGCGGCTGATGCATGTTGTGGCACAAATAGAGTCTGAAGTCGGAGTTCCGGTCACGTCGAGCAACCATGCTATGGCCTGGCATTGTTTGCGGTTGGCCGGAGACGACAGCGTTCTGCCGGGAATGGGCCGATTGTTTGAACTGCCGAACTAGACGAGGCGCCCCTGCTCTTTTGCCGCAGCAATAAAGCTGGCAAATAGCGGATGCGGCTCAAACGGACGCGACTTCAACTCGGGATGATATTGAACACCAATAAACCACGGATGAACATCGCGGGGATATTCGATGGTTTCGGGTAAAAGACCATCCGGGCTCATGCCCGAAAATATCAACCCAGCCTCTTCTAGCGTAGCCTTGTAATCGATATTCACTTCATATCGGTGACGGTGACGTTCGCTGACATCGTTGCTGCCATAAATCTCGGCGATATGACTGTCGGCATTTAATGGATGTGGATAGGCACCCAGTCGCATCGTACCGCCCAGATCACCGGCAGCTTCGCGTTTTTCCAGTTGGTTACCCTTCAACCATTCGGTCATCAGGCCAACAACGTGGTTTTTTGAACTGCCGTCTTCATCCAGTTCGCTTGATGTTGCGTCTTCGATGCCGGCCAAATTCCGTGCCGCATCCAAAACTGCCATCTGCATGCCATAGCAAATGCCAAAATATGGAATTTTGTGTTCGCGCGCATAGGCGGCTGCTTTGATTTTGCCTTCTGCCCCGCGTTCACCAAACCCGCCTGGGACCAGAATTCCGTCGACCCCTGCCAACTCATCTGAAGGATCGGAAGATTCAAATGTCTCACTTTCAACCCAATGCAGGTTGACCTTCACGCCATTGGCTATTCCGCCATGCACCAGAGCTTCCATCAGGCTTTTATACGCGTCCTTGAGAACTGTATATTTGCCGACAACGGCGATTTTGACGGCACCTTCGGGATTGTGGATTTTGTGAGAAATTTCTTCCCAAACCTGCATTTGGGGCTTGGGCGCGGGATCGATGCCAAATGCATCCAACACCTGTTGGTCCAATCCTTCCTGATGATATGAAATTGGCACATCATAGATCGACTTGGCGTCGAGCGCCTGGATCACGGCCTCAGAGCGCACATTACAGAAAAGTGCGAGCTTGCGCCTTTCCTCGACCGGAATTTCGCGATCTGCGCGCACCAGAAGAATATCGGGCTGAATACCGATCGAGCGAAGTTCTTTGACGGAGTGCTGCGTTGGTTTGGTTTTCAACTCACCGGCTGCTGCAATATAGGGCATATACGACAAGTGCATATAGATGCAGCCACCGCGTGGCAGATCGTTGCCGAGCTGACGAATGCTTTCAAAAAACGGGAGTCCCTCAATGTCTCCAACGGTGCCGCCAATCTCAACCAGCACGAAGTCATAGCCATCATTTCCGTCGAGGACGAAATTTTTGATTTCATTGGTGACGTGCGGAATCACCTGCACTGTTGCACCAAGGTAATCACCGCGCCGTTCCTTGGCGATAATGTCCTGGTAGATGCGACCGGTTGTGATGTTGTCGGATTGATTGGCCGGACGTCCGGTAAAGCGTTCGTAGTGACCCAGATCCAGATCCGTTTCGGCCCCATCGTCGGTCACGAAACATTCGCCGTGCTGATACGGTGACATGGTGCCCGGATCAACATTCAAATAGGGATCGAGTTTACGTAACCGGACTTTATAACCCCGGGCCTGAAGAAGTGCGCCGAGAGCTGCCGATGCCAGGCCTTTGCCCAGTGAGGAAACCACGCCGCCAGTGATGAAAACAAATCGCGCCATGGGAGTCGAGATTTAGACCGTTTGTGAAAAAGCGCAAACCCCAAAATTTTGTTTTTTGAGTTATGCACACGCTTCGTGATGCGGCGATCGCAAAAACCGCCATCGGATGAATATACAATCAGCCGGACTGACCGGCATCAGATCTATTCGGAAGTTGGTACACCGGTTTGAGGTGTGGCTTCGCCTTCTTTATTCAGATCATCAAGCAAAGTACCCGCAGATGGTGCGGTAGACGGAGCTTCGCCACCCTCGGTAGGAACACCGGTTTGGCCTGCCCCTTCAATACGCTGCAGCACGTCTTCTGTGCGGTTGGTCTGATTGGCCACAACGCCAAGGGCAATAGATGTCACGAAAAAGCCGGCCGCAATGATCGTAGTTGTTTTGGTCAGTGCATCCGCAGCACCCCGGGCCGACATGAAACCGCCGCCGCCACCGCCGCCACCACCGCCGCCAATTCCCAGCGCACCGCCTTCTGAACGTTGCAGGAGAACCAGCACGATGAGAGCCAGAACGAGCATAATATGGATGACGATGAGTACGGTGGTCATATCTGGAAAGTTTCCAATTCGATTGTGGCGTCGTACAGCCTATCGGCTTCGACGCGGCTTACTAGCCGAACCTGTTGGTTTTGCCAAGAGCACGGCACGTCACATGTCTCTATATATTTCGCATATGGCGAGGAAGTCTTCGGCTTTCAAGCTCGCACCGCCCACCAATGCCCCATCAACATTCAAAATCGACATCAATTCTGCTGCATTTGCCGGTTTTACGGAGCCGCCGTAAAGGATTCTCATCCGTTCGCCATGCCCGCCGAGCTTTTCTGCCAAGGTTTCGCGAATAAATGCATGAATGTCCCGAATGTCTTCCGGGCTCGGGGTTTTGCCCGTGCCGATGGCCCAGACCGGTTCGTAGGCGACGATTGTATCATCTTCAGTTGCCCCTTCGGGGACGGAAGACAAGATCTGTCGCTTCAACACCGCCTGTGCCATTCCGGCATCATATTCGGCTTCGGTCTCGCCGATGCAGATAATTGCCGTCAGCCCTGCCCGCCAGCAGGCCTGGGCTTTGCCCGCGACGTGATAATCTGACTCGCCATGATCGGTTCGTCGTTCGGAATGGCCAACAATGCAGTAATCTGCCAGGCAATCCTTGATCATTTCAGCAGAAATATCACCAGTATGAGCACCAGACTGCTCATTGTGACAATCCTGGGCTCCAACTTGCAGCGGTGTATCTTCCGAAAGGGTAGTCGCTACATAAAGCAATGTTGTAGGGGGACAAACGACCACATCAACGGCATCTGCAAGGTCATCATCCAGCCCCTGCGACATCAGCGCCAACTGGTCCAGTTGATCCCGCGCTCCATTCATTTTCCAGTTACCGGCAACGAGGGGAATAATATCAGGCGTCATGTCGGGCTCCGACCGTTAAAATTGACTTGCTGGTTTGCCTACTGACCAATTGCGATAAAATCAACGTTTTCTGAATAGCTAACGCTTGCCGATCATGGCTCACCACCATATGTTGGCCGCAATTATTTCACCATTGTTTTGGTGACTTCTTTTTACAGGAATTCTGACATTGCTTGAATCTCTACGTTCGTTCGTCACCGGCTGGGTTGCCAAGGGACTGCTTGTACTTCTGGTCGGCAGTTTTGCTTTGTGGGGCATTTCCGGCAGCATACTTTCCGGTGCCAACGGCACAACTGTTGCCCAGGTCGGTGAAACCTCCGTCACCGTGCGGGAATTTCTCAGCGCTTATAACCGCAACATGAATGATATGCAGCGCCGTATTGGCCGCCGCCTCACGCAGGAGGAAGGGCGGTTGTTCGGTGTGGAATCCAGAACATTGAGCAATGTTGTCTCATTTGCCGTTCTTGATGAATATGCCCGCAGCCAGGGACTCTCGCTATCCGAAGACACGCTGGCCCGTATGCTGGCTGAAAACCCTCAATTCCGTGATTCTTCGGGAAAATTCAACCGAGATACTTTCCGCCGGGCCGTCTATGACGCTCAAATGCGGGAGAGTGACTATATTGCGTTGCAAAATGCCTCGGCCGTCCGCGGACAGGTCATGCAGTCATTTGCAACCGATAGTATCCTGCCGAAAGTATTTGCGGATGCATTGCGCGACTATGCCAATGAAGAGCGCAAGTTTTCATACATCACGGTGACAATGCAGCACGCTGACGCCGTCCCTGCCCCGACCGATGAACAGTTGAAGAGCTATTTTGACGCCAATTTGAAGACTTATGCAGCCCCGGAGTTTCGCAAGCTGGAAATCCTCAAAGTTGAGGCATCAGACCTTGCCGATGAATCAGCTATATCGGACGAAGACGTTGCAGCCGATTATGAGGCCCGCAAAGATAGCTATGTGACGCCCGAAAAGCGGCGGGTACAGCAGATCGTCTTTAAATCGCAGGAACAAGCCGATGCTGCCATCAAGGCGATGAGCGAAGGGTCTGTGTTTGAAACCATTCTCAGCGACAACGATGTCACATTAGCCGATGCTGATCTGGGCCAACTGACCAAAAGCCAGCTGCCGGCCGCGATACAGGATGTTGCGTTTTCGCTTGAAATCAACTCACCAAGTGAGATTCTCAAAGGCCCATTTGGACCAACCATGGTGCGGGTAACCGAAGTCACACCTGAAACCACAAAATTGCTGGATGAGGTGAAAGACGATATTCGCAAGGATCTGGCATTGCGCAAGGCTGTCGATTCTCTCATCGATGTTCAGGAAACCGTTGAGGATGCACGTGCGGGTGCCACAGCACTTTCCGAGATTGGTCAACGTCTTGGCGTCGACACACGCATGGTTGAAGCTGTGGACCGTTCAGCGCGAGACCCTGAGGGAAAGGTTATCAGCGATCTTCCATCATCTCGCGATTTGCTCTCACAGGCCTTTGAAACCGAAGTTGGAGGACAGGCCAGCCCGCTGGATGTCGGCACCACCGGCTACGTTTGGTATGATGTTCAGGAAATCATGCCGGCCAGAGATCGCACACTGGACGAGGTCAATGACAAGGTGGTCGCCGATTGGACTGCTGCCGAGGAAGCCAAGCGGGTTACCGAAAAAGCCGAGCAATTGAAAAAGCGGTTGGAAGCTGGGGCTGCACTTAACGACGTGGCGCTGGAAATCGACTTGCTGGTGCAAACAACCGGATTTTTGAAACGCAATGCTGAGCAGGCCGGGTTCCCACGCAGTGCAACGACTGCCGGCTATCGGGGAGGCGACAAGGCAATTGTGATTGCCGATGGAGCGACAGCGGCTGAAAAACTGTTGATTACAGTCACTGAAACAAAAGGAATTGAGGCGCAGGCGATTGATGCGCCCAAGGAAGAGCTTGATCTGGCAAATCAGGGGGCAGCAGATGATTTGCTTTCACAGATGATTACCAATCTGCAGAATTCCTATTCGATTACCCAAAACCTTGCTCTGATCAGGCAGGCGTTAACTCAGGGGCATTGACACTCCCTGCGAGAGTTGGCCTGAATTGGGGACGCCAGAAGGACAAATCATGGCAGATTTTAAAGAGCTCATCGGCATAGTCGCTACGGGACAATCATTGACCCGTGGACAAGCGCAGGACGCCTTTGACATCATGATGTCAGGCGACGCCACACCAAGTCAGATTGGCGGATTTCTGATGGCCCTGCGGGTGCGGGGTGAGACGGTGGAAGAGATCACCGGCGCGGTATCGACCATGCGGGAAAAGATGCTGAAAGTGAAAGCGCCGCAAGGTGCCATTGATATCGTTGGAACCGGCGGTACCCAAACAGGCACTTATAGTATCAGTACCTGTTCTGCCATTGTCATGGCCGGAGCCGGCGCGAAGGTGGCTAAGCATGGCAACCGTGCCCTCAGCTCAAAAACCGGCACTGCAGACACTCTGGAACGTCTCGGGGTCAACCTTGAGACTGGTGCCGAAGGCACCGCGCGTTGCGTTGAGCAGGCCGGCGTCGGATTCATGTTTGCCCCTGCTCATCATGCAGCGATGCGTTTTGTCGGCCCCAGCCGTGTCGAGCTCGGCACGCGCACCATATTCAATATTTTGGGGCCTCTTTCAAATCCGGCTGGTGTCAAGCGTCAGGTCGTGGGAGCTTTTTTACCTGATTTGCTGGAACCGATGATCAACGTTCTGAAAAACCTCGGATCGGAGCGTGCCTGGTTGGTCCATGGTGACAGCATGGATGAACTGACTGTTACTGGCACAAGCACAGTATTTGAATTGAAAGACGGTGCCGTATCAAGCTTTGAAGTAGAGCCGGAAGATGCGGGCGTCGGTCGCCATGTTCTGGCTGATCTGAAGGGGGGCGATGCCTCCTACAATGCTGCGGCATTGAAAGGTGTGCTGAACGGCGACAAAAACGCCTATCGTGATATGGTCCTGCTGAATGCGGGCGCTGGATTGGTGGTTGCTGACCTCGCCAGCGATTTGAAGTCCGGGGCGCAACTGGCCGCTGAGTCGATTGACAGTGGTGCCGCGTCAAAAGCGCTGGCCAAGCTGGTTGAAGTTTCAAACGGTTCGCCAAATGAGTGACATTCTGGAAAAAATCGGGGCGTATAAACGCCAGGAAATTGAACAGGCAAAATCGTTGGTCAGCCTGAATGAACTGAAGGCTCGTGCCACAGATGTGTCGAAGCCTCGTGGATTTGCAGACGCATTGCGAACCAAACACCAGCAAGGCCAATATGCCCTGATTGCGGAGATCAAAAAGGCCAGCCCGTCAAAAGGACTGATCAGGGAAGATTTCGATCCACCTAAACTAGCAAATGCTTATCAAACCGGTGGTGCAGCGTGTCTGTCAGTTCTCACTGACAGCCCCTCGTTTCAGGGAGCGCCTGAATTCCTGACCACCGCCAGAGATTCAGTGGCCCTGCCCTGTTTGCGTAAGGATTTCATGTACGATGTCTATCAGGTGCATGAAGCTCGGGCCTGGGGTGCCGACTGTATTTTGATCATTATGGCGGCTGTCAGCGATGAAGTGGCTAAATCGCTTGAAGTGGCGGCTTTTGAATTGGGCATGGATGTTTTGTTGGAAGTCCACAATCGAGAGGAACTAGACCGCGCGTTAAATTTGGATTCCTGCCTGTTGGGGATCAACAACCGCAATCTGAAAACCTTCGATGTCAGTCTGACTACCACGGAATCGCTTGCTCCTCTGGTGCCAGATGACCGCATCGTGGTGGGAGAATCTGGCCTGTTCACACCAGGTGATCTTGCACGCATGGCGGCAATCGACGTCAACACATTCCTGATCGGTGAAAGCCTGATGCGCCAGGATGATGTCGCTGCAGCAACGGCCGCATTGCTGGACAAATCAGCTACCCAGACAAGTGCTGCCTAGATGTCGGACAAATTGACCCATATTGCCTCTGATGGCAGCGCCAACATGGTTGATGTTGCTGACAAGGCGCATACCGAACGTATTGCTGTTGCCGAAAGCCAGGTGTTGATGGGGCAGTCAACACTCGATCTGATCGTCTCCGGCAATGCCAAGAAAGGTGATGTACTGGCCACTGCCCGCCTTGCCGGCATCATGGCGGCAAAACGCACCCACGATTTAATCCCGCTGTGCCACCCCCTCGCTCTTACGAAGGTGTCGGTTGATATTCAGGTTGATCCAGACCTTCCCGGTCTTCGCATTGAGGCAATGGCCAAGGTCGCTGGTCAAACCGGCGTTGAAATGGAAGCGCTGACTGCTGCAAGCGTCGCCGCTCTAACCGTCTATGACATGGCAAAAGCGGTGGATCGTGGCATGGAAATTGGCCCGACCCGCCTGTTGTCAAAATCCGGCGGCAAGTCCGGTGATTGGAAGGCTGATCTCCAACCATGAGTGGTTTGCTGTCTGTCGAATCTGCGCTGCAACGCATATTGGCCAATGTTGAGCCGACCGATACCGAAATGGTCGCGCTTGCCGATTCTGGAGATCGTGTGTTGTCAGCAGATTTGAGCGCCACGCGAACCCAGCCCCCTTTTGCAGCTTCAGCCATGGATGGTTATGCAGCGCGGGCCGAAGACGTTGACCAATGTCCGGTAACACTCAAAATGATTGGTGAATCAGCGGCAGGGCACGGATTCAACGGATCGGTGGCTTCAGGCCAATGTGTGCGCATCTTTACCGGAGCACCGGTTCCGACGGGGGCCGACACAATCGTCATCCAGGAGAATGTTTCGCGAGAAGGTGACGATGTCCATGTCGCCAAAGGTGAAGCTGCGGGGCGTTATGTTCGGCCGGCCGGCCTCGATTTTTCGCAAGGCGCTGTGCTGTTGTCTGCTGGTGACAGGCTGACTTCGTCACGCATTTCTCTTGCTGCGGCGATGAATCACCCCTGTCTGCCAGTTCACAAAAAACCATTGGTTGCGATTATCGCTACCGGTGATGAACTGGTCTTGCCCGGTCAAACTCTTGCTGACGACCAGGTCATAGCTTCCAACAGTTTCGGGGTTGCAGAGTTGGTACGCAGAGCGGGTGGCGACGTGCTCGATCTTGGTATTGCTGAAGATACGCTCACCTCCTTGCAGGACAAATTCAACCAGGCTCAGGATTCTGATATCGTTGTTACGCTCGGTGGAGCATCTGTTGGTGATCATGATCTGGTTGCGCAGGCTTTGCGCAACAAGGGTGTCGAGTTGAATTTCTGGAAACTGGCAATGCGTCCAGGCAAACCCGTCATGTTTGGACAATCTCAGGAAGGTGACAATCGGCACAGATATTTGGGCTTGCCCGGAAACCCGGTTTCAAGCCTGGTCTGTGCCGAAATATTTCTGGTGCCGTTGATTAAAAAAATGATTGCACAGGTTGCGAGCACCGAACGTATTGATGCAGTTCTTGATGCTGATCTGGCCGAAAACGACCAGCGTGAGGAATATATGCGGGCCACGCATGTTGAGCGTGACGGTACCTATTTCGTTACCCCATTTGACAATCAGGACAGTTCGATCCTGTCGCTGATGGCGCATGCGACGTGTTTGATGATCAGGCCGGCATTCGCTCCGAAAAGCGCGGCAGGCGCCGACTGCGAAATCATCCTGCTATAAGATCGCAGGGATGCTGCCTGAACTACTGGTCCAGCAACCTTAACTTATCCACCAGTCGCTCAACGTCGGCAGGTTTCAATCCGATATCGGCCATATCAACGCCGCTCATTGATCTGAGAAGTGCGGATTTGCGATTTTTGTCTTTGTTTGATGCTCGAAACCGAAAAGGAAACATGGGTGAACTCCAATATTGTATCGCTGTTATAGTGATATTGGGTGTTCGTCGGAGTGGAATCCAACGCCAAGATCACATGGCTGCCATGCAATTGTGACGGGTCAAAACGAGAAAACTTGCAGAACACATTAAGAACATGCTAACTTGTTCTTGTTTTGTATCACTTTGTTGACCGAATCACATGCCCCCATCGGGCAGCCGACAGGAACGGATAAACCCATGCTCACCCGCAAGCAGCACCAATTGCTCATGTTCATTCAGGACCGTCTTCAGGAGGCAGGCGTGCCGCCGTCTTTTGACGAAATGAAAGATGCCCTGGACTTGAAATCCAAATCAGGAATTCATCGATTGATCACGGCGCTCGAAGAGCGGGGATTTATTCGCCGCCTGCCGAACCGGGCTCGCGCACTGGAAATACTGAAACTGCCAGAATCCGCAGTAAATAATTCCGCGACGGCGGCACCATCTGCCAATGCTGCACCAAATGTGGTCAATTCGACTGCAGATTCAACCGCCCGTGCCGCCAATGATGACAATCCGGGATTTGCAAGCATTCCGGTCATGGGTCGCATCGCGGCGGGTACACCGATTTCTGCAATTCAGGACAACACACATATGGTAACCGTATCACCGGAGATGCTGGGGGGCGGAGAACATTACGCTCTTGAGGTCAAAGGCGACTCGATGATCGAGGCTGGTATCCTCGATGGCGATACCGTTGTCATTCAAAAGGCTGGTACTGCAACGCCGGGAGATATCGTTGTTGCTCTGATTGACGATGAGGAAGCCACGCTGAAGACATTTCGCCGCCAGGGACAGGAAATAGCGCTTGAAGCTGCAAACCCAGCCTATGAAACGCGCGTGTTCGGCCCGGACCGTGTTGATGTACAAGGTAAACTGGTTGGTCTAATCCGCAGTTATAATTGATTAATTTGTTTCTAGATATTTCCTCCAAGGGCGCGTCAGTTTGTTTCTTGTGGCGCGCGTTTGGATGTCGTGGACATCAATCTTTATAACATTTTTTGTCTGCTTGTGGCGATCTGACATTTGTCTATCTGGCGCCACGCGGACGTAGAGTTCCAGGGCGCCTGTTTGTCTCAATGATGCGGCATCGATGATCAGCGGACGGCGATTGGCTGGCAAATGCTGGCACGCCCAAGCGATTTCATAAGGCACGACCAGAATGTCTGCCATTAAGCAGTCGCGGTTCAGGTGTGCGGTGTTGTGAATATGAGCCAGGGTGGTGTTTGAGTTGCTCATGACGCATCCAAAGCTGTCACAGCGCCGCAACAAGTGGTTGTTGCGGCTATTCTCCAGATCAAACGAATACGGCTTGCGATAGGCCTGACGCCAGATTTTGGTTGTAAACTTTTCAGAGCGTGGTCGCGACAGGGCGAGCACTCCATCCGATCCCAGGGCTCCGACTTGACGGCCGTTTTCTGCAATAATGAAATCCGGTGTCTGGTGAGATGTGGCAAGTCCAATCATCAGCGCGAAACAAGGTATCGACAATCGCTTCAATCGGGATCGCGCAAGCGTAGCGATCAACAGACCAAGAGTTCCCAAAATCAATGTAGACACTTCCAATTGGCCAGTGGACCCGATGAATGCCAAGGGCTGCGACCTGCTCAGGTCTGTTACCCATTGCGCAATATTGACAACCAGTTCCAAAGCGCCGCCCAGCGGGATTAAGGTGAGTTGTTCCAACCCAAATAACATGAGAACCACGCTGATCAGCGCCAATGGCATGACAGCCAGTGATACAACGGGCATGGCCAGTACATTGGCCAGCAGACCCAATGGTGCAATTCGATAAAAGTGGAAACCTGCGTAAAGTCCGGTAGCCATTCCTGCGATTAGTGGAACCAGTATCAGGCCCGAAATGTAGCGGGATGCCTGCCTTTTGAAGTCTGACAAGCGGCTGTGGGGCATTGGTCGGGGTTGAGACCGTCTCCAGCGGCGTTGTGCACTCCACTCGTAGGTGGCGATCAGTGCAGCAGCTGCTGCAAATGACATTTGAAAGCCCGGTTGAAGAACAGCTTCCGGTGCCAAGATCAGGACCACAAGTGCAGCAAGAGCCACATTACGCATGGTCAGGGCGCGTCGGTCCATCAAAGTTGCCAATAACAGCACCACCACCATGATGTAAGCTCTCTGGGTAGACAGATTTGCCCCCGACAACAACAAATAGAATGTGGCGCTGACCAGGCCAAAGCATCCGGCAATTTTCTTGACCGGATATTTCAACGCCAATGTCGGTACAGATGCCAGAATCAAACGTACCGTGCCAATCACGGTCAACGTGACGAGCGCCATATGTAATCCCGATATAGCCAGAATATGCGCTAGTCCGGACCGCCGAAGCGCTTCATTGATTGGTTCATCGATTTGGCTTCGCTCGCCAACGATCAGTGCTGTGGCCAAAGCACTGGATTGAGGAGGAAGCGCCTGTCTTAAAAGATTGGCAATGTGCTCTCTCGTCACGGCCGCCCAGGTTCGAATTGACCAATTGTTTGCGGTTTTTGGCTCAATCAGGTGCGGCGCTCCAAGGAAAAACCCCGAACCACCAATCCCGGCATACCAGGAAAAAAAGCGAAAATCATAACCGCCCGGCAGGGCTAGCCCGGGTGGTGGGGCCAGTCGCGCTCGCCCTGAGATTACGTCGCCAAATTCAAACAGGTTATCTTTCTGCCGGGCGGTCAGCCGCACCCGCTCGGGAACCTGCTTCACACCGTCCAATCGCAACACCGACAACGTATACCGTACACGCCCTTGCGGACGTGGCTCGGTTCGTTCGACCCGACCGGTGATTGATGCAATCACACTGCGCTCCAGCATGATCGTGGAGAGCATCTGGGTGCGTATTTGAGCCAGACTTACGCCCGCTGCAATCAACAACATGGCAAGGCAAACGGGCAACCAATTACTCCGCTTCATGGCTCCGGCGAGTATCGATAGCAGCAATGTCAAAAGTGGAAATGCAAACGTCCAGGGTTCGCGCGGCAAATTGAAATAAGCCGCGCATCCGATGCCCAACAACACCGGTATCCACAAAAACCCACCGCGTTGGGCCCGCTCCTGATGCAGTTGTTGGATTATCCAATCCCGGATTGATCGCAGGAAAATATCCAACCAGAGTTGATATCGCGACAATCCTGTCGGCTCGGTTATCAGGTAACTGGAGGCTGGCGCAGTTCCCGCTTGAGATCTATCCGGATCAGTTGCGTCGAGTTCCATATCGCCGTGCATAAGACCCAAATTGTCTTCGCTGCCTGCCGGCGTCCACAATTCACGCTTGGGTGCATTTGATCGTCGAAACTTTGCCGCAAGGCGCTTCATCGCCTTCTCTTTTCCCTCATGTTCCAGAAGCCATCACATTTCATGCGCAATGTGCGTCAAGGGCCGCCGGT
Organism: Hyphomicrobiales bacterium; assembly: GCA_011087605.1. GTDB lineage: Bacteria > Pseudomonadota > Alphaproteobacteria > Rhizobiales > Rhizobiaceae > Pseudahrensia. The sequence goes on from JAALLE010000026.1 coordinate 37,142, forward strand.
GTCGCAGTTTGGCTTGTATGATTGCAATCCTGTGCTAAAGGGGCAACACCTTCAATCGACCAACTCAATTGAGCATCCCCGCATGTCTGCACCCGTCGTTACCCGTTTTGCGCCCTCTCCCACAGGTTACCTCCATATTGGTGGGGCCAGAACTGCGCTATTCAACTGGCTGTATGCCAAGGCAAATGGCGGTAAAATGCTGTTGCGCATCGAAGACACAGACCGATCGCGCTCATCTCAGCAGGCAGTTGACGCCCTGTTGGACGGGCTCACCTGGTTGGGGCTCGACTGGGACGGTGAGCCGATCTCCCAATTTTCGCGGGTCGAACGGCACCGCGAAGCGGTTCAACAATTACTAGACACAGGCCGCGCCTATAAATGTTATGCCAGTCAGGAAGAACTTGATGAAATGCGGGCACTGGCGCGGGCTGAAAAGCGCCCTCCGCGTTATGATGGCCGTTGGCGTGATCGTCCGGCCTCAGATGCGCCTGTGGGCGTAGATCCGGTTATCCGCATCAAATCTCCCCAAGATGGTGAGACGGTCGTTGATGACAAAGTCCAGGGCGAGGTGCGCTTTCCCAACAAGGATCTCGACGATCTGGTGCTACTGCGCTCAGACGGCACGCCAACCTACATGCTGGCCGTTGTGGTCGATGATCATGATATGGGCGTTACCAACATAATTCGCGGTGACGATCATCTGACCAATGCTGCACGTCAACAAATAATCTATGATGCACTGGGTTGGGATGTCCCTCAGATGGCCCATATTCCGCTGATTTACGGACCGGACGGAGCGAAACTATCAAAACGCCACGGGGCAACCGGTGCAGAGGCCTATCGGGCGATGGGCTATTTGCCAGAAGCTTTGCGCAACTATCTGGTCCGTCTCGGCTGGGCTCACGGAGACGATGAATATTTCACAACTGAACAATTGAATGAATTGTTTTCTCTGGAGGGTATTGGAAAGTCCCCCTCGCGTTTCGATTTCGCTAAATTGGAAAATATGAACGGCCAATATATTCGCGATGCCGAGGACGCTCGATTGGTCGCACAGATGAAATCTATTCTTCCAGAAATTGATGGAGGAGATTGGTATCAGCAGCGCTGGACAGAGGAAATCGAAGCCCAATTGCTGGCCTCCATGCCGGGATTGAAAGACCGTGCCAAAACGCTGCTCGAGCTGATTGATGGCAGCCGCTTTCTATTTGTGGCGCGGCCGTTGGATATGGAAGAGAAGGCCCGGTCCATTCTCGACAATGACGAAGCTGCAGGTCGTAAGGTGCTGCACAGCCTGTTGCCCCGCCTGGAGGCCTTGTCAGACTGGTCTTTGGAAGTGATTGAACAGGAAGTGCGTGACTTCACCAAGGAAAGTGACCTCAAACTGGGTAAAGTAGCCCAACCAATCAGGGCAGCCCTGACCGGACGCACCACGTCACCCGGTGTTTTTGATGTCATGGCAGTGCTGAGCAAACAGGAATGCCTGGCCCGTCTTGCCGATCAGGCGGTTGTCTGAATCTCATAATTCACAAACTCGTCAGGTTTCTATTCGACCAAAGCACAATTGGTTGAATCGCGGTCTTTGCCTTGTTCCGATGCGGCAAATCCTCTATTCATGGGGAACGTCTGATGCGCCCATTTGCGAATATGCTCCGACTTTTTGTCAGGCATTGCGGCGCTCCATAACCAGCTGGTAATTCTGGTGGTCTTGAATCTATTCGGTTCAGGTGGGGAACAATATTTGAAAGGGATAAAATGGCAGAACAAAAAGCAACGCTTCAAATTGGAAATAAGAATTATGATTTTCCCATGCGCTCCGGATCTATTGGCCCTGATGTAATTGATATTTCGACGCTCTACAAAAATACCGATTGTTTTACATTTGATCCTGGTTTCACATCTACAGCGTCCTGTGAAAGCGCCATCACTTATATTGATGGAGATGCTGGTGTGTTGTTGCACAGAGGCTACCCAATCGACGAACTGGCCGAACAGGGAACATTTCTGGAAACGTGCTATCTGCTGCTTTATCAAGAACTGCCCACTGCTGATCAACTGGAAGACTTTACCTTCCGTGTGACCAACCACACGATGCTGCACGATCAGATGACGAAACTGTTTTCCGGTTTTCGTCGCGATGCCCATCCGATGGCCATTATGGTTGGGGTTGTAGGCGCACTTTCTGCGTTTTATCACGATTCAACCGACATTACCGACGAGACGCAGCGCGAAATTGCCGCCATGCGCATGATCGCCAAAATGCCGACCATCGCTGCCATGGCGTATAAATATTCTGTTGGACAGCCATTTGTTTATCCACGCAACGATCTCGATTATGCGTCAAATTTCCTGCACATGTGCTTTGCCGTTCCAGCAGAAGATTACAACGTAAACCCTATATTGGCCCGTGCGATGGACCGAATTTTCATTCTCCATGCCGACCATGAGCAAAATGCGTCAACTTCCACTGTTCGCCTCGCCGGCTCGTCGGGGGCGAATCCATTTGCCTGTATCGCGGCTGGCATCGCGTGTCTTTGGGGACCTGCACATGGTGGCGCCAACGAAGCGGCGTTGACCATGCTAAATGAAATCGGGACGCCCGATCGCATTCCCGAATTTATCGAACGGGCAAAGGACAAGAACGATCCATTCCGTCTGATGGGCTTTGGGCACCGGGTTTATAAAAATTATGATCCGCGTGCGAAAATAATGCAGCAAACAACCCATGAAGTTCTGGGTGTATTGGGTATCAAGGACGACCCGATCCTCGATGTTGCAATGGCACTGGAAAAAATCGCCATTGAAGACCCCTATTTCAAGGAACGCGGTTTGTATCCAAATATTGATTTCTATTCCGGTATCACGTTGAAAGCATTGGGTTTCCCAACAGATATGTTCACCGTGCTGTTTTCGCTTGCTAGAACGGTTGGCTGGATTGCGCAGTGGAAGGAAATGATTGAGGACCCACGACAGAAAATTGGCCGTCCGCGTCAGCTTTATACAGGCCAGACGGAACGGAGCTTTGTCAAAGTGGAAGATCGTTAGAGCCGTTCAGGCTTGAGCGACTTCACCTACTTTACGTGGCGTAATATGATTTCAGCTGCCAGCTCTGCTGGCGGCTGTTTTGTTTTCATGGCTGTTGCAAGCTCATCAAAACCCGTTAATTGGCTTTTCCGTTCGGGACTGTCATCCAGCAAACGCTCTAAGTATCTCGCCAGTCTTTCAGGGATGACCATTTCATTATGTTCTTCCGGCACCAGAACACGATCCAGAATATGGTTCGGCAAGACCGCTGACCATGTCGAGATCAGCCCGGACAACATTTTGCCAATAGGATCCAGACGGTAAGCGATGATCATTGGGACTTTGTGCAGGGCAAGCTCCAACGCCACCGTCCCCGATGTTGCCAAAGCTGCACGGGCGCTCGCAAATGTGTCCATATTGTCGGCACTGTCAACAATTTCTGGCTGAACTGGCCAATCAGAAGTGAGGCTTTGCAATTGTGTCTTGAGATGCGGCACGGCGGGAATCACCGGATGAATCTGCACGCCGCGTTGTTGCAGGATGGTCAGTGTTTTTCCGTAAATTTTCAGCATGCGTTTCACTTCTCCCTGGCGCGAACCGGGCAGAACCAACAATTTGTCGGATGTTTTGGCAGTCTTTCGGGATTTGGAAGGCGAATTGGAACTTGAAATCTGCAGCGCTAAAGGGTGGCCGATATAGGTGGCGTCTGGTCCGCCGAGATCTTTGAGGACTTTCGGTTCAAACGGTAAAATCGCCAGAACATGATCGACATATGCAGTCATTTTCTTGGCTCGCCCTGAGCGCCAGGCCCAAACGCTTGGGCAAATATAATTGATGATGGGTACGTTGGGCATCCGTCTGCGCACCCTCTTGGCCACGGCATGGGTAAAGTCCGGGCTATCGATTAGAATAATCACGTCTGGCTTGGCATCAACAATATCGGAAACTGTTTGATAAACCCGTCGTATGATCATCGGCAATCGAGCCAGGACGGCTGAGAATCCCATCACGGCAATGTCTTTGATATCGAACAGGGATGTCATTCCCTTTTGGGTCATTTGATGGCCGGCAAGCCCAGATAAATTGACCTCCAACCCAGCCCGTTGCGCCTGGGCCTGTAATGCGGGTATCAGGTCGGCTGCGAGTTTGTCGCCGGACTCCTCCCCAAGAACCAAATAGACGTTCAGAGGTTTGCTCATGTTGCGCCCAATTGGGTTACATCGAAACCGTATATGAATACGCCGTGCTTTTTGGCCTGTTGCAAAGTCTTACGCTTGTCAATAATCAGCGTTTTTCCCGCCTCCACGCCGATACCAAGCAATCCAGCCTGATGAACAGACACAATTGTATCGGGGCCGATGGCTGGTAAATCAGCTCTTTCATCTTGTCCGGGTTTGACCGCTTTAATCAACACGCCGCCGCGTCGCTTGGGCAGTCGACCAATTTCTCGCATTTCGCCTACCCGGCGCAACATGACATCAGTGCCCTCTACCCCCTCCACGGCCACTGCCCTGCTGCCGACGACCACACATGCCTGTCCGATGTCGAACTGCCCCAGAGCACGTGTTACCGCATAACCTTCCGCAATTTGCTTTTGTTGCGCCGCTTTTGGCTTGGCGAGCGTATTTACGCCGGGTTGAACGGTCATGTCAGGCAGTAACTCCGCGACATTGCACACGGTAAAACCGCGCTTTTCGATCGCCGATATTACGCCGGTTAGTATCTGGTTGTCGCCGCCCATTAGAGCAGCGAGCAGGCCGGGAAGCGTGCGGATGGCGCCCCAATCCAGTTTGTGCAGCTTTAACTCCGGTCGGCCAACCACACCCCCTGCCAAAACGATATTTGAGATGTCGTGGTTCTTGATGGTTTTGAAAATATGACCCATCTGTTCCCAGCCACACCATTCATGGGGAAATTTTTCAATTGCCGCGTCGGCTTCTCCCAGGATCCCGATGATAAATACCGGTTGTGAGCGTGCTTTCAGTTTTTCAGCAATCAGCAATGGCAGGCGGCCATTTCCTGCGATAATGGCCAGAGGGTCTGTCAGTTGCGTCGATGTTGGTTTGTTGTCCAATCCGGTAGCTCCGTTGGCACACAATCGCGTAACTTCTAGTCACTTGCCGGTCGGCAAAGCGGCCGATCGGCAGAGGCGGTGATAAATTCCAGCAAGTCGATCAACTGGACATCTTTTGCGGTTTCAAGCAGCTCATTGGCTGTATCCTGAACCGGTCTGTCACCAGAAAACAGCTCTTTGAATGCTGCTCGGACCAGATGAATGCTCTCACGGGGAATGCCAGCCCGCTTCATGCCAATCAGATTGAGCCCGGCAAGGTTGGCGCGATTGCCCAGGGCCATGCCAAAGGGTATCAAATCCCCTTCCACGCCAGCCAGACCACCGATAAATGCGTTGTGACCGACCCGACTGAACTGATGGATTGCCGACCCACCACCGAAAATGACATGATCGCCGATCTCACAATGCCCGGCAATCATCGCGTTGTTGGAACAAATCACCCCATTACCAATCCGGCAATCATGGGCCACGTGAGAATTCGCCAGAAAAGTGCAATTGTCTCCAATCGACGTAACATGGCCACCCCCTTCAGTTCCGGGATTTATCGTTACCCCCTCGCGAATGGTGCATTTATTACCAATTTCCAGGGTAACCCGTTCACCGGAAAATTTAAGGTCCTGAGGTTCATTTCCAACCGATGCGAATGGAAATATCCGCGATTGATCGCCAATTTTGGTGATCCCCTGAACTGACACCTGGCTGAGCAATTCGACACCATCGCCCAGTACGACTTCCGGTCCGACATGGCAAAAGGGTCCAATGGTTACATCGGCACCTAGTTTGCAGCCATCTTCAATGACGGCTGATGAATGAATGTTTTTTGACAAATTACTGGTCGTCCCTGGCCATCATCATTGCGCCAATCTCTGCTTCAGCCACTTTCTGACCTGCAACCTCAGCGACGCATTTGAATTTGAATATATTACGTTTTTGGGTTTTCTTGGAAATGACGTATTCCACTGTATCACCAGGCACCACTGTTTTGCGGAACTTTGCCTTATCGATCGTCATGAAATAGGTCGTCTTGGGTTCACCCGTATAATGTTCGTGAGCAACAATTGCGCCAGCCGTCTGGGCCATTCCTTCGACCAGCAGGACGCCGGGCATGATTGGTGCATGGGGGAAATGTCCGGGAAAATGAGGCTCGTTGACGGTGACATTCTTAATCCCACGAGCTGATTGGTCTCCATCAATTTCAATGATCTTATCAACCAACAAGAACGGGTATCTGTGGGGTAGCAGTTCCATCAATTGCTTGATGTCGAGAGTTTTTAACTCGCTGATTTGATCACTCATTACCCTTTTTGCCTCTCTTTTTGTAACTACCCAGCTACCCCAACCTGATGCTTTTATAGACGGCCCATCAG
>JAALLE010000027.1 GCA_011087605.1 Hyphomicrobiales bacterium
TCTGATGGGCCGTCTATAAAAGCATCAGGTTGGGGTAGCTGGGTAGTTACAAATTCTTATTATTGGGGATAAAATTGCAGGTTCTCATTGATCTCGCAATTCTGAAGACAGATCGATGCCGATGCGGCTTGTTGTTGACCAAAAACCAATCCGGCCTTCCGATTCACAGCTTTTCACAAAAAAGCCTGAACTTCAGATAATTTTAACGGCATAATGTCCCTAACTGGAGAAACAATAGAAAGGCGCAGCCCAACCGCGCAAATTTAACGAATGTCTAGCGTCATTCAATTTGGCGAGAAATCAGTTACTGCGGCGTGCGTTGATCAATTTGCCTTACGTATTGATTGCTGGCTTACCGATATTCGCGTTGTTCTTCCCAAAATATCAAGTAACAGCCAAATCCTTTGTTCAGAACAGACTTGGTCAACTTTGGCAACCAATTCGGAAAAAGGCCCCTGCGTCAGTCGGACTTCATCGCCATTGTTAAACGATTCGAGGTGCGGTAAATGTTCGGCTTGATTGTATCGCGACATCAACTCTGAGATGAGTGCCGATGGAACCTGCGAAGGTTTGTCGCCGAAGCAAACAAGCTTTGAAATACCCCGGGTGTTGTTGATTGCCTGCCACTGCCGGTCATTTACGCTCTGTGCAATAAACAGATATCCTGGAAAGAGTGGTTTTGAAGAAGTAACAAATTTGCCTTTGCTGCGCCTGGTCGCTTCGTACAAAGGAAGGAAAACAACAACGTTTTGGCGCCCGAGATTGCGAATGGCGAGGTCCATGCCTCCGGGCTTTACCTGTGCGAGGTACCAAATTTGATCATCCATCGATCTTCGTTGCCTTGTTGTCAGGCCGTCTCCAAAACATCTCATAATGCGCCACTTCAAGATCTGCCTTATTTGCGATGCCAGACGGACATAATATGTCTATGAGTAACTGCTCGTCGTATATTATTCTTGATTAATTGCGCCAATTCGAATTTAAGCACTCCAAGTAGGAAAAGTAACCATTGAATGGACGCATATGGCGCAGGAATTTCCGCAATCCGAGCAGAATGATGAAATTGATCTGGCGCAACTCGTTCTGAATGTCTGGGATGGGAAATGGCTGATAGGTGGAATTACAGTTATCTTTGTCTGTTTGGGAGTTCTCGCGACTTATTTCGTGCCGACCAAATTTTCGGCTAGGCTTGAAATTCATCAAATATCGAAAGCAAAAAGTGCCATCTACGACGAATTAAATATTTTTGATTTTTTTGATTTAAGTGAAGAATTCTTATTAAATGAATTGATGAATAAATTGACTAACAAGATCATCATAAAGAATAAATTCGAAACAAGTGAATATTTAGAAAGATCAAACTTCAATAATAATTCTCAATATGATTTTGAATTATCGAAGTTGGTAAATGATGTAAAACTGATTGCTCCGCTTAGCGATGAGGAATATGCGAAAGACAGAAAGACCCTCCGCAGAAACAACTATTGGGAGATCAGTTTCGAAGGGACATCGCAAGAAAAATTTCTCTTGGTATTAAAGGAATCGCTTGAACAAGCGACTGCTGAAATTCGACAAGAGCTGATAGACCAATTCAATGCCAAGATAAATCTTCGCAAACTTCAGACTAAAAACTCGATTATGGACCTCGATGAGAAGATTTCGAATGCTTTTATAGATTATGATACAGCTACATCGAGACGCCTGGCCTTTTTGCGCGAACAAGCTGCCATCGCTCGGAAGCTCGGTGTTTCGAAGCCGTCTGAGTTTGTTGCTGCCCTTGACAGCAATGCAACCGGACCATTTTACATGCGTGGTTATGATGCAATTGAGCAAGAGATTGAGCACCTGACCTCGCGCACCGACAAAACACTTTTTGTTGCCGGATTGGTCGAACTCGAGCAACAGCGTCGAGCACTCAAGCAGAGCCGCGTGCTTGAACGGGTACAGGTCGCTTTTGAGAAATCGCCGGTTTCTGAGGCTGAAAAATTTGTTGCTGCTGAATATGACATTGGAAGCACAAAATTCGAGTTTGCGAATACTCGTTTAATGCTGTTGGGTTTGTCGGGAATTCTCGGAATATTTGCAGGATTGTTCATTCTGATGATCAGCAATATGCTGAGATCGCGGAAGTCCTTGTCGAGTTAAGCAGCTAATTCGTCCCGAGTTTTGCTAGTGAACATCATCTGGTGCCGCAAGATCACCCTCCATGGTTCCTGCGCGTCAATTATGGGCAGACCACCCCGTGACCAAAACGCCTGGCGGCCAATAGAAAATCCCGGTTCCTCATCCTGCAAAATGCAGCGTTTGCTGTGATCTCCCCGTTGGGTGGCGGGGGCGGGCACGTCAATCCGAGATCAGCGCGACCTGAGCCAGAACACGACCGGCAGCGTTATCAAATACATCGTGATGCCATAAACAGCCGAGGGCAGGGCGAAGGCGCTGAACCCTGTGGCTTGTGCGCCAACAATCGCACCAAGTGTTATTCCAACAGTGCCGTTTTGAACGCCAGTTTCCACCGCGATTGTTTTCACTTCCTTGAAGGTCAGCCCGGCAAGAGTTGCGACAGCGACACCGAGCACGAGCAGCACAATGTTCAACACGATGAGGATCGGGCCGAGCACAGCAATATTGTCGATAAAAGTTCCCCAGTTGCTAGCCAATGCAGCAATAATGATAATCGCGAATAGAGCAGTGGCAATCTTGTTCAAAACTGGTTCCACAGACTGCGCAAATGCCGACGCCATATGCCGAACAAAGATGCCAACAGCCACGGGAAGGGTGGTGATCAGGAACACCGATACGGCGAGTTTTGTAATTGTTATGGGCGGCGCTTCTGCACCCATGAACAGATCCATCGACCACGCCACGAGAAAAGGTATCGTCAATATTCCGGCCAGACTGACGACGGCAGTCAATGAAACGGACAGGGCCACGTCACCCTTGGCAAAATGCGATATGATGTTGCTGGTTACGCCTCCCGGGCAGAATGACAGTATCATGATGCCAACCGCCAGTTGCGGCGATACTTTGAAGATGACCACCAGAACCAGCGCTATAAATGGAACCAGGGCCATCTGACTGACCAGCCCTGTGAAAAATGCCAAAGGCCGCACAATCACCCGTTTGAAGTCTTCTACTACGAGGCTTAATCCCAATGAAAACATGATGAATGCCAATGCCAAGGGCAGGATGACTGAAATCACTAATCCCATTTTCTACCGATCGAGATGAGGGGCTGAATACTTATTCCAGTTGTAAGTTTTCTTCACACCAATGACCAGCCTGCAACAATATTGTTAGTTGCAAAGACAGGGCGATTTTTGACATTCTGGCATCCCGGTATTTGCCCGGTGGAGACCCCAACTGACACGAGGTCGATTGGAAACTCACAATGTAAATCTAATTGTAGCCTCGCATCGAAGGGGTCCTTAACCGCTAATCTGAAATTTTGCTCTCATTAATCATTGGGGGGACGTTTGCTGGCATTATGACGTTACCAATTGAATGCGCCAGGAGATCATAATGTCTAATTTGCGAAAATTGATTGCAACACTCGCTGTGATGGCGATGGCGTTGACAACGTTTACATCTCCTAGTTGGGCAGGCAGCGGGTCGCAAAGCCAGATCGTACAGGCGGTCAACGCGATCCGCCAGCATAACGGATTGCCGCCTTTGCAACTGCATCCTTCTTTGCAACGGGCAGCGGCTGAACAAGCTAAACTTATGGCGCAGAGCGGTAAGATGTCCCACAAGGTTGGATACGGTCACGGATTTAAGGCGAGACTAAAGCGCGCTGGTTTTCGCGGACTTGCTGCCGAAAATATCGCCCATGGGCAAAAATCTCTCGGTCGCGTTCTCAAAGGCTGGCTCGCCAGTCCCGGCCATCGTCGCAACATGCTGCATCCGCGCATGCGCTATTTTGGCCTGTCGGCCAAAAAGAGTGGCGGCGGAAACTACTGGGCAATGGTGCTGGGTGGCTAGCGGCGGGCCTCGTCGGATTGGCAGCTGAATATTGCCACTGGTTCGGACAATCCTTTCAAGCTGTGTTCACCGTGAGAGCTGAACTGCAGAGAGGGTAGGCGGGTGGCCAATTGCTGCGATAACAATAAAGGGTCGTCAAGTTGCTTGCACAGATCGGCAACCCGGCTGGCTAAATTCACATCGCTGCCAATCACGGTATAGTCCAGCCGCTCGCCTGATCCCACATTGCCATAGGCAACTTCGCCAAAATGCAAGGCGGTTCCAATTTCAAAGGGCCGGGGGGAAGACTGGTTGCGGTTTTTCACAGCCTTCATTCCGGCCTGAGCAGCAGCAAGCGCAGATTGACAGGACCGCTCCTCGTCTTCGGTAACACGAAACATCGCCAGCACCCCATCAGCGATGAACTTCAGAACCTCTCCCCCATTGCCCTCAATGGTGGGCACCAGACAGTCATAATATTCATTGAGAAGATCGGTCGCCTGTTGCGCCGTCATGGTGGATGTCAGCTCGGTAAAATCACGCATGTCGGTGAACAGGATGGCCGCTCGGCGACTGGTAACCTCGCCGCGATGGACGTCGCCGGCAAGAATACGCTGATGCGGGTCTTCGCCGACATAGGTGCGGGTGACTTCTTTGAGAATGCGATGGGTAACCAGAATCTCCTGACAAGCCTCCATGGCCGGAAATATGGCCCGTAAAAAGGCTACATTAGCGTCACTGAATCCACCTTCTGCCTTGGTGGCAAAGGTGAAAACGTTCTGTAGACCGTTGACCATCATTGTCGGGGCGCAAATGTAATGGGTGAAGGATTCCTGACAAAGTTCCCGGACAATTCCAAACGTGCTTTCCTCCAGTTCGCGCGGATCGAACCCGACCCATTCATTGGACTTGTGGGCCAAAGCGGAGGGTGAGTTTTCATACATGCCGTCCGATTCTGATGCGAATGGAATGGCGAAACTGGTGGCGCCTTTGTCTTTCTCCCACATGCGATAAGAGGCTGTGTTGATAGCGTGCAATATGCGCACAATGGTTACACAGCGCTCCAGAGCAACACCCGCGGCGGTAATTCGTCGAGCCAGTTCCGTTAATGTCACGTCGGGATCGGCGTTCAACCGACCTGCGCCCAACATGTAATCGCGAATATCAACGGCCTGGAGTATCTGCTCGTTAGACAACAATTTCCATGGAGATTCTTGCGGCGTTGGCATCAAACAGGATTGGCGTTGTCGTGTTATGTCCATTTTTGCATCAAACTTTGAAAGCGCGGATGATCCCGCAACGGATCAATGTCGGAATCTGCTTTAATCCATTGGATACCGTCTGGCCCGACCACTGCTAAAACGCCCTCCAAGGCATCAATAGCTAGCTCAAACTCACCCAATCTGGCGTAGGTGCAGGCGACATTATATGAAGGTGCTTCAGATTCCTCGCGTACCGCCAATGCGCGATCCAGCCACTTTCGGGCCAGCGTGAACTCGCCATTTGCCGCCAGGGCCGCAGCACCCAATTCCCATGGATCAGTATTTCCAATGTGTAGCTCGGCTGCAATTTCTGCCCGCTTGAGACCAAGTTGCATATATTCCCGACGCTCATCAATCCGGCCAAGTTCTTTCAAAACCGAGTGCAGTAATAGAGGAGATCGATAGTCGTCGGGTTTAATCTCCAGCGCCCGGATGAAATGCGTTGCCGCACCTTCAAAATTTCGGTCGAGGACACAATAACGTGCATAATAGTAATGCGATTCATAGCAAAGTGGATCGATAGACAATGCATGTCGCAGGGAACGGGCAGCCTCCTGCGGACGACCAGCCGAGAGCAAAGCAAACCCTTTAGCTGCGTGGGCTTCGGCAAGATTTGGTTCGAGCTTTATGGCTTTGTTTGTTGTTTCCAGTACTTCATCAAAGGAAACCTCCGCACCATACCAGGATTTGGCAAATGAATCACAATCCGCGATCCCGGCATGGGCCCGGGCAAAACCGGGATCGAGTTCAACCGCTTTTTCAAACATCTGCCGGCCTAGTTTCAGTAGTCGGATGGTCCGCTGGTGATAGTATTGCCGACCTTTCAGGTAATAGCTGTAGGCATCCACATTCTGAGTTGGTGCCTTGGAGATTTCATTGGTTTTTCCTGCACCCAATTCAATCTGCAATTGTTCGACAATTGTCTGCGTAATCTCATCCTGAAGCGAAAAATGTCGGTCAATTCCCGGTCATATCGATCTGCCCACAAATGCCCGCCAGTTGCCCCGTCAATGAATTGAGCAGTGATCCGGACCTTTTGGCCGGATTTGCGAACACTGCCTTCAAGAAGATATTTAACCCCCAACTCGCGGGCAGCCTGAACCAGATTTACTGATTTGCCCTTATAGGTGAATACGGAATTTCGGCCGACTACGAACAATGCCGAAATCTTCGATAAATCCGTAATCAGATCTTCGGTAATACCGTCGGCGAAATATTCCTGCTCACTGTCTCCACTCATGTTGACGAACGGCAGCACTGCCACGGAAAGTTCTCGGATGCTGGTCGACTCCGATGGCCCGGCCACCTCGCTAGCTTGGGCAACATGATAGATGTGTACCGGCTGATCGATGTTTTTGAGTGTCTGCATGCCAGCGTCTTCAAAAACCAGGTTGGTCTTGCTGGCCATCTGTTCCCGGGTCGAGCCGGCAACTGCAACACCACCCGGCCTTGCCAGGGTTTCGATTCGAGTTGCAACGTTAACGCCGTCCCCGAAAACATCCCCATCATCGTGGATTATATCTCCGGCATTGATACCAATACGAAATTCAAGGCAGCGGTCTGGCGGAATATCAACATTTCGCTGTGCCATCAGCGTCTGAATTTCTACCGCACAATTTGTGGCGTTCAACACGCTGGCAAATTCGGCAATAAAGCCGTCACCGGTATGCTTGACGATCCGGCCGGAAAAGTCGGTGATTTTGCCATCAATCAACTCACTGCGATGGGCCTTCAACGCCTGCAGGGTTCCAACTTCATTGGATCGCATCAGCCTGCTGAAGCCGACCACGTCTGCAACCATTATCGCAGAGAGACGCCTTTCCATAAAATATCCTGGGTTGATGAATGAATTCTGACCTACCGAACCAGACCAAGTTAGCTCAAGAGCCCAAGCCGGTCTAGAAAGTTAGCAGCGTATTTGTTGGCTGGGGACTTGCTCCTGCGTGGTCGATACTAAGGACACGATAGAATTGATAGGTCAGTTTTGAATTATGGCCAATTGGTCGGTACCCGCAACAACCTTGCAAGGACACCTTGCCCAATGCAGGCAAATCCGCTAAACCCGCGCAAAATTCCGCTGGCGTAATTCCGGCGAACCCAATAGAACACCCTCCAAACAGAACGATTAGCGGACCGGCATTTGGCTGAACGCGCCGCAGATGTGAGAATAACAAAGGATGCAGTCGATGCAGGTAACTGAAACCATCAATGAAGGCTTGAAACGGGAGATCGCCGTTGTTGTGCCAGCCGAAGACATGTTGGCCAAGCGCGATGAAAAGCTTGTTGATCTGAAAGACCGTGTGAAGATAAACGGATTCCGTCCCGGTAAAGTGCCGCTGTCTCACGTGACAAAACTGTATGGCAAGTCTGTTATGGGCGAGCTGGTCAATGAGATGGTCGACAGCGAGACTAAAAACGCCCTTGCAGAGCGCAAGGAAAAGGCCGCTCAGCAGCCGACCATCACAATGACCGAAGACGAAGCTGAAGCGGAAGAAATTCTCGACGGCAAAAAAGACTTCGAATTCAAGATTGCCTACGAAGTTATTCCACCATTTGAAATTGCAGCTTTCGACAGCCTCAAGATAGAACGCCCCGTGGTCGATGTGACCGATGAAGAAATTCAGGAGCAGGTTGAGCGGATTGCGGAAAACAACGCGACCTACGAAACCAAAAAAGGCAAGGCCGCCAAAAAAGATCGTGTCACAATGGACTATGTCGGCAAGATCGATGGCGAGCCATTTGAAGGCGGCGCTGATGAAAATGCCAATCTGGCGCTTGGTTCAAATACATTCATTCCAGGATTTGAAGACCAGTTGATTGGTCTTAAGGCCGGCGATGAAGTTGAAGTCAAAGTCAATTTTCCGGATGATTACGGCGCCGCCAATCTGGCTGGCAAGGAAGCCGTTTTTGACGTCCATGTGCACGAAGTTGGCAAGCCCGGCAAAACCGAAATCAATGATGAATTTGCCAAAACACTCGGCCTTGATGATGTCGAAAAGCTAAAAGAGGTCGTCAAAGGCCAGATCGAAAGCCAATATGGTGCGCAGACCCGTCAGAAGGTAAAGCGTCAATTGCTGGATCAATTGGATGAGCAGCATCAGTTCGAACTTCCTGCCGGCATGGTTGAGCAGGAATTCAACAATATCTGGCAGCAGATCACCAATGATCTGGAGCAGGCTGGCAAGTCTTTTGAGGACGAAGATACAACCGAAGAAAAAGCCCGCGAAGATTATACCAAGCTGGCTAAACGTCGGGTACGTTTGGGTCTGGTTCTGGCTGAAATTGGCGAATCCGCCAAGGTTGAAGTTACTGAAGCTGAAATGCAGCAGGCGCTAATGCAGCAAATTCAGCAGTATCCTGGTCAGGAAAAAGAGATTTACGAATTCTTCCAGAGCAATCCGGACGCTTTGGGTGGCATTCGCGCTCCGATCTTTGAGGAGAAAGTGGTCGACCACATTCTCGAATCAGCTTCTGTTGAAGACAAAACCGTCTCCAAGGAAGATCTGATGAAGGATGATGAATTGCCCGTTTAATCGGGGCGTTCATTACAAGAATTCAGGGCCGTTGCAGGACATGCAGCGGCCCTTTTTTGTTTAAGTCAATCGCACTTCAAGACGCGGGTGCCTTTGCGCAAACTGTAAAACGAACACTGATAGGTTTGGTGCGGGTCACCAAACCTCTGGTCGAGCACGATTATGTTTGGATTGCCGGTTGCATCACGCACACTTTGGGTGATTGGGTGGCCATCTTTGAAATGGGGACGCATTAACCGGCGTAGGCGTTGAGCACCAGTCAACCGGCTTGCGACAGTTTCAACGACGGGTTCAATGCTGACTGGTGCGGCATTGAATGAAGCGGCATGGGACGTGGAGACTATTGTAAGGGCCATTACGGCGGCGGTTGATACAAGTTTCAACATGAAATGTTCCTTTAAAATGTTGTGCGACACAAACGTCGCTTGCCCAAATGTAGGCGTCAAAAATCCAAATAATAAGGCCTGAAACGCGGGTGTGAATCAACGTGATGGATTGAAGACTGCGTCGAAATTCGACTTAGCATGCCAATGAAAGTTGCTGCGAATTTACCCGCTATGACAAAGCGTTGCATAGCAGATTGCTGCATCAAGACCTCAACACGTGTTCGACAAGTTGAACCCAAAAACTTGAACCCGGGACCAGCGCATCATCATTGAAGTCATAATCGGTTGCATGGAGCGGTTGCGCATTTGCTCCCTCGATTCCGTTGCCGGTGAATATGAAACATCCCGGTCGGGCGGCCGCCATATGGGCAAAATCTTCTGACGCCAGCACCGGTTCACAATTGCCGTTGACGTTGTTGGAACCGGCCAGCAATTCTGCGGCCTCAATCGCCTTCATCGTGGGACCGGTGGAATTGATGGTCGCCTTGAATATGGTGTCATAAGCCACGCTGGCAGCCACCCCATGCGCTTGAGCTATGCCAGCAACGATGGACCGCATGGTTTCTTCGATGCGCTGATTTACGTCGGGGGACAGGGCTCGGGCATCGCCTGAAAGGGCCGCGCTGCCGGGAAGCCGGTTACGGGCACCATCGGTGATAAATTCCGTAACTGAAACCACGCCATTGTTTCCAGGATTGAGCTTGCGACTGACAATGGTCTGCAGTGCCCCCACCATCTGCGCACCTACCGTGATCGCGTCCACCCCCATATGAGGCATGGCAGCGTGACCGCCTTTTGCCTCGATGGCGATTTCAAAGATTGCCTCACTCGCCATGATCGTGCCGCGGCGCGTTTTGAAGTGACCGACTGGCAGGCCGGGCATGTTATGCATGCCGTAAACTTCATCAATGGGAAATCGGTCGAACAGGCCATCCTCGATCATCGCAGGGCCGCCTTGGCCATGCTCTTCGGCTGGTTGAAAGATGAAAATGACCCGGCCGTTGAAATCTCCGCTCTGGGAAAGATGCTTGGCCGCGCCCAATAGCATGGCCGTGTGACCATCATGGCCGCAGGCATGCATAACCCCAGAATTAGTCGATCGATATGCAAAGGAGTTTTGCTCTTCAAAGGGCAGGGCATCCATATCGGCTCGAAGTCCAATGGCCGTCGTTCCATTGCCGCGCTGCAGGATCCCAACTACACCGGTTTGGCCTACACCGGTATGAACGTCGAGGCCGAACTCTGTCAAAAGTTCGGCAACTCGTGCAGAGGTACGATGTTCCTCAAACCCTAGTTCTGGATGAGCGTGAAAATCCCGTCGCCAGGCGCGCATGTCCGCCAGAATTGATGAAGTATCTTGCATTAGTTTTTTACCACCGAAATGACCCAGCCATTGACCTGATGGCCAGGCATGTGCTCGCCGAACTGTTTGTCGAGAATGTTAATCGCGCCATCGGCGTCCAACTTGTCGAGTTTGGCGGCAAGATCCCCCTTGTCCCAATATTGTTCATTCAACGCAATGATCAGATGCCCTCCAGGTCGCAATACCCGCAGCAGCTCGTCGCAGGCTTCAGGAAATACATGACCAAACGAGAAGACGCCCACGCAGGTGACAATGTCGTAGCTTTCATCTGGAGTGTCAGGAAGATTCTCGTTCAGATTGGCTTCAAACAATCTGATGTAGCAGCCTTTTTCCAGGCTCTTTTCGAGCATTTCCGGCGAAAAATCGCAGCCGTCAATATTGTCATAGCCCAATTGCCTCATTGCAACGCCCGATAAACCGGAGCCGCATCCCGCATCCAGAATGTGGCAGGATAAATCGGCGTTTAGATCCCTGATTACATTTGCAACCCGCTGTGGCTGAGCATATCCGCTGACCTTGCCAACTTCATGGTCATAGGTTTTAGCCCACGATTTGTAATGTTGGCGGGTTTGGTTATTCGTTTTCAGCGAATAAGCGGCCTCAAAGTGGCCACTGTCGTCGTCGGGGGAGTCCGGCACCGTCATATTCCTTAAAAATGAACCCGGAATGCAGAATGAGAGTGTTTGTGGGCTGTGTCGAGACCCGGCATGACAAGTTTCACCTCACCAATTGTGACTAAACTGCAACACACCGTTAACAAGTTACGGTCTAACTTGGATCGGAAGGTCGTTTGCCCTTTTTGCACCACAAATCGGGCTCACTCCCGCTACAAAGCCTGTCTATAGGTTGGGTAGGCCAAACAAATTCCCCTTTTTCCAGTCCGGGCACTCAGATTGGACATTGTGAAATAACCTAACGGAGTTTCGGCGGTAGTAGCCAGATATGCGTTTATACAGATCAACATCTTTTGGATTGACTGTGCTGATTGCACTGGGAGCCGCATTATTTGTAAATGCAGGCACGTCAGAGCACGCCTATGCGTTTGACCCTGAAAAAACCTTCAGCGAGGATGACGAACCGCGTACAATTCTGCGATTTGGCTTTCGGGCGTTTAAAAAGGGCAATTTTGAGGACGCCATTGGTGCATTTCGATTTGGCGCTGAAAAAAATGACTTGGCTTCCCAGTGGAAACTTGCCCGGATGTTGCAGTCCGGTTCGGGACTGCCCAAAGACGATTTGGCGGCGTACAAACTCTACTCGAAAATTGCCTCGCGCTATATTGATAAATATCCCCGCAGGGCGGATTTGCCGTACGTAGCAAGCGCCCAGGTCGCGTTGGGGCGTTACGCATTGACCGGCATCAAAGGCTCGAAGGTGAGGGCAAGCCCGCGCCGAGCTGAAGATCACTTTTATCGCGCCGCCGCATTATATAAAGATCGCAATGCCCAATACGAACTGGGCGTTATGTATCGCCGCGGTTTATTGGGGGTGAAACAGCCCAAAAGTGCAGTACGCTGGTTTGGCCTTTCTGCACGCAAGGGACACCGTGGCGCGCAGGCTGAACTCGGTGAAATGCTGTTTTATGGCGAAGGTGTGCGAAGCAGCCCGGTCCGCGGATTGGTTTTCATGAGCAAGGCTTTGGCCAATTCTGCGCGCTCGCGGGTTAAGACCATTCGCCGGATGCGTCAAAAGGCGTTTGCCAAAGCCAGTGCCGCACAACGTGCAGCAGCCGACAAGATTATTGCCGGTTTGAAACTTGATAGAGGTTCCAGCGAGGAAGTTGTTCCAGCGCGGGCGGGTGCCAATTCGAGTAAACGTGACGTGAGGCGTGGCCGGGAGCGTGATGGCAACAGGGATCGCGGTAACAACCGCGGTGGCGACGGCGACAGTGGCGGACGCGATAGCCGGGGCAACAACTAGGGTTAGGGCGACGCATGTTGCACCTTCCAGCAGTTCCAGAGATTGTAAAAAAAAGAGCCGGCAAATTCAAAATTTGCCGGTTCTTTTTTATTGAACCGGAGGCCAATATGAGACCTCCGGATTGTCGTCTTGTCAAAAGCTGTTGATCAAAGTTTGGCTCTCTCCGACTTCAGCGCCAGCCAGAGGCAATAGCACATAATCAACACGACCACAGTGAACGGAATGCCGGTTGAGACCGCCGCTCCCTGCAACGCATTGAGACCACCACCCAGCAGCAGCGCAATGGCGACCAGTCCTTCCAAGGTGCACCAAAACACCCGTTGAATAACCGGTGCGTCCATTTTCCCACCTGCTGTGATCGTGTCGATCACAAGTGATCCACTGTCGGAAGATGTAACGAAGAAGATCACAATCAACACGAGGGAAATTGGCGCAACGATGCTGTAGAGCGGATATTGATCCAACAGTCGGAACAAAGCCATTTCCGGCTTGTAGCTGTCGACGACAACTGCCGAGATGCCCTGACCGGCGTCTGCGTTGATCATGTCAATTGCAGCGCCACCGAAAGTAGACATCCACAAAGCGCACACCAAAGTCGGTGCAATCAGCGCACACAAGATGAATTCACGAACCGTGCGGCCCTTGGAAATGCGAGCAATAAACATGCCGACAAAGGGAGACCAGGCTATCCACCAGGCCCAATAGAACGTCGTCCAGCCATGGAAATAACTGGTGTCCTCTCGCCCGAACGGGTTCGACAGCGCCGGCAGGTAGGTGATGTAGTCGACCATTGCGCCAAAATAACGCGACAATGCGGTGCCAACGCCGCTCATGAACAGAACGAAGATAAACAATCCGACCGCCATGACCATGTTGATTTCAGAGAGTCGCTTAACGCCCTTGTCCATACCCAACATGACCGATCCCAAAGCCACGATCGTAATACCGATAATCAAAAGGACGGTAACGGTGTTGGTGGGTTCGATACCTGCCACTTCGTTCAGACCTGCGGCGACCTGACGGGCACCGAGACCCAGGGATGTGGTCAGTCCGAAGAGGGTGGCAAATACCGCAAGCGTATCGATGGCATGTCCCCACCAGCCCCAGACCTTTTCACCCAGGATTGGATAAAACGCTGAGCGCAGTGTCAGTGGTAGTCCCAGATTATAGCAGAAAATCGCCAGGCTCAGACCGACGGCTGCATAAATAGCCCATCCTTCCAGACCCCAGTGATGTATCGTGCCAACCACGCCGATATATTCATTTCCGGGCAGCGTTGCATCAATTCCCAATGGCCGTGCGGCCCCGCCTTCTGAGAAGTTGTAATAGACCGGCTCCAGAACGCCGAAAAACAGCAGTCCGATGCCGATGCCGGCGGCGAACATCATCGCGATCCAGCCTGTGTAGGAATAATCCGGCTTGGCGTCTTTCCCACCTATTCGGACCGACCCAACGGGCAGAACGATAAGCGCCAGGCAAAATAGTGTGATGCCATCTACAGAGAGTACAAGAAACCAGTCAAACGTGCTCGTAAGCCATGGTCGAAGCCATCCAAAAAACTCAGCAGATGCTTCCTGATTGGCAAGCGATACCAAGACGAAGGCAAATATCAGTATGCTGGAAATCATAAATACGGGGTTGTGAATATCGAGACCCATCGGTCGGATATTGTCTTGCCCCATCTCATATTCGGTGGAAAATTCCAGTTCCTTGTCTGTCGAAGGTTCTGAAGTCGACATAACGTTTCTCCTCTCCTAATTGGCCGAGCACTGTCCGGCCATCTAGGAAATGTCGATGAAATAATGGTGCGAGTCAAAATTGAGACTCTGAGATGCAAGGTTGCCTGTTGATGAATTGTTCGACCGAACGGTGCAGCTGATTGTGATTTTACGAAATGAAATCAGATGATTATCGGCTCAATTATATTCCAGCCAGATGGGGACATGATCGGATGGTTTTTCCCAGTCCCGAACATATTTGTCGACCTCGCACCCGCTAAATCGGAGAGTTGCCTCGGGTGAAAGCAGCAGGTGATCGATTCGAATCCCATGGTTTTTGGGCCAGGCTCCAGCCTGATAATCCCAAAATGTATAAATCCCGGCGGCATCGGTTGAGCTGCGCAAAGCTTCTGTCAGGCCAAGATTTTTCAGGGCCTCAAAGCGGCTTCGGCTTTCCGGGCGAAACAATGCATCGCCCTGCCAGACTTGTGGATCCCAACAATCCTTATTTTGCGGGATGACATTATAATCGCCCGCCAGAATAAATGGTTCTTCCAGCGCTAGGTGACCTTCTGCCCAGGCGTGCAATCTGTCCATCCATTCCAGTTTATAATCGAATTTCCGCGGATCATTCACCGGATTGCCGTTGGGCAGATACAAGGAAATAACCCGCAGAACTCGACCATCTACTGAAAACACGCCTTCGATAAAACGCGCTTGTTCGTCTTCAATTGTACTGGTCGCAAGCATCGGCAGGCCACGATTGACCTCGTCAAATGGGAGTTTTGACAAGATGGCAACGCCGTTAAATCCCTTCTGGCCATGAGTTTCCACATTGTAACCCAGTTCTTCGATCTGGGAGCCGGGGAAAGCTTCATCAACCGACTTTATTTCCTGCAGACAGGCAATATCGGGAGCCGATTGCCGCAACCATTCGAGCAGCACATCATGGCGTGCCTTGATGCCATTTATGTTCCAGGAGGCGATCTTCATCGGTTCATGATTTCCATGTTGAAACGGCCAAAACAGCCGTTGGTGGACCTCATCCTAGGAGACATTTTGGGCTTCTGCCAATGGTGGGAGGCTGTGAATACAGGAAAGAAAAGGGTTTTGCACCGTTTCATAGTCGGAGTACAAGATAGGTTAGGGGTAAAAGGAATCGCTCACTAGCGGTCGCAAACGGATAAACACACCCCAGGAGAGAGAAAAATGTCTGACACTTCACTGGGAACGCCGGAGCAACTCCGCGACCCGAACTACATGCCACCATTGGGGCAAGCGGTTCCATTGGGCTTACAACACGTGCTGGCGATGTTCGCCAGTAACGTAACACCAGCCATTATTATTTGTGGTGCTGCTGGAATCGGTTTTGGCTCCGATCAGGGTGCGTTGGGTTTTCCTGACATGCGCTATATGGTCCAGATGTCGATGCTGTTTGCCGGTATCGCCACGTTGATCCAAACCATCGGGCTTGGACCTGCGGGGGCAAAATTGCCCATCGTTCAGGGTACAAGTTTTGCCTTTTTGCCGGTCATGATTCCGGCGGTTGCAGGGCTCGGAACAGGTGGGCTGGGAGGGCTCATGGCTGGCGTGATCATCGGTGGTATCTTCCACATGATCCTGGGTACCTTCATTAAGAAAATTCGATTTGCCTTGCCTCCGTTGGTTACCGGGCTGATCGTTTTGATGATTGGTTTGGCGCTGGTCAAAGTCGGCATTCAATATGCCGCTGGTGGCGTGCCGTTAATGGGTAAACCAGCATTTGGCTCACTGGCCATGTGGTTTCCGGCATTAATCGTGATCATTGTTACCTTGCTGGTTAAGTTTTTCGGCAAGGGCATTACGGCGGTTGCGGCGGTGCTGGTCGGTATCATTGCCGGTTATATTGTCGCGCTGATCATGGGTCAGGTGAATTTTGGTGGAGTTGGTGGAGCGGCGTTCTTTGAACTGCCCAATCCTTTCCGCTGGGGTTTCAGCCTTAACTGGGCGATTATCATCGGCATGTGCCTGATGGCCTTTATTTCAGCCATTGAAACCGTCGGCGACGTATCCGGTATCACCAAGGGTGGTGCTGGTCGCGAAGCCACCGATGAAGAAATCCAGGGTGCGACCTATGCTGACGGTCTGGGTACCGCGATTGCCGGTATTTTTGGCGGTCTGCCAAATACGTCGTTTTCGCAAAATGTTGGTTTGATTTCCATGACTGGCGTCATGAGCCGACACGTCGTGTCGATCGGTGCATGTTTCCTGATCATCGGCGGCCTCATTCCAAAGGTCGGTGCGATTATCAATACTGTGCCAATCAACGTGCTTGGTGGTGGTGTGATCGTCATGTTCGGCATGGTTTGTTCGGCTGGTGTCAACATGCTGTCTGATGTGAACTGGAACCGTCGCAACATGGTGATATTCGCCACTGCTCTGTCCGTCGGACTGGGCTTGCAACTGGTGCCGGACGCGCTTCAGCACATGCCAGGTACTTTGAAAATTCTTCTGACATCTGGTCTGCTGCCTGCTGCGGCTATCGCAATCGTCTTGAACCTGTTGTTGCCGGAAGATCTTGACGGTGATGACGGCAATAGCGGTGCTCATGAAACTCAGATCAGCGGTCTGGGCGATTCTGGTTCTGCCTCCGGTGGCGCCGGTTCAGGAACAAGTTCTGCATCTACCGCGGCGTCCTTGGCGAGTTCCGGTACCGTATCGGCACGCTCAGGTTCAACGGCATCAGACGTCGGTTCGGCAGCTGGATCGGGAGGTGCAGGTAGTTCGTCCCCTGCAGAAAAAAAGTCTGGTGGCGCTTCTTCGGAAGCAAACCGGCCTTCGCCAGCTAAAAAATCGGCCAGCAAAAGCTCGGCAGCGAAATCCGCTGCTAAGCCTGCTGCCAAAAAGCCTGCTGCCAAAAAGGCTGCGGCAAAATCGGCCAGTAAACCTGCTGCCAAAAGCACTGCGGCCAAAGCCGCTTCCAAGTCTGGCGGTAAAGCAGGCAAAGGTGGCGTCAAGGACGATATCGCCCTGATCGATGGAGTCGGTCCGGTTTTGAGCAAAAAGTTGACCAAACTCGGCTATGGCACGCTTTCGAGCATTGCCAATGCAAGCATCGCGGATCTGACGAAAGCCGCGGATGTGGTCAGCTATGCTGAAAAGAGCGGGAAATATGCCAAAGACTGGCAGAAACAGGCGAAGGATCTGTTGGCTGGAAAACCGGCTCGGGCCAAGTCTGACCGGGCTCGCCAAAAGGCTGCCAAGTCCTGATCACAGGACAAATCAGTAACGATACGGCCCGTCGGGATTATTCTCGGCGGGCCTTTTTTATGATCGTTGAAACCGGTGAGTTGGTGTCTACATCGAAAAACTGGTGCCGCAACCACAACTGGCTGTCGCATTGGGATTTCTGATCTGAAAGCTTTGTCCCATCAAGTCATCGACGAAATCAATAACCGAACCCCCCATATATATCAGAGATATCGGGTCGATCAGCACCTTGGCGCCTTCCGATTCGAGCACCACGTCATCTTCCTGAGCGTCGTCAGTCAGGTCAAACTTGTAGGAAAAACCTGAGCAACCACCGCCTTCCACGGATACCCGCAAGGCAGTCATGTTGGGCTCTGAAGCGAGAATCTTCGCCACCCGCTTGGCAGCGGATGGTGAGACAGCAACTTCCCCTTCGGGAACGGTAATTTCTGCGGCTTCGGCCATCATCGGATTCCATTTGTGTGTGTTCTTTATGTAGGAAGGCCAAGGGCTGACGTCAATCGTAAGATTACGATGATCGTAAATGAGGAATGTAAATTGGCGCAGCCAGCAAACTGCGCTAAAGGGATTGCATGTCTCCGGCAAGCAAATCCCATCTGGTTCCCGACCCAATTACAAGCTTGAATCTTCCTGATTTGGCGGATTATGCAGCTGTTGCTGTGTCAACACGCGGTCGGCTGATTGCAGAGCCCGGTAGTCCGACGAGGTCGGATTTTCAACGGGATCGCGACAGAATAATACACAGCGACGCTTTCCGTCGTTTGATGCATAAAACTCAGGTTTTCGTTCACAATGAAGGGGACCATTACCGGACCCGTCTGACCCACACGATCGAGGTTGGGCAAATTGCCCGGGCGCTGGCGCGGGCATTGAACGTAGATCAGGATCTGGCAGAGGCACTGGCACTGGTTCACGATTTTGGCCACACTCCCTTTGGTCATGCGGGCGAGCGGGTGTTGAATGAAGCACTCAAGCAGTTTGGTGGATTTGATCACAATGCGCAGTCGCTGCGCATCGTCACCCATCTGGAGCGCCGCTATGCCGGGTTTGACGGCCTGAACCTGTGCTGGGAAACGTTGGAAGGACTTGTCAAACACAATGGTCCGCTCACAGACCGCGACGGGGACGGTCTTGAGGGACCGGTTCCATCTGCCATAGCGGAATATGATGCCGACAACAGCCTCGACTTGTGGTCCTGGCCGTCGGTCGAAGCGCAATGTGCGGCGATTGCTGACGATATTGCCTATGACAACCACGATCTGGATGATGGTTTGAGGGCAGGGTTGTTTGCTCTCGATGACCTGGCGAATGTGCCTTTGAGCGGTGCATTGTTGGCACAAGTGCGCCAATTGCATCCCAGGCTGGACGATTCACGCACCACCCACGAACTGGTTCGTCGACAAATCACTGTCATGGTTGAAGATGTTATCCGTGAATCGCTTGGCCGAATAGAATCTGCTGCACCCGTTTCAGCTCAAGCCATTCGTGATCTCGATTACGCCATTGTTTCCTTCTCGCCACAGATGGAGGAACAGGAGAAAAATCTGAAAGCCTTTCTGTTCCGCAAAATGTACCGTCATCCACGCGTGATGCAGCCTGTCGAAGCGGCGCAAACCATACTTGGCGATCTATATCGAGTTTTCTGGGAAGGTAGCGCCTTGATGCCCGATGATCGGCAATGGTCGCTGGAAGGGCTGGATGACCTGGCTCGGGCAACCAGGATTGCAGACTATCTTGCAGGCATGACCGACCGTTATGCAGTTGCAGAACACCAGCGCCTGTTTGACCACACTCCCGAACTGGGGTAACCGGAGGTCAAAATATTCGGTATTGGTGCGCCATGCGTAAATCTGTTGGCCAATTACCTTGATAACATCTAGAGATCGTCTCATGTCCAACGTGTTCGCATTCTTCGAGCATCGCATTAAAGAACTTGTCCAACAACTTGAAGTTACGTCAGGTATTGAGTTGGACTTATCCCGAGTGACGGTAGAGCCGCCGCGCGATCCCGCGCATGGTCACCTGGCCACCAATGCCGCTATGGTGTTGGCAAAACCGTTGAAACAGAATCCGCGCGCCATTGCCGAACAATTGGCCGAGAAGCTGCAGGCGGAGCCTGAAATTGCCAAAGTCAACGTCGCTGGGCCTGGATTTATCAACTTGGTGCTTGAGGATCATTTTTGGACCGGGCATTTGGCCGACATTCTTGCCGAAGGTGTAACCTATGGCGGCGGCGCAACTGGACGGGGGATGAAGGTCAATGTGGAGTATGTCTCCGCCAATCCAACCGGTCCCATGCATGTTGGACACTGCCGTGGTGCAGTGGTTGGAGATGCGCTGGCAAATTTGCTGGAATTTGCCGGCTATGACGTGGTGCGAGAATACTACACCAACGATGCCGGAGGGCAGATAGCGGTTCTCGCCCAGTCAGCCTTTTTGCGCTACAGGGAAGCACTTGGTGAGACCATTGGGAAAATTCCTGAAGGCCTGTATCCCGGTGACTACCTGGTGCCGCTGGGCAAGAAACTGGTGGAAGAGCATGGCGATGCGCTGCTGACCATGGACGAGGCAGATTGGTTGCCGATCGTCAAGGACGCCTCAATCGCTGGCATGATGGATTTGATCCGTTCTGATCTTGAAGCGCTGGGTGTGCGTCACGATGTATTTTTCTCTGAACGCAGCCTTCATGAAGACGCCGCAGAAGGTAGCCTGATCGAGAAGGCAATCAAGCGTTTGACCGATATGGACCTTGTCTATCACGGCACTCTGCCACCGCCGAAAGGCGCGGTTCCTGAAGATTGGGAAGATCGCGAGCAGTTGCTGTTTCGGTCCACCGATGTGGGCGATGACATGGATCGCGCCTTGGTGAAGTCGAATGGCGACTACACCTATTTTGCCGCGGATGTGGGTTATTTCCAAGATAAATTTGATAGAGGTTTCAAGGAGATGATCTTTATCTTGGGAGCCGATCACAGCGGCTATGTAAAACGCATGGAAGCGCTTGGCCGGGCGATATCCGGCGGAACCTCCAAAGCTACAATCAGACTTTGTCAATTGGTCAAGCTTTTTCGCGAAGGTCAGCCAATCAAGATGTCTAAGCGTTCGGGTGATTTCATCACGTTGCGAGACGTGGTCGACGAAGTCGGACGCGACGCTGTGCGGTTTATGATGTTGTACCGCAAGAATGACGCACCGCTTGATTTTGATTTCGCCAAGGTGACCGAACAGTCAAAAGACAACCCGGTATTTTATGTTCAATATGCCCATGCGCGTATCCGCAGCGTTATGCGTCAGGCTGTGCTGGATATCGAAAAACTGGATACCTCAGAGGACGCTCTGACGCAGGCAGATATGAGCTTGCTGAGTGATGAAGGCGAGGCCGGTCTCATTCGAAAAATGGCGGAATATCCGCGTTTGATCGATGCGGCAGCTCTGGCACATGAGCCTCATCGGTTGGCCTTTTATCTGTATGAATTAGCCAGTTTGTTGCACGCACAGTGGAATCGGGGCCGCGATTTGCCCGATTTACGCTTTATTCACCAAGAAAATGCACCATTGACACTGGCCAGGCTTGCTCTTGTGCATGCCGTATCCACTATACTGGCTTCAGGGCTTGGAATAATTGGGGCGGATGCGCCGGAAGAGATGCGATAACAATATCGGTGCCATCGGCACTGGTATTTTTGCCGTATTCATTTTGCACAGACAGCGGGTCTGTAGGTTGTGGGCGCAAATGTCGCCTACTGTTTATTGAACCATGCTCCTTGGACGGGGATGGTTTTGGGAAAAATTTATAGGTGCGCGTGTGTGTGAGTTTAAAGACGATTTCCTGATGGGCCAGAAACCGGCATATCAAACTGGCGATTGGCTGGATGGGTTCTGTTTTGCGTCAAATGCAGCCGAAGACGATTTGGAAAAACTGGCGTCGCTGGTTGGATCAAGGCTGACGCTGAAATCTCCAAATCCAGCTGACCAGATCACCATGATCGAAGATGCGCCAGCATTGGAATTTGATCTCGAAGATGAACTTTCTCAGGCGTTTGAAACCGAGACTGCTTCTCAGGATCACAATCTTGAACTTGCTGCTGCCGGTGCCGCATCCATCAATCAAGATGAGATGATTGCTCAGATGCAGGCCGTCAGCAAAGCAGACCTGTCTGCAGAAGTTGACGCAAACCTGCCGTCAGAAATTGAGCAGGAGCTTCCTGTCGATAACCCGGCGCCAATCTCAGCCGCAGTGGAAGCAACACCTGAATCGTATCCAGAACAACCCACCGAACCAGCAGATGATCCAATGCTGGATTTCAACGAAATGATTGCCGAAGAATTGGACAAAGCGCTGGCACTGGAAGTTGCCTCTGATCCAAACCTGCAGTCTGATGGTGAAACTGAAGCATATCCTTCCAATGAAATTGAGGAAGAACTCTCCAAACTAATGAGTTTTTCGGTAATCGACGAAGCTGAGCCAGACAGCAACGACCGTGATGGGGGCATTAGGAGCGAACACCAAAGCCTGGGTGAAGAAGCTCAGGAAATTGCGCAAGTCGAACCTGTCGCCCCAAGTCTGGTTGAAGCGGCAGATCCGTTGTCTTCGACATCCACACCGCCGGCACCACCGTCGATCCCTCCTACACCCGTCGATGTGATGGAACCCTGGCAGGAAGCTGAGGTTGTTGCGGAATTGCCGATGCCTGAAACTTCAGTTTCAGAAGCTAATCCGACGTCGGTGTCATCCTACACGCCAGTGCAAATGAGTGAATTCGATCCGGTTTCACCAAAACTTGAAGATCCGACAACACTGCCACATATCGACGATTCGAACTCACTGGACGCTCCGCAAGATAGTGCCGGGCGGGAGCACATTGATACGGTGTTGGGTGGCGCAGCTGCCTTGGCCGCTGCTGCATCCACCAAATCAGCCAAATCCGCCGAAACTACCGACTCATTTAGCCCAGCGCAGGACCTAACAGACCCGGTCGCTCTTGATAGTTTTGAAAGTCCTGATGCCGCGCTCGAAATTGCCAAAGTTGATGATGATTTGTCCATTGGGCACGACGAAGCTGCTCCCCAAATCGATGATGAAAAAAGACGTTCTGGCCGTCGGGCGGCGATGGCGATTGTTGCGATTGCGCTATTGGGCGGAACTGCAGCGCTGGCCTGGAACTTTGTAGGCAGCGAAAGTGGTGATACGCCAACCCTGCTGGCTTCCAGCGAACCGGTGAAGGTCAAACCGAAAGATGCAGGTGGCAAAGTCGTCCCAAATCAGGATCAGGCCGTTTATAAAGCGGTTGAGGTTCAGGGTCGGGAAGCTCCCAGCCAGGCACGGCTGACTGACAACAAGGAAAAGCCGATTTCTGTTGGTGTTTCTCCAACTGGTCAAAAGGTCGATGCCCGCATCGACAGCAATCAGTCCGAACTGAATAATCCGTTGGCAATCAAGCCACGCAGCGTTCGCACAGTTGTCGTGCGACCTGACGGGACAATCGTCAGTTCCGCTGCTCCTAAAAATGAACCGGTGGTGGTAAAGTCCAAGGCAACGCCTGAGCCGGCCACGCCCTTGAGCGAGACGGTCCTGGAAGACCTGCCCAAATTGGCGGATGATGCGGTGGCCAAACTAACAAAAACCGCCATTCCGGTCAGTCGGCCGGTCAAGGCTGATACACCTGCCGCCAAACCTGCGGCAACTACACCTGCTGCCAAAAAGGTGACCGGTCCGGCGGCGAAGGTGGCGGAAGCGGCGAAAGCGGCGACACCAGCAAAAATTGTGGCAAAACCCATTCAGGCCCCTGTGAAAACGGCGGTCGACAAGCCTGCGGCAGCGGTTGCGAAGAAGATAGCCAAGCCGGTTGCAGATATTGCCGACGCGACCAAAAAGGTAACCGAAACTGCTGCGAAAGTTGCAGCCGCTAGGAAGGCGGCAACCAAGCCGGTCGCGAAAGTTGCTGCAGCTCCAAAGGAAGTCGCAAAACCAGCCGCCAAAGTTGCAGAAGCACCCAAAAAGGTGGCCAAGCCCGCTGAAAAAATTGCCGCAGCGCCGAAAAAAGTGGCGAAACCTGTTAAAGTCGCCGCTGTGACACCGAAACCGGCCAAAAAATCAAACAACGAAGTTTTGCCGCAGGTGTCTTCGCCTTATGCAGTGCAGGTATCCTCCCAGCTGTCAGCTGCAGGAGCCAAGAAAAGCTATGCAACACTGACCCGTCGTTATTCCAGCATCCTGAGCGGCAAAGGCCTGGATATCCGTAAGGTGAATGTAAAAGGAAAGACCTATTACCGGGTGCGCATTCCTTCCGACAGCCGTTCGGCCGCCAATCAACTCTGTGGCCAGTTGAAAGCCCAGGGCGGCGACTGTTTCGTAACCCGCTAAATCCACCATTTCGGTGGTGGTCTCAAGAGAATCACTTTGCTGAATTATTCGACAGGCGGGCCCTTTGGGTCCGTCTGATTTGCTATTGGTCCAGACGTTTTGATTTTCGGATGAGTAAGCAATTTTTTGAAATGCTCAAATTGGTCGCGGATTGACAAAGAATTTGAAATTGCAGGTGTTTTTTGAACCTCCCGCGATCGCTTCGACCTCAATTTAGGTGGATTTTGGTGTAGTATCTGGGGATTCAGGCAAAATTGATGCGCCATACTTTGGCGCTTGTTGTCATGTCAGTGTAGTTTGTTTCCAACAACTCGACCATGGATCGCTTCGACAACTGTGACCAACACCGATACCACAACAGAACCCGCCATCGCGCGCGACCTCTGGGAGAGTGCGCAACCGGTGGGCCGTGCGATCAACGATCCGGACTTCACGGTCGATGTTGATGGTTTTGAAGGGCCGTTGGACCTGTTGCTGGCCATGGCCCGTACACAAAAGCTGGACCTTGCCAAGATTTCAATTCTCGATCTTGCTATGCAATATCTGGAATTCGTTGAGAAGGCACGCGCCCTGCGATTGGAATTGGCAGCGGACTATTTGGTCATGGCGGCTTGGCTGGCCTATCTGAAATCCCGGTTGCTTCTGCCTGCTCCGGAGGGCGATGAAGAACCAACCGGGGAAGAACTGGCCAATCAACTGGCTTTCAGATTGCAGCGGTTGGAAGCAATGCGTGATGCGGGCATCAATTTGATGAATCGCAACCGGCTCGGCCGCGATATTTTTGCCCGTGGTGACCCCGAACCGGTGGTGATTGACCGTCAAAAGGAATTTTCGGCCTCCCTGTTTGATCTGTTAACGGCCTATGCCGCTCAACGACAACGCCAGTCTGTCAGCAGCGTGACGATTTCTCACCGTGAAGTGTGGTCTCTGGGTGATGCGCGAGAAATCATAACCCGCCTGATTGGAAAGCTGGCCGACTGGACACCGCTGGACGCGTTTTTGCAGGAATATCTGGTTGATCCCGAAGAACGCCCCGGCGTCATCGCCAGTTCATTTGCTGCAAGTCTGGAACTTGTTCGCGAAGGGGTTTTGGAAATTCGCCAGACCGATGCATTTGCTCCGCTTTACATGCGGCAACCCGAACAAAAAACAACCAAAGCCGCTCAAGGATAAATGTCTATGTCCACTGCACTTGAAGCCAATGTATTGCCGTTCCCTCATCTGATTGATGAACAGGAACCCGGTAGCAGCACTGAAACCTTGCGCATGGTGCGTATCGTGGAGGCGATGATTTTTGCTTCAAGCGATCCGGTGATAGAAAAATCCATTGCGGCGCGTTTGCCCGAAGGCACAGATATCGAGCAACTTCTAAGAGAAGTTCAACTGGCCTATGCCAATCGCGGTGTAAACCTAGTGCAGGTCGCCGACGCCTGGGTGTTCCGAACAGCAGAGGACCTGTCATTTCTGTTGCAGAAGGAAGCGGTTGAAACCCGCAAACTTTCGCGCGCTGCGCTCGAAGTTCTCGCAATCATCGCCTATCATCAGCCGGTTACACGCGCTGAAGTTGAAGAAGTGCGCGGCGTGGTAACGTCAAAAGGCACTTTGGATGTTTTGATGGAGACAGGTTGGGTGCGCATGCGCGGCCGACGTAAAACTCCGGGTCGTCCTGTGACCTATGGCACGACAGCTGAATTTCTGGATCACTTCGGTCTGGCGCAAATTCGCGATCTTCCCGGTCTTGATGAGTTGAAAGGGTCTGGCTTGCTGCAAAGCCAGGTGCCGGCCAATTTCGCAGTTCCTGTTCCCAGCGACGACGACGTGTTGCAGGAAGACGAGGAACCTTTCACGCTTGATGATGTGGAAGAACTGGGCCTGCTCACCCCGGGCGGTGCTGAAGACGAATAATTGACCAGAGGTTGACTATTGGCATCTTGGCAGGGCGCAAAGTTCCGGCTAATCCAATTCAATGAAAATGTCTGCAAACATTGCCTATTTTGGCTATGGTTCTTTGGTCAACCTGGAAACGCTGCAAACGCCTTATGTATCGGCGCACCCGGCGCGGCTGAAAGGCTGGAAACGTGCCTGGAAAGCCCGTCCCAAAGTGAGTGGCAGTTTTGCGCCGATTGAGGGACTGGCATTCCTGTCCGTCGAGCCCTGTCCGCAAACCACCATTGAAGGCATGGTCATTGTCGACCATCGAGCCAGCCTGCCGGCACTGGACAAACGCGAAGCATTGTATGACCGGGCGACCCTGGCCCATGACGACGTGGAGTTTGTTGATCACAATCCGCTGTCGCCGGACCAGGATCTGTTTCTCTATGTGGCTCAACCAAATGCGGCGGATGCAACAGCTCGAATATTGCGCTCTTATCTTGATGTGGTGTTGCGGGGTTTTCACGGCCATTTCGGGGAGCAGGGGATCGAGCGCTTCGTCAACACCACAGCAAATTTTGACTGGCCCATCCATGAAGATCGCCATGATCCGGTTTATCCTCGGGCCATCTCTGTCGGTGAAAACGAAGTCAGTTTGTTTGATCGACATATTCCGACCCGTTAAAAGACGGTTTTTCTTGCCAAACTCCCCCTTAGCATTCTAAGACGACCTGCAAATTTAACTGGGCCAAGTAATGGTCCGAGGAGCTAGCAAAATGGCTGCAAAATGGTCCCCCGATTCCTGGCGTTCAAAACCCGCACTGCAGATTCCCAATTATCCGGATTTGGCTAAGCTGCAGGCGACCGAAGACCGTCTTGCGACATTTCCGCCGCTCGTATTTGCAGGTGAGGCGCGGGCGCTGAGAGACCAACTGGCGCGAGTCTGCAAGGGTGAAGCATTTTTGCTGCAGGGCGGTGATTGTGCTGAGAGTTTCGCCGAGCACGGTGCTGACAATATTCGCGATTTTTTCCGTGTATTCTTACAGATGGCCGTTGTATTGACCTTCGGTGCCTCCAAACCGGTGGTCAAGGTTGGCCGCATTGCCGGCCAGTTTGCCAAACCCCGGTCTTCCGACATGGAAACACAGGGTGAGGAAAGCCTGCCTTCTTATCGCGGCGACGTGGTCAACGGTATAGAGTTCAATGCCGGAGCCCGTATACCTGATCCGGAACGCCAGATCATGGCTTACCGCCAATCTGCAGCAACGCTGAATCTGATCCGCGCTTTCGCTCAGGGCGGTTATGCCAATCTGAACCACGTGCATGAGTGGACACTGGATTTCGTCAAGAATTCACCTCAGGCGGAGAAATATGAAGAACTGGCGTCGCGCATCGGAGAAACACTGGATTTCATGCGCGCCATTGGCATGGACCCGGAAGCCAATCCCAAATTGCGTGAAACCGAATTTTACACCAGCCATGAAGCATTGCTGCTGGGCTATGAACAGGCACTGACCCGCGATGATTCAATCACCGGTGATCCTTACGCAACTTCAGGACACATGATCTGGATTGGCGATCGAACCCGTCAGCCAGATCATGGCCATGTAGAATATTGCCGTGGTGTCAATAATCCGATTGGTTTGAAATGTGGTCCAAGCACTACGGTTGATGGACTGCTGGAACTCATCGACATTCTGTCTCCACAAAATGATCCTGGACGTTTGACCCTGATCGCTCGTTTCGGTCACGACAAGGTTCTGGACCATTTGCCGGAACTGGTTCGGGCTGTGAAGCGCGAAGGCAAGAACGTCGTTTGGTCCTGCGATCCAATGCACGGCAATACAATTTCTGCGGCTGGCTACAAAACCCGTCCGTTTGACCGGGTAATGGGTGAAGTCAACTCGTTCTTTGATGTTCACGACGCTGAAGGCACGATTGCTGGTGGTGTACATGTGGAAATGACCGGTAAGGATGTCACGGAGTGTACTGGTGGCGCACGTGCGGTCACGGACGATGACCTTGGTTCGCGCTATCACACCCATTGTGACCCTCGCTTGAATGCCGATCAGTCGCTGGAATTGGCTTTCCTCATTGCAGATCGCCTGAAGCGCAAAAAGGATGGTCAAAACAAAACCGAAGAGGCCGCTTGAGATGGCAGATATTACCTCGGGATCCTGTAATTGTGGCGGTGTGACATATACAGTCCGCGGCCAGCTTCGTGAGGTAATCGCCTGTCACTGCGGCCAATGCCGCAAGCAGTCGGGGCACTTCTACGCCGCAACAAGCGCGTCGAATATGGACCTGCATATTGAAGATTCCGGCAGCCTGAAATGGTATGCCGCCTCAGAGGATGCCAAGCGTGGCTTTTGCAGCGAGTGCGGATCGGCTTTGTTCTGGAAACGCAATGGCGGGGAACACACATCCATTCTGGCCGGATCGCTCAACGGTGATGCCGGTGGAATCAAGCTGGATCGTCATATCTTTGTTGCCGACAAGGGTGATTATTACGATCTAAATGACGGTTTGCCGCAATTTAAGCAGGCAAATTAAGCGCCCGTTCTGCGTTGAACCGCGGTTTGTTCCCAATTTGTCATTATCGCGCATTGCTCAAGGACCACTTGCAGCCTAAATAGCAAATATGAGCAAAGCACCTGATACGCTGCGCATTGCAATTGCGCAATTGAATCCAACCGTTGGCGATATCGCCGGTAATCTGGCGCTGGCGCGGGAAGCCCGCGTTGATGCCGCCAATCAGGGCGCCGATCTGGTGCTGTTTACCGAATTGTTCCTGTCTGGCTATTCGCCTGAAGATCTGGTGTTGAAACCGGCCTTTATATCTCGTTGCATGGAAGCAGCAGAAGAATTGGCCAAAGACACTGATGACGACGGGCCCGGCATTATTATCGGCGTGCCGTGGCGGGATGAAAAATCCGGTCTGCATAATGCTGTCACGGTCATGGACAAGGGCAAGATTGCAACGCTGAGATACAAGGTCGATTTGCCGAATTACGGCGTGTTTGACGAAAAGCGCGTGTTTGATGTGGGTCCAATGCCTGGCCCTGTAAACTTTCGTGGCGTGCGGCTTGGCATTCCGATTTGCGAAGACATCTGGGGGGAATTGGATGTCTGCGAAACCTTGGCGGAAAGCGGGGCTGAAATACTCCTGGTGCCAAATGGATCTCCCTACTACCGCGATAAAATGGATGTGCGCGTTCAAGTGGTGTTGAAGCAGGTGATCGAATCTGAACGACCGATCATCTATGCCAACCAGCTTGGGGGTCAGGACGAATTGGTCTTTGATGGCGGCTCATTTGTGGTCAACCTTGATAAGACGATTCCGATTCAGATGAACCAGTTTGAACGCAGTGTGGTGGTGACAACCTGGCGTCGGGGCGATGATGGTTGGGTCTGCGACAAGGGTGTGCAGGCAAAGCTGGCAGATACACAAGAAAGCGACTGGCGAGCCTGTGTTCTGGGTCTGCGCGACTATGTCAATAAAAACGGATTTAAGAACGTGGTGCTCGGTCTCTCCGGGGGGATCGATTCCGCCATTGTCGCGGCAATGAGTGTGGATGCGCTGGGTGAAGAACGGGTGCGCTGCGTGATGCTGCCCTATCACTATACATCGGGAGAATCCCTCAAAGATGCAGAAGACTGCGCCCGCAATCTGGGTGTGCGATATGAGACGGTGCCGATCTACGAACCGGTCGAAGGTTTTTTGTCAGCGTTGAAGGCGACATTTGCTGACACCGATGAGGGGGTAACGGAGGAAAACCTGCAAAGCCGGGCTCGCGGTGTCATCTTGATGGGGATTTCCAACAAGTTTGGTTCCATGGTCGTGACAACCGGAAATAAGTCTGAAATGTCAGTTGGTTATGCGACGCTTTATGGCGACATGAATGGTGGTTTTAATCCAATCAAGGACCTCTACAAGATGCAGGTCTATGAATTGTCCGATTGGCGCAACAAGCACATGCCGCCAGACTGTCTGGGGCCGACGGGCGAAATTATACCGCAAAATATTATCGACAAAGCACCAACTGCCGAATTGCGCGAGGGTCAAACGGATCAGGACTCGTTGCCTGAATATCCTGTGCTCGACAAGATCCTTGAGTCGCTCGTTGAAGAGGAGAAGTCAGTCGACATGATTGTCGAGGAAACCGGATTTGATCGCGCAACGGTCGAGCGGATGGAACATCTGCTTTATATCGCGGAATACAAGCGTCGTCAGGCAGCACCAGGGGTCAAGATTACCCGTCGTGCGTTTGGGCGCGAGCGGCGCTATCCGATCACCAATCGGTTCCGCGACCGGGCGTGATATGACAAGCCTTTCCCATTGTTTCGCACCGCGCGATTGGCAATTGGCCCATGGCCGGAGTCTTGAACTG
Organism: Hyphomicrobiales bacterium; assembly: GCA_011087605.1. Lineage (GTDB taxonomy): Bacteria > Pseudomonadota > Alphaproteobacteria > Rhizobiales > Rhizobiaceae > Pseudahrensia. The sequence goes on from JAALLE010000027.1 coordinate 30,019, forward strand.
GGACCAAAGGCGGTGTTGATGGGGGTGCTGAATGTCACGCCGGATTCCTTTTCCGATGGTGGTGTTCATTTCGATCCGTCGGTCGCGTTGAAACGGGCGCGACAGATGATCGAGCGTGGGGCCGCGATTATCGATGTTGGTGGTGAATCGACCAAGCCAAATGCCGAACCTGTCAACGCTGCAACAGAGCAGGACAGGGTGTTGCCGATAGTGGAGGCGCTGGCGAAATCCAAAGACACCATCATCTCGATCGATACTTACCGGGCGGATACCGCGCGTCTGGCAGTGAAGGCTGGTGCTCATATAGTCAATGATGTGTGGGGCTGTCAGCGCGAACCTGATATTGCCCGAGTTGCCGCCGACACCGGTGCCGGGCTGGTAATCATGAACACGCGGCGGGATCGGGAAGTGTTGAGCGATCTGCTGGAAGATGCGGCTCAATTTTTGCGAAAATCTCTCGAAATAGCCAAGGCTGCTGCGGTGAGACCGGAACAAATACTGCTGGACCCCGGATTTGGATTTGCCCCGTCTATCGATCATGACATCCCGATATTGCGGGAACTTGAGCGATTGCATGAATTGGGGTTTCCGTTGCTTGTTGGCACGTCGCGCAAGCGATTTTTGGGTGCGATTACGGGTCGGGAGGCTGATCAGCGTGGCGCTGCGACGGCTGCGACAAGTGTCGTCGCCCGCCAGAAAGGTGCGGCGATATTCCGTGTTCATGATATAGAGGTAAACAAGGATGCCCTAGCGGTTGCCGACGCTGTCATAGATCCGGAAAACGCCCCATGAGTGAAAAAACCCATACTTATGAAATCACACTGAAAAATTGTGCTTTTTTTGCCCATCACGGAGTGTTTGAAGAGGAAACCAAACTAGGCCAGCGATTTTTCGTCGATGCCACGTTGAAAGTTGAACCGCGTGGTGCGCTGGAACAAGACCGGATCGAGGGAACAGTTCATTATGGCGAAGCATTTGCCGTCATTGAAAAGCTGGTGACCAAACGCAATCGCTATCTGATTGAAGCCCTGGCGCTGGATATTGCTCAGGGGCTCTGTGAGGCGTTTGACGAAATCCTTCATGCTCGTGTCACTGTGCGCAAACCAAACGCGCCAGTGCCGGGCATTCTGGACCATGTTGAAGTTACGGTCTGTCATCCCGAATGACGAAAGATTTTAAGCGAGCTTGGCTGGGGCTGGGTGGCAACATTGGAGACGTGAAACGGGCAATGGCACAGGCGTTGCAGGGGTTAAATGCACACCCGGCGGTCGCTGTGCAACTGATTTCAGCGATCTACAAGACACCGCCCTGGGGGATGGAGGACCAACCGTGGTTTTTAAACTGCTGCGCGCAGATTGAGACGAGCCTGTCGCCTGAAGAAATACTGGAATTGTGCCAGGATGCTGAAAGACAAGGCAAACGCGAGCGCAATGTGCGCTGGGGACCGCGCACAATTGATATTGATATTGTCGCATTTGAAGATTGTGAGCAGACCGAACAACGGTTGACCATCCCGCATCCCAGAGCCACAGAACGGGCGTTTGTCATGGTGCCGCTGGCTGAAATCGCACCGCAACTGATCATTGCAGGAAAGTCAGCCAGCCAATGGCGGTCGCAGTTGGACGAAGATGGAATTGTGACGGAATCTGTCGACGGTGGCTGGTGGCTCTAGTCCGTCAGGAAACTGGTTTTACGTACGCCATTTTTGCGATCGAGACTAAGACCAATGAATGGAGTGAGACCACCATTGACCCGAACGGCAATGGTGATGTTCATCTTGTTCTTGCCCTTTAACCTGGCAGTCATTGTCCCGCGCAACTGTTTGCGTTTGATGCCCAGAACCAGTTTTTGGCCGCGCAGACGTCCCGATACGATGTCGAGACCTTTGCCCTTGGCACCGTCGAGAAACTTGCCCCGGTAGGACCGGCCACGCTTGGTGACGGTTGCTTCAATTTGCTGCGAAAACAGACCGACACGACAAGTGCCAGCGAGTTTCATGCCGGCACGACCGGGCGTTTGGCCTTCGAGGTTGCAGGTGAAGCGGGTGTTTTTGTAAGGGCCAGCAACGATTTGACCGGCTCCTGACCACTTACCTTGCACATTTTTGAAATAGGTATAGTCGCTGGCAGAAGCGCTGCCGCCAACCATAATTATGGCCATACCACAGGCAATCGCCATGCCGGACTTTAGGATGTTGGTCAGAAAACTCATTACATAAAAACCTGATCTGTTTCACGCGAGAGTATTAACCATAATGGTTAACGCATTCCTGCCCATTTGCAAATGACTTATTGGACCGCGCCGGGCGCAATATCCTTTGTCACGTCATCACTGTTCTGTGTTCTTGCCTTTTTTATTGCCCAAACTGACCAATTCTCCAATGAAATCAGACACCGACAATCGTGTTTGATCGGAAAAGGGCAGGGGGCGACACAGATCGATTGCGGCAATGCCGATTCGCGCGGTCAACATGCCGTTTATGACACCTTCGCCCAGTCTTGATGATAATTTGGCAGCAACTCCCTGACCGACCAATTGCTGCATCAATCCATCGCCGACGGCGATGGTTCCTGTAACGGCCAAATGACCAACAACATTTCGGGTCAATCTCCAGAAACCAACCGAGCCCGGTCGACCACCATAAAGTTCGGCGATCTGGCGGATCAGTTTCAGATTTTCATACAGCACGTATCCAATATCGATTAGGGCTCGGGGGCTGACCGCCGTCACCACGCTGACACGTTTTGCAGATCCCATCACAAGAGAGCGTGATCTTTGATCAAGCGATGTCATCAAATCACGCTCAATAAGATCAATCAGATCGCAACCATCAATAATTTGTTCGCGATGCTGCTGCATCTGGTTGCGACTCCGGGCGGTGTCGGGTCGGTTTGAGTAGAGTTTGTCCAATTGCGTCGCCAGATTTCTGGCGCCAGCCATGTCATCATTGGCCCTGACTTCAGCCGCGTCGCTGCGCAATTGACTGATTTTCGCCATGCGAGATATGCCCCAAAATTCTCGCATTGCCAAAGCGATACTTGCCAACACAAGCAGACCAGCAAATCCGCTGGCTGCCCATCCCAACCAGTTGTTGCGAGCAAACAGCGATGTAATGAGTTCATCTATCCACAGTCCCAACGATAATGAGATCAATCCAAACAATGCGACCCAGAACAATCGCCCCCATCTGAAAACACGTTTGACGGAGTTCACTGCTGGTGTGGGAGTCAGACTTTCTGCCAATTCCAGATCTGCGGCATTGCTCGGCAGTGGCGACACCCGTTGGGCGGCCTCATCGGGAGTTTCGCGAATTTTGGTCTTTTCAGAAAAGGATTTTGGCCTTCGCTTGGGCGAAGAGTTTTTTCCAGAGGTGTCGGTACTGGGATTGGGTTTTTCACTGGCATCCGGATCGTCCAGTTTGATTGCCCGGGGTGTCCGTCCCTTAGCGGTCGATTTGTTGGCGGTATTCACTTCAAATAATCTCCCAGAAGAAATTCCAGCGCCCGGTCCAGACGAATATGAGGCAGCGAAAGCGTCATGCCTTCCACGGTTTTTTCCAGTTTGGGCGGTGTGAAACGCAGGAATTTCAAATCGCCTGCCTGATGGTCCTCGCGCAGAACATTGTCGGGATCTTCCGGCAGGTCACCAGGAAAAATCGCCGTTTGCGATTTGCCGTCAAAAACTTCCCGGCCGATGCTTTCCCCGGCCAGAGGTTGGCCAACGATGACGGGCAGAATCTCCTTTTTTTCCGTCACCTCAGCTTCACGGGTTGCGCGAATTGCAGCCAGCGCAACCACGTCGGTTTCAGCGCCGCTGAACTCGGCCTTTTCTGTGGCCTGTTCCACCAGTCTGGCGAGGATGGCTTCCAGCCGGTCATGGTTGTGGTGATGCAGGTGGTCGGCTTTGGTTGCTGCAAAGAGAATGCGATCGGTTCGGGTGCTGAACAGTGAGGTCAGCCAGCTCCGCTTGCCGTGGTTGAAACAGCTGAGAATATCCGAAAGCGCTTTTTCAAGATCGGTCACCGCGGCAGATCCTGCATTTAGCGCCTGCAGCACGTCGACCAGTACGATCTGACGGTCAATGCGCGCGAAATGTTCCCTAAAAAATGGTTTTACGACGATTGTTTTGTAAGCCTCGTAACGCCTCTGCATCATTGCGTGCAGGGTATCGTCACTGTCTATTGGCTGCGAATTTGGTGGTAGCGGTGCAAATGTCAGGGCCGGTGATCCTTCAAGGTCACCGGGCATCAAAAACCGTCCAGGCGGTAAGGTGGACAGAGCCGTGCGGTCCTGACGACAGGCTCGCAGATAATTGGTGAATTCCTCAGCCAGTTTGCGGGCGACCATCTCATCGGCTTCACCATTTGCATCGGTCGCATCCGCTAATTTGAGCCAATCGCGTGCTTCCTGCTTGCGATTTGGCAATCTTGCCAGTTGCAGTGCTTCAGCCGACCACTCATCGTAGGTTTTCCCCAAAAGCGGCAAATCAAGCAGCCACTCGCCGGGATAGTCGACAATATCAAGGGTGAGACTGCCAGGACCAAAGGTGCGCGACCAGGAACTTGCTGATTCAAATTCGATCTTGATGCGAAGTTCAGAAATAGCGCTTGTCGATTGAGGCCATTTGCGATCCTCCAACAGGGCGGTGAGATGATCCTCATATTGAAACCGCGGAACTGCGTCGTCAGGCTGTTGAGCAAGTTTGGCATTTGAAACGCGGCCTTCGGCCTGAGCCGCAAACAACGGCAGGCGGCCTCCGTGCAACAGATTGTGAATGAGGGCGGTGATGAACACGGTTTTACCGGCGCGCGACAGTCCGGTTACACCAAATCGCAGGTTTGGTTCAAACAGGCCTGTTGCAGCGTCCGTCAGATTATCTATGGCAATGCGGGCGTCGTCGGTGAGCGTTGTGATCTTGTTCAAATGCCAGTCCTAGTATGGGTCTTCATCTGATATAGGGCGCCAATTGTGGCGTTACAGGATGGGTGCGGGGCTTAATTGCTTTCCAGATCCTTGGGTCGCAGCATCACCTCCAGCGAACCACTTGCCTGACCGAGCTGTTGCCAATCGTCGATGTCGAGGCTGAATGCAGCCATGGTGGCGGTTCCAAAATGGTGCGCCATGAGTTTTTCAGAAGCCGGACTGCCGGGCATTGTGAGATAGCGCGCCAGTTCATCGCAGGTCGGATTGTGGCCGATCACCATGATCCGGTCGGCCTCCTGAATCCAAAGTGACTGCAGGTAGTCGTCGATTCTTCCATTGTAGAGACCGGGAACAATCTCAAATGACGCTGCTTCGACGGCAGCCTTTATGCCACGATAGGTTTCCTGGGTACGGGTGGCTGGTGAACACAAGATTTTTTCGGGCACGATGCCCTGTTGGTCTATCCATGCCTGCAGGTTCGCTACCTGTTTGATGCCCCGTTTGTTTAGGGGGCGTTGAATGTCGCCCAATCCCGGCTGAGCCCAGGAAGACTTGGCGTGGCGAAGAATGTAAAGATGTTTCATCGAGTTTACCTAGGGTCAATGGCATATTTTGCCAATATCCGAGCAAGTTGACCAGACTTGCCAGACTCTATCAACAGTCTGAAAACTGAGGAAAAACGGCTTTTTTAACCGGCCCCTGCAATTTCATACCAACACAGGCTTTTTTGATGCTTGAAGCAAGCCGAGAGGGTCGTTATACCGGCGCTAGATAACATGATGAAAGCAGCCGCTGACCATGTTCCGCATAAAGTAAGGGAGATTCAATGCCGGCAAAGACCAAAGAGTATAAGCCTTCTGATGATGAAGAGTTTATGGGCCCTCGGCAGTTGACCTATTTCAAGGAAAAACTGTTGGCGTGGCGTTCCGAGATTCAGCGCGAATCGGCGGAAACTGTCGAATCTCTGCAGGAACACAATCTAAATGCGCCGGACCTGGCCGACAGAGCGACTTCGGAATCGGATCGTTCTATTGAGCTGCGGGCGCGTGATCGTCAAAGAAAGTTGGTTTCGAAAATCAATCAGGCGCTGAAGCGCATTGATGATGGCGAATATGGCTATTGTGAAGAGTCTGGTGAGCCCATCAGCTTGCAGCGGCTGGACGCGAGGCCAATTGCGACTTTGTCGCTGGAAGCACAGGAACGTCACGAGCGCCGCGAAAAGGTTTATCGCGACGACTGACCACGTTCAGGCCGGAATGGCCGAATATTGAATATTATTTAGGCGGCCGTTGTGCCGCCTTTTTTTCTGGAGTCATTTCTTGCCGGTGATTTCGGTCAGCAGAGCATCCATGTTTTGTCCAACTGTACTCTTCGTTGTCGGCGACGGCGACGGCGACGGGGATGTCGGAGGTGGGGACGAAGGCTTTGAGGATGGTGGCGGCGATATTGGCGAACCGGCTGTCATTGGCGATTTAGGCGCTTCATTTGGTTTGGGGCGAATATCCCCAATCAATGATGAAGCATCGCTTTGACCGGGAGGTGATTTGGTCGTGGAGGCAAAAATTTGCGGTGGTGACTTGGCGGGTGTCGGTGTCGCCGCCGTCGCGGCAGCCGGGCTAGTTACCGTCGCAGCGGGCTTGATGTCGGAACTCTTGGTGGTGTTTGGTTTTGGCGCGTCTGGCTTGGCTGGAGCCGCCGGTACATTTGACGCATCGGTTGAGAAGCGGGGTTTGCTAACCGCTGGAGTTGCCGGGGCTTCGGGTTTTGCCATTGAAGGTTGAGCCAGCGGTTTGGACGAACTGGCCGATGGGGCTTTATTGATGTCGGATTCGATCACCATGTCGTTGGCGCCCCCGATCATTATCAGATGTTCAACATCATCTCGGCGCACCAGCACAATTCTGCGACGGTCATCAATTGAGGCGGCATCAGTGATAGCCAGCCGGGCATTTTTGCTGCGTCGGCCGCCAGCCATCCGGGGACGGGTGAACATTTTGTACAACATGTAGGCCACAAAAATGATGACCAGCGCAACGATGCCGTTGGCAATCAAATTGGCCGTGTCAACTGATAGGCCAAGCAGGTCTGAGCTGAAAAACTGATACATAATCTATTCCGTCCGTTCTGGCCTGCCGTTCAATGCCTGGGCGTGCAGGTCGTCAAGGTTGTGGTTTGGGGCGCGGTGTCCCCTATGGTTACGAGTTCCTAAAGCAAGGCCCTAAACAATTTGGTAACGTCGCAACAGGCGAATTATGTCATTGTCAGACTGAATAGCAAACAGGCGAGACCAGGAAAACCAGCCGACACATTCAGCAACCCACAGGGATTGGGGTTTTCAGCGACTGCTGAATATGATTCAAGACTTGAACGGCTTTTAGGACGAGAAAGTGATTCCCTTATGAGTGAGGCCCTCAAGCAGCCCAGCGCAGATGCGGAACAAGTATCTTCAGGTTCTTTAAAAAAGCCCACCAATCAAACTTCCCGTCCTGCTTCGAATACGCCCGTGACAGGCAAAACGCCACTGATCGACCGTGCAGAGCGGGGAGGCAATATCGGCCGGTTGCTGCTGGTCGGCCTCTTGCTTTTGGGTCTGGTGGCGCTGTTTACGATATTGCCGGAAACCATGGCCAAACAGGTGACGCTTGCCCTGTTGACGTTTCTGTCCATGATAGGTGTGTTTTTTCTGTTCACAGTTGCTATTGGTTTTGTCCATCTTTCCTCGCGCAACAAGGGGGATGGCTTTGCCCGCGCATTTGTTGACGGGCTGCATCACGGGGCCGTGGTTACCGACTGGGAAGGGCGTATCGTCTATGCCAATCAGGCTTATGGTGAACTAACGGGGGTGGAAAGCGCTCGTGATGTTGCGACGGTTGAACGGGCATTTTCAAGTTCTGATGAAGCTTCCGAAATTGTTTATCGAATGAACCAGCGGGTGCGTAACGGTCAAACCGACACTCAGGAATTTCGAATGATCCAGGATGTGCGTCATATCAATGGCAGCAAGCACAACCAAACCCCTCACTGGTATCGTATTACCGCCCGTCCACTGGATCACCCGGACTACAAAAAGCCGCTATTGGTCTGGGAAATCAGCGATGTCACACAGGAACGGCTTCGTCAGGAAAGCGTGTTTCTTGAGCTGCAACATGCGATCGATTATCTCGATCACGCCCCGGCGGGCTTTTTCTCGGCCCAATCCGACGGCTCGATTATGTACATCAACGCGACGCTTGCTGACTGGCTTGGCCTTGATCTGACCCAGTTCAAGCCCGGCACTGTGAATATGGAAAGCCTGGTTCTTGGTGATGGCATGGCGTTACTGAACACGCTGGAGGTGGAACCCGGAGAGAGCAAAACCGCGGTAGTTGATCTCGACCTTGCCCGGTCGAATGGTCAAAGTCTGCCGGTTCGTCTCTATCATAAGGTTCCTTTTGCACCTGACGGAGCACCCGGTGCGACACGCACATTGGTGCTCAACCGCAGCGCAGGAGAGGGCATTTCTGAAGAACTCAGGGCTGCCGAAGTGCGGTTTACCCGTTTCTTTAACAACACTCCCATTGCCATTGCCTCGTTTGCCGAAGACGGCTCCATGGTGCAATCCAACGCACCATTCCAAAGATTGTTTGCCGAAGTTCTGGCCAAGGCGAAACGCCATGCCAAGAGCGAGATTACTATTGATCAGCTATGCGGTGAGAACGAAGCGCCAGCTTTGCTAAAAGCGATGGAAGAGGCCAATGAGGGTAAGGGGACAATCGATTTTGTGGATTCGGTTTTGCCCGGTGTTGCGGCCCAGATTGACAACGAAGATTGTTCAATTCGCTATTTCATCAGTGCTGTGGCTGATGGTGAATCTGATCCTGAAAGCGGCGAAAAACAAGAACGCGCAATTCTTTACGCCATCGAGATGACTGAGCAAAAGGCGCTTGAGCGACAAATGGCACAAGGGCAGAAAATGCAGGCCGTTGGTCAGTTGGCCGGCGGTATTGCTCACGACTTCAATAATGTGCTGACCGCCATTATCGGATTTTCAGATCTGTTATTGTCCAACCATCGTCCGTCCGACCCGTCTTTCCCGGACATTATGAACATCAAGCAGAACGCCCATAGGGCTGCCTCGCTGGTACGCCAGTTGTTGGCCTTCAGTCGGCGACAGACATTGCGTCCTCAAACCCTTTCGGTGCCGGATGTTCTGGCCGATTTGCGCATGTTGCTGGCCCGTTTGGTGGGCGACAAGATTAACCTGGAAATGCAACACGGCCGAGATCTGTGGCCGCTGAAGGCCGATATCGGGCAGTTCGAACAGGTAATTGTCAATCTGTGCGTCAACGCACGTGACGCGATTAACGATACCGAGGCAGACGGTGGTGCGGTGACAATTACCACGAAAAATCTGACTCCGGACGATATTCAAAGTGAGCATTTCCGCAAAGAAATGCCGTTGGCCGAATACGTGATGATTGAGGTCAAAGACACCGGCACCGGTATGAGCCAGGCCGTGATGGAAAAGATATTCGATCCGTTTTTCTCTACCAAGGATGTCGGCAAGGGAACCGGGCTGGGGCTGTCGACGGTCTACGGAATTATCAAACAGTCAGGCGGATTCATCTATGCCGATTCCGAAGTTGGCAAGGGCACCAGTTTCCGCATCTTCCTGCCTCGTCATGTGCCAAGTGCTGCCGAGATTGAGGCTTCGCAGGAGGTTGCCGAAAAGAAAGAAGAAAAACCAAAAGATCTTGCCGGTAGTGCGACGATTATTTTCGTCGAAGATGAAGACGCTGTTCGAGCCGTGGGATCGCGCACATTGCAGGCGCGAGGCTATGATGTTCACGAAGCTGAAAACGGTGCCATTGCATTGGAACTGATTGAAGAGATGGAAGACGAAGTGGATCTGGTTGTCTCCGATGTTGTCATGCCGGAAATGGATGGTCCGTCGCTTTTGGATGCGGTGCGCAAAATGGGCAACAAGGTGCCGTTTATATTTGCCTCCGGATACGCTGAAGATGCGTTTGAGAAAAACTTACCAGAGTCAGAACGGGGTAAGTTTGGTTTTATCCCTAAACCCTATTCACTGAAGCAACTCGCCACCGCTGTTAAGGAACAGCTGGAAGAAGATGATTAGAACCAAAATCGATTTGATTGGTTTGGCGAACCTGCAAAGAAAGTAGATGAAATGACGCCGAATGAGCAAACGGCCCTTGTGCGCCGATATTTTGAGTTGATGTCGGCTTCCGACATTGCCGCGATCATTGCGCTTTTTGAGGCTGATGCCTTCATATTGTCGCCGTTTTTGGGCAAAATGTCCGCTGAAGATTTTTTCAACAAGCTTGGCAGTGCCTCAACCGCCAGCAAACTGACCGTATTTGATGTTTTGCTCGGTGAAAGTGGTGACAGCGCAGCGGCTCATTTTGAGTATGACTGGACGCTGGCCAGTGGCGATCAGATTGTTTTTCAGGGCATCGACTATTTCAAGTTTTCAGATGCTGGCAAGTTTGCCTCCATGTCGATTTTTTATGACACCCATCCGGTGCGAGAGGATGTTGGCGACAAATACGCAAATGCGTGAAATTTGAATCGGCTAAGCGAGTATTGCCTAAAGCTACAAACGCATATGCAGCATCAATCTGTTTGCTTGTGACCTAGCTCCCAACAATCTTGGCTTTAGAGAAACCAAGATCCCAAAGCGATTCATGAATTGTCAGATCAACTCATCATCAACACCCAGATAATTGACAGAAGAGTGGATGATTTTAATGTAACTGATTGCGGCAAACCGGCTGGTTGGGAGACAAAAACATGATTGTTGTATGGGCTTTGATGGGGATAGCGGCTGCATATTTTTTGTATGGTCTGTTCGTGCGCTCGCCCTATCAAAGGCAATTTGCAAAAGATTTGCCAAAAGATGTTGTGGTGGATGGATATCTAACACCCCATGAAGTTTTCGACGCCTCCGAAGAAGCGATGGCCAAACGCATTAGCGCTGCTTTTTCTGCCGATACCGAATGTCTGGCCAAAGGCGCAGGTGTCAATGACCCGTCGTTTCATGAGCCCCATTGGAGCCACACGACTGGATTGCTGCAGGGTGAATTGAAGATTGATGATGTGACGGCTTTGCCGGAAAGGTTTCGGGTAGGACTTTTTGCGAAAAATGCCACTTATCCGGTGGTATGCCGACCAAATTTTACCAAAGATCCAGACCTGAAATTCGCCGTCAGCAGGTTGGCTGTGAAGCTGCAATTTCCCAAATTGGTGCCCAATGAGTATGCGACAAAGGGCAAAGCGAAGGAGCTTGATCTGTTGCTGGCCGAAGGCGAGATGGGGCCGAACGGTTCGGGACGTCAGTTTTTTGCCCGCGATGCCCATCAACTTGATATGGCAAAGACACTCAAGCCACCGTCGCTTGAAACACTGAAAACCCTGTCCAACTGGCGTAACATCGCGATGTTTATCAACGTCTTGAAAACCGTTGGCAAATCAATGAAACCGATCGCCTCCGGACCTTCAAATAAATCAGGATGGTCCGGTAAACCGTATTTTTCTTCCGGACCCTATCTGCTTGGTGATGGCGCAATGAAGTTTTGTCTGACACCCAATCAATCCGATCCAATTTCAGCCGTTGATCTCAGCCAGGATCCGACCGGACCTCACAAGGCGGCGATGGATAATTGGCTGGCAGAAGGCAAAGACGCATCGTTTGATCTGTGCATCCAGCTGGCGACTCCCGATTGCATCAAAGAGCCATCGGCCAGCGATCCTCCCAAAGGAGTTATGCTGGCTGAATATTGTGATCTTGAATGGGACGAGGCAAAATCGCCCTATGTCAGAGTTGGGCAATTGACGTTGAGGGCCGACGCTGCACTGAGCAAAGAATTCAACTGGTCGCCTTTACAGTTCAATGCCTGGAACACCTTGCCCGAAATGCGACCGCTGGGTCAGCTGTTTCGAATTCGCAAGCATGTCCACCGAGACCATAGCAACACCCGGGTAGAACATATTTATGATCAAAAACCGGGCGCCATGGTGGGCAAATGTCCGTTTGCTTCTTAGCAGGGTCGAGCAGCGCGCTAAACAGAGCAAGCTGCTCGCCAATGTTGGGCATTAACAACAGCTGCTGGCGGCCTTATCGCCGCTATCGCCGCCGCTGTTGCTGCCGCAACAACTGTTGGAAGTTGCGGGAAGGGGAGCCTCGTCGAAATTTCCACCTCGCCCCAAAAAAGTGCGCTCGGCGAGGTAGAAGTTGGAAAACGCTTCATCAAAATCTTCCGATACTGATTTTTTGGCAAGACCCGTGGCCAACACAGCGGTTTGCCAGTCTTTGACTTTCGGGAATTCTGCAAAGAAGTCGAATCCCGAATGTTGCTCCACCAGCTTGGCGCGGTGAAGCAGCGGTAGCCAGGCAATATCAACATTGCCAATTTCATCACCATGAAAATACGGTCCCGAACCCAATTGTTTCTCAGCTCTGGCAAAGGATTTGTTGAGCTTTTCAGATCGCTCCAGAAGTTTATCCCCATCGGCACTCTGCATTGTCGAGCACTGTACCAGATAGTGTTTGGTGGCCTGATAACTCCACGCCCGATCAACGGCGCGCCTTTCGGCGGTGGTGTCAGTAACCAGCGGCGCTGACACTTCGTCGATATATTCGACAATGGCATCTGACTCGAATAGTGGCGTGCCGCTTTCCGTCACCAAAAGCGGCACCTGACCAGTTGGAGATATGTCGAGAAACCACTGCGGTTTGTCGCTCAAACTGATATATTGGATTTCATAGGGGATGTTCTTAGCCTCGAGCATGGCGGTTACGCGCTGCACGAAGGGGCATATCTTGAAACTGACAACTTTGATCATTTCATCGTTCCTGTGTTTTGTGGTTCACCCCGTAAGACGACGCGAAAATCAAAAAGACGAAAAAAAGTTCAGCAGTTTTGGCAATTATCCGATTTGGGTTGGTAGTCCATGATGTTGCCGTGCGCATCCAGCTTCATCCGGCAGCAATTTTCGAAGACCCGTCGCAAATCCGATCTGCCGGATTTAAGCCGGGATTTCAACGTGGAATAGGCCAGTCCATGTTCCGCCGCGTAGGCTTTCTGGGATTGCCCATCAATGTCGACTGCAGTCAGCAATTTGGCTGTTTCTTCGGGCAGGGCGTTAAGAAACGGCTCGACGCAGCGTTCCAGAGACTGCAGCGTGTCCGGGTCGTCCTTTTGGTACCAAAGGTCATCCGGTGAGACATCTTTGACACGCCCATTTTTGCGATAGAAATCGATGATCGTTCGGTGCGCAGTCTGAAACAGCCATTGCTGAACTTTTGTGTGATCTTCAAGTTGGGAGAGTCCGGCAAATGTTTTGATCGAAATTTCCTGTAGCAGATCATCTACGTCTGCAGGGTTCGATACCTTGGAATGCAGAAAAGACTTGATCCGCGATTGGTAGTCCAGCCAGATCTGTTCGATATTCATTCGTAACTACTCAGCTACCCTATTTCTGCTGCCATTAGGTGCGACAATTTGAT
>JAALLE010000125.1 GCA_011087605.1 Hyphomicrobiales bacterium
CAAATCAACGAAACCGTCGTTTCTCAGATGAGTTTTTCAACGGAATAAGCCCTTTCCTGAAGTTGCGACCGTGTCGCGGAGAAGATAGCTGCGCGCATACCCAGTTCAGTAACTGCATTTTGCACATCTGAAAACAAGAATGAGGCGCGGGTGCTACATATGGAATGAGAAGAACAGATTAGCGAAACTTTCGACGTTAAGAGGCCAACTTAGCTGTTCTTCATAAGACAGACACTCGATATGGCATTGAACGGGAAACACGTTGGACGAGACGGGTGTCCAACGACCAAGCCTCACCCAATGATATTGAGAGGTATGGTGTGCTGAAAAAGCTATCTTGCAGAATGCAAATCCCAATTCGTTTGTTCAATTAATCCCATCACCCCAAATTGTGGATGAGCGATCAATTTGACATCATTTGAAGCGCACAATACTGTAAATTTACACTGTAGCTGGCTAGCGCCAAGTTGGAAGTTGTGGAGCTAATCTGTGGATCTGCCGTTTCCGTTTGACAATGTTTCTGAGGCAGATCGCCATGTTTTCGACAGCTACTCCCAAAGAATCGATCTAAAGCGAGGCGAAGTTCTCTTTCGCATGAATGAGGAGGCCGACGGTTTTTTCATTATTGACGAAGGTATTGTGCGAGTTGAAATCGAACGTGAGGGTACCAATCCGGATGAGTCGGACAATGTACTGGCCTTTTTGGAGGCAGGAACTATTGTGGGTGAGCTTGGCTTATTGGATCAATTGCCCCGTAGCGCATCTGCAATTGCCCAGACGGAAGTGAAACTTCGGAAATTTGCCGTTGCCGATTACAATCAACTGCAGGTGGACAATCCAACTTTTGCCAACGTCCTGATTGCTGCGCTCGGGCGTTCAGCTGCGCTGAAACTGCGCAACACTTCAATTCGTTTAGATAACATGTCCGGTTCAAAGAACGACGCCTTGGTGGAGAAAATGGTGCAACAAGCGCACGCTGCTCAAATTGAATTGCAGTCATGGTCCGAAGACCGCATTGACAAGGTCACCTTCGAAATTGCACGAGCTGTAGAGCAGGAAGCCGAGAACTTGGCAGAAATCGCAGTTCAAGAAACAGGTGCGGGTAACAAAGCCGACAAAACACTGAAAAATCGGGTGGCGAGCCTCGGCGTTTGGCACTCGTTTCACGGAAAGACCGGCAATGGGATTGTCAAAAAACGGACCGTTGAGAAAATCATTGATGTGGCCAGCCCAGTCGGTATTGTGTTCGGCATTGTACCAGTCACCAATCCCACTTCCACATTTGTATTCAAAACCTTGATCTGCCTGAAGTCGCGCAATGCTATTATTCTCAGTCCGAATCGGGGGGCATTGAAATGCTGCAACCGGGTTGGTGAAATTGTGCAAGAAGTGCTGCGCCAGAACGGCGCTCCTGAAAATCTGGTTCAATGGATAAGTCGGCGTAACTCCCGCAAACAGGTCATCACCTTCATGAATCACACCAAGATTGGCCTAGTCCTGGCAACCGGGGGGGGCGAGCGTTGTCCAAGCCGCATATAGTTCAGGCAACCCAGCAATTGGTGTTGGGTCAGGTAATGCACCTGTACTTGTCTGTGCCGATGCTAAACTCGATCATGCTGCAAAGAGCATCGTTGCAAGCAAATCTTTCGACAACGGATTGATCTGTGGCGCTGAGCACAACCTTGTCGTAGCTCGGTCAAGGCGCGAGGCTTTCGTAAACCATCTTGTTGAAAATCAGACCGCCGTGTTGGACGATGCAGAGGCGGGACGGTTCGTCACATCAGCGATAGATCCGCGGATAAATGCGTTGCGTGCAGAGCTGGTCGGCCAATCGGCGCAAGTTCTCGCCGAGAAGGCCGGTATTCAAAGACCTTTTCAAATTCGACTTATAGTGGCTCCCGATTCCAAAATTGTGCGCGGCAACGCCCTTTCGCGCGAGAAAATGGCCCCTGTATTGAGTTTGTATGCCGTCGAGAACGAGGCAGAAGGATTCGAAACTTGCAAATCTCTGTTGGAAATCGATGGGCAAGGCCATACGGCAATCATCTACACCCGGGACCGCCACCGCGCAGTGGCGTTTGGCCGCCAAATGAGTGTCAGCAGAATACTCGTCAACTCGCCCGGATCTCATGGGGTAGTTGGCATATCAACCAACCTTGATCCTTCTCTCACATTGGGATGCGGCACATATGGCGGAACCTCCACGACCGACAATGTCACATTTACCCATGTGAGAAATCTAAAGCGTATCGCGTTCTTTGCACCTGAACGGATGTTTCTAATGAGCGACGCGGCATTGCGCTTGTTGCGCAGCCGAAGTCTATTTATCAGCAAACTTGGAAGGAAATTATCATGGCTAAATATCAGGACGTAGTAGACCTTATCGCTGACCAACTTGGGTTGTCGGCCGATGAGATAACTGCTGATTCCAGAATTGTCGAAGATCTCGGGGCGGAATCTGCAGACATCGCCAATATTATGGCTGCGGCCGAAGATAGGTTGGGCATTAAGATCGAGGAAGATAAAATTCAGCAGATTGAGAAAGTTAGCGACCTATACGCTGTTTTGACTCTGGACTGAGAGCCGTCAACAAGAATACTGGGGCAAAGACCGCCTTGGCGCGGCTTTTCTGTTTTTTTGGGGGGGCGACATGCCGACGCAAATTTCCACCGACGTGCAGGAATTGGCTGGTATCGAAACACTGATGGACATGCTCGAATTCCGGGCAGCGAAGACACCTGACCGGGAAGCATTCTGGTTCAACGAGCGCTCGACAGATTTCGCCGACCTTTGGGATCAAGTTTGCTGTGTGGGGACCCACCTCCAGAATATGGGGATAGGTTCTGGTGACCGTGTGATGATTGTATTCCCGAACGGTCATGAGTTCTTCGCTGCATTCTACGGCATACAGCTTGCCGGAGGAATCAGCGTGCCGATCTATCCTGGAAGCGGGATCAAACGCGCATTGTCGATTTATACTTCCTGCGACGCCAAGGCGATCATTGTGCCAAGCGACACGCCCGATGAATTGGTCGAGACCTATCAAGCCGCGATGAAATCATTTGGGGGAAATCTCTATCGCATCTCGGATTGTTTGGCGACAAGCAGGGCAGCGAATTTTTCAAAACCAGACCCAGACGACATTGCATTTTTGCAATACACTTCAGGCAGTACCGGAAACTCAAAAGGTGTGATGCTGTCCCATCGCAACCTTCTGGCTAACTTGCGCCAGATGGTGACCGCCGCTGAAATCGATAACGATGAAGTCATCGTATCCTGGCTGCCGGTATATCATGACCTTGGCTTGATCCTAATGACCATGGCTCCCTTCTACACGGGCGCGAGACTAATTCTGTTACCGACAACGCTGACAAGAATTTCCACTTGGGCCGAAACGATTCATAGATTTAAAGCAACATTCACAGCTGCCCCCGATATCGGATACAGGCAACTGGTTCGGCAAGTTAGGGACCCTTCGAAATATGACCTCTCAACGCTTCGCATTGCTGTCAATGCTGCCGAGCCAATCCGCGTCAAAACCGTTCAGACTTTCGAGCAGATGTTCAACGTTCCCAATTTCACAAAACCCTGTTACGGACTGGCCGAAGCTTGCGTGGGTTTAAGTTTTTGGGGACTGGAATCCCGGCCAATCAAGTCAGATGACAATGGCAATGTCGCGATTGGCAATCCGTTGCCGGGGGTGGAATTTAAAATCGTTGACGGCAGTGAGGAAGTAAAGCTCGGCGAGATTGGCGAGATTGTTTTCAAGAGTCCTTCTGCCACGCGAGGCTATTATCGCAACTCGGATGCCACGGAGAATTTATTTTGGCGCGACGGTTTTCTCAGAACCGGCGACCTTGCCTACCAAGATGCAGATGGCGACATCTTCATGGTAGCTCGTGAAAAGAACATTATTAAACAATCCGGGAGAACGATTGCGCCAAGGGAGATCGAGGAGTTGGTCGAAGATTTCCACGAAATCAGAAACTGCGCGGCCGTTGGAATTAATCGCAATGACCTTGCCGGAGAGCAAGCCTATGTCTTTGCCGAACTTCGATTAGCGCCTGAAAACATCAAGTTGGGTACAGCGGACATCGCCCGCAGAATTGTCCGCGAAATTCATGCCCGTCTCGGGTTTCGGCCGGGGCGTGTCTATCTTGTGAAAAAACAAACCGTTCCTTACACCTACAACGGCAAAATCCGCCACAATGACCTGAAGAACAGCTATTTGGATGGAACGCTCGCCGCTCAAGGCCGATTGATCTACCCGCCTGTCAAGGTGCCGGAGAATGACTAGCTTCTCTGCTCATTCTGGCCACAGCGAAGTAACCAGCGGAAACTGTCCAACGGCCCCAATCATTGGCATTGGGTTGGATTTGGTTGACATAGCCCGATTTCGTCAGCGACTTGAAAGCAAATCGTTTCGGTCCAGAGTGTTTACCGTTGACGAGGTTCGAGAGGCAGAACGCAGCCACGATCCGGGCGCCTTTCTCGCTGGCCGGTTTGCTGGCAAGGAGGCAGTCATGAAATGCCTTGGTTGCGGGATTCGGCAAGGGCTGTGGTTTTCACAGATTTCCATTACAACGACGTCAGGAGGCGGACACGGGCTCGAGTTATGCCGAACCGCTGCAACAGTGGCGACCCAAATCGGGCCCGGTGAATGGCAGTTGATGATATCGGCTGCAGATGGATTTCAAACTGCACGCGCGATGTATTTTCGTTCCAATAGCATGACTGACCAGGTTACAGGCCAACCGATACACGGGTTAGATCAAACAAGGATTTTGGTGGAGTCTTGAGCAACATTCGGCGGGCGGACTTCATCTGCTCTGCGGCCGTATCAATCCTATCGAACATTTCGTTGTGCAGCGCTTCGGGGATTGTCAGAGGCGGGGTAAGGCGCACCGTACGGTGAGCATTGATTGCAATATTGGCGTGAACTCCGGCGCGATGCAGCATCATCATACCCAACATCGTGGTAAACTCTCCAATCACGTCTTTCATCCCGAGAGCCACTGCGGCTGGAACTACTGGCTTGAACACGATTGCCTGCCACATGCCGATTCCCCGAACGTCTTCAATCAAGTCGGGATGACGCATTGCCAAGGCCTGCAGTCGAGAGAGACCGACAGCACCCAATTTGCGCGATCTTTCGACCAGGTTTTCATCACGAATAATTTCCAGTGACTTTAACCCGACCGCCATGGCAAGTGAATTTCCTCCAAAAGTGTTGGAATGGGTCTTGCAGCGTAACCCACCGAGCATTTTTGCAAAGACGTTTTTGCGGGCCACAGTCGCACCAATTGGAACAATGCCGCCTCCCAGGGGCTTTGCAAAGGTGAAGATATCAGGGCTCATCTCCCCCCATTCTACGCTGGGCACCCAATATCCGCTTCGGCCAAAACCCGATTGGATCTCGTCGGCAATTACCAAAATCCCATGTTTCTTGGCGATTTCATCAATCCCGCTGAGAAATCCTTCCGGTGGAACGATAATTCCACCTTCCCCTTGTACAGGTTCCACAACCACGGCAATGAAGTTCTTGCCACCGTATGTTTTGATTGCCTGTTCAAAAGCGGGGAGGTCGCCAAATGGCAGGGTAAGTGTCTTGTAAGCCAGCGGTCGAAAAGGGCGCTGGGAATCTTCATTGGCAGTCAGCGATAACGATCCAGTAGTTTTGCCGTGGAAGCTTTTTTCAAAGTTGATGAAAGTTGTTGCATCTTGTCGACTGGCTTTGGCGAACTTGATTGCAGCTTCAATTGCTTCTGATCCGCTGTTTGAAAAGAAAACCCGGCTATCGGCATGGCTTTCGTCGACGCTAGCAATGGTTTGAACCAAGTTGGCTTCCAGAGCCGAACGCCACGCGGAAGTTGATTGCTGCGGTAAACTTTGTTGGCAGTCCTCTTCAATCAACCTGCTCAGAAACTTCTTAAGTGGGGGATAGCGGTCGCCGAACGGGTTGGCGGCGTACCCACTGGCGTTGATCACCGTGTTGCCATCTGGTGCCGCAAGTTCCCATGGCGTTACCGCGGTGAACGGGCCGGCGAAACCTGCATATTCAAATACCCTCACCAAATCAGTGTTTCCGTGCAGCCGCTCTAGTTCGAGAACGGTGGCGGGTGCAAGTCCTTCAAAAATTTCTTCGGAAGATATAAACGGTTTGGGCATGCTGGCTCGATGGAAATTGAAGTCTGATGATTGAAGGTCGACCTCCATGAATACACCATACCATACTCCGATAGGTATGTAACTTCATAGAAGAACCATATTCAGGTTAACTCATGTTCAGATTCTCCGTAATGGCCGCAGAGTCAAAGTATGGAATTCAGCGTGCATGGAAATATGCGGTCAGCATGGATGGTGGCAGGCTTGCTCGAAAATGGGGCCCCCAGACATGATGTGCTTGGCAAGAATGCTACAAATTTTAACCAGACGATTTCTCAGGAAGCGCTTGACCCGGTAAGTGATTCCGTCCCTTTGTGAGCGTATGTGCGCGACAGCGAGGCTTTGCAGTAAGTCCGGCCCTAATCAAAGTTGGTCGTGTCGCAGTCAGGATAACGCTGGCCCTACCACAGGGCCTTTCCTGACCCATTGCGAACTTTGGTTGGATTTGATTGCGGTCTGAATGTGGACACAACAGTCTTAGGCAACTCGTAAGGTATCGCTTCTCCATCGCCATTTGTGAACCGGCGACAGTCCTGTGGCGACACTTTGCCGGCGAAATACTTGGGCGAGCTCGGACTCCTGAATGGGGAATTTGGCTTTGCCAATTCTTCGATCTTCCTGTTTACTTAGCGGTGGCAAATGGAGGGGCTCTTGAAACGAAGATTGGCGGCTATTTTGGCAGCGGACGTTGCGGACTACAGTGCCCTGTCCCAGCGCGACGAGTTGGGAACGATCCGGACTGTCAGAGGCCATCTAGGCGCTTTCGAACCACCCGTCGCGCTGCACCACGGACGCATCGTGAAGACAATGGGCGACGGCTTTCTTGCCGAGTTTTCGTCGGTCGTCGATGCGGTGGCATGTGCCGACATTCTGCAGAAAGTTGCAGCCGATCGAAATCAAACTCTCGCACCCGCCGATCGAGCCATATTCCGGATGGGCATACACGCAGGTGACATACTTGAGGAAGATGGCGACATATTTGGTGATGGCGTCAACATCGCCTCACGCCTGGAAAGCATTGCAGCGCCAGGCACGGTGACCGTTTCCTCCAAGGTTCACGAAGATGTGGATCGACGACTGCAACTTGACTTCACAGACCTGGGCCCCGTGCAACTGAAGAATATAGAGAAACCCGTCCACGTCTTTCAACTCAAAGTTGGTGGAGGGGCAGAACCGGTTCAACCACTGCCTGATCTTCCTGAAAAACCTTCGATTGCAGTACTGCCCATGCAAACGATGGGCACTGAGCTTGACGATGAGTATCTTGCTGATGGACTGGCAGAGGACTTGACCACTGTTCTGTCGGGTGTGCCATGGCTGTTTGTAATCGCACGCAACTCAGCCTTCACCTACAAGGGGCTTACCACAGACACCCGCCAAATAGGCGCAGAGCTCGGCGTTCGCTACGTTGTAGAAGGCAGCCTTCGCAGGTCAGGCAACCGAGTTAGAATTTCGGTGCAGTTGGCCGATACCCTGGATGGACGCCAAATCTGGGCGGAGAGGTACGACAGCGAACTAGAAGATGTGTTTGAGCTGCAAGACCGAATCGTTGCCGAGATAGCGAGAGTGATCGCCCCCCAAATCCAGGCAATTGAGATCCAAAAGTCCGCCCGCAAACGACCCACAGACCTGACAGCTTATGATCTTTATCTGAACGCCTTGGGCATGCTTAATTCAGCGCGGATCGCTGACGCGGAAGCCCTGCTGGAAAAGGCGGTCGAAGCCTATCCAGACTATGCCAGTGCGAAGGCCATTTTGTCATGGTGCACAACTCTGCATGTAGCCTGGCAAACGTCGGAAGCGGCAGAATCTATCATTGAAAAGGGCATCAGGCTTTGTCATGAGGCAATGGATAGCCCTCAGTGTGACGTCGAAACGCAAGCTTATGCGGGCTATACGATGGCCTTTCACTCCCATGATATAGACCGGGGAATGTCTCTGCTGGCAAACGCAGTCGACGCTTGTCCCAGCTTTGCATGGGCTTGGGTATCGCGGAGCTATCTGGAAACATTTTTTGGAGATCCCGCGCTTGGTGTCGAATATGGAGAGGTCGCACTGAGACTGAACCCGAGGGATCCACTTATTTTCCGCATTTATCTCGCACTTGCCAACGCGCATATTGCGCTGCATCAGCACCCCAAAGCACTAGACAGTGCTGACAAAGGACTGCGGCGCAACTCAGGCATTATGGGCTTGCGCGTTTTGAAAATATTGGCGTTGCAGCGGATGGACCGGCTGGAAGACGCTCGTGAAGAAGCTTCGACGCTGCTTCGGCGACATCCCGATTTTCGCGTTTCGAGGTTCATATCCACTGCCGGCAAGTTTTCGCATCTGAGCAATTCATCAGAGGATTTGCTGGCCGTCGGACTGCCCGAATAGCCGTAAGGTGAGATCACCAAAACGGAGGAAAGCAAAATATTCATCGCAATAGCAACCATCGCACTGACAGCGATGTTTACCCAACTGTTCAGATCACTGGACATCTCGCTAACATTTCTGATTGCAACCCGGGCGCGCACTGTGGAACGAACCCTAATGGTTCAGCGCCCGCGTTGGTCTCGCGCTCGCGAATGATAGATTACTTATCAAGTGGATTTCTGATAGCGTAGGCAGAGCTTTTTGAAGACGGGCGTGGAGATGCCCTCGACTGCGGCAAAGGCGGGGTATGGCGGAGCGCTTTGACAAGATGATGTGGCCGCAAGTGCCGGTGAACGAAATGATCAACGCCTTTGTAGCCTTCCTTTTCGCGGCATCGGCGCCGGTAGCGATCATCTTGGCCGCAGGCACACGCGGCGGACTGAGCGAAGCGGATCTGGCTTCTTGGATATTTGCCGCGTTCGCGGTGAACGGAGCTCTGAGCATTGGGATGTCAATTGCTTACCGCCAACCACTAGCCTTCTTTTGGACAATACCCGGAACAGTGCTCGTGGGCGCAGCGCTGCAATCTTTGAGTCTTGCCGAAGTGATCGGGGCTTATGTTATGACAGCGGTCCTACTTCTGGCACTGGGGCTGACCGGTTGGGTCAGGGCAGTAATGGACCGGATTCCTATGCCCATTGTAATGGGCATGGTTGCGGGCGTTTTCGTAGAGTTCGGACTGGACTGGATACGGGCATTCACAACAGATTTCGTGTTGGTGGCGGCAATGACCGTTACATTCTTTGCCCTTACTGCAGTGCCTAGAGCGCAGAAGCTATTCCCGCCAATGATCGGGGTGCTGTTGGTAGCACTTATGGTTCTTTTTCTGCAGGAAAACATCGGGGCGGGAGTGGCGCCTCCGGAGGGTACACCCATCTTCGCGGCGCCATCGATATATTGGCCGCAGTTCTCAGTGGCCGCCGCATTAGAGCTCGTCGTGCCGCTGGCCATCACCGTTATTGCAGCGCAGAACGCGCAAGGCATCGTTATCCTGCGAGGAGCTGGACATAAACCACCGGTGGACGCGATCACAACAGCTTGCGGTGGCGCCTCTTTGGCTACAGCAATGCTCGGGAGTGTCTCAACTTGTCTAACCGGCCCTTCGAACGCGATCCTTGTTTCGAGCGGACGGGTGGAACGGCACTGGATCGCGGCTGTTCTACTTGGCGTTCTTGCAATGCTGTTCGGCGTGTTCGCCCCCCTGGTTACGAGCCTTTTGTTGGCCACGCCAGCGGCCCTGCTCAGCACCCTTGCCGGCCTTGCGCTGCTGCGCACACTTCAATCCGCATTTCAGACTTCCTTCGGGAACACTTTCTCGCTGGGCGCATTGGTTGCCTTTCTCGTGACACTTGCGGGTATTCCGGTGTTGAACATAGGCGCGCCGTTTTGGGCCCTTGTTTTTGGAATGCTCGCAAGTTTTCTTTTGGAGCGCGATGCCTTTTCCAAGAGATGAACTGACAAAAACGAAAGTTAAATTCAGGACCCATTTCATGAGGGCCAAGATTCACCAATGCTTCAGCATCACCGACATGCACGATTAAAAGCCCGTCCAATCGAACTCAACGACTCGCCACGCTCCCAATGGCAGCAAGTTGCCAAATCGAACCCTGTCGTTCATCGAGCATCGACACATAGCATACCAGGTCGTTTTGTCCGCAGAGCTGCCGTTGGGTTTGGAGCGACCTACACAATGCCCAAGGTCTGGATCGAGCCTATTCCGTTGAAAAACTCGCCTTAATCTCGGCAGTCTTTGCTGATTCAGT
>JAALLE010000126.1 GCA_011087605.1 Hyphomicrobiales bacterium
GTCTGATGGGCCGTCTATAAAAGCATCAGGTTGGGGTAGCTGGGTAGTTACGACACATTTAATATTGATATTGCCAATGATGTGTTTTTCGCGGCAACCGGTGGTCGAGGGGTCGACTCCTACAACATTATCTCCGGGGCCATCAGGTTGGATTTTCGGCGGGATGAAAACCGCAACCAACCCGATAATGGAATCGACGTCAATCTGGCGACTGGCACCGTCAATGATGATGGATTTGGAAATACCGAATTTATTACCGGCGCGGGGCGCGCCCGAGAAATCCGGGCCACAGATTTCAACGATACAATGATCGGCTCCGGCTTTGATGATTCTTTCATCACACGGGCGGGTGATGACTATGTTGATGGTGGTCTGGGCTTTGACCGTATCCGCTATGATCGCAATGGTGCCGGCAGCATGAATATCGACCTGCAGGCACAAACCGCCTCCGGGAAGTGGGAAGGAAATCCATTTACCGACACCTTGATAAGCATTGAGTGGGTACGTGGCTCAGACCAGGGCGTCGACTTTATTTCCGGATCCACAGCAGATGAGAGATTTGAAGGCCGAAGCGGCACTGATTTGCTCAACGGTCGTGGCGGCGATGACGAGTTGAATGGTGGTGCGGATGCAGATGTCTTTATTTTCGAACCGGGGTTCGGAAATGATGAGATAGAAGACTTTGAATTCGGCATAGATGTAATATCTTTCAACGGCTTCGGATTTGCCGACGCTGCCGGGCTTCTCGCAGCGGCAACTTTCACATTCAATGGCACCGACACTCAGATCGCTTTCAACGGAACCAGCGACATACTTATCGTCCGGAATTTCGACCTGACGCCTTCAAGCACACTTCCCCAGGACGTCTTTACGTTTAACGCGATTACGGCAGCAGTCGGTGGCGGTCCATTAAGTGGCACCAGCACGAATGACTTCATCACAGGCAGTGACCAGACCGATGATATTATGGCGGGCGACGGCAATGACGTCATCATCGGTGTCGGCAATGCCGGTACAGACCGTCAAATGCTGGATGGTGGCAATGGCAACGATATTCTGATCGGCAGCGATGATCATGAACAATTTAACGGTGGTGATGGCAATGATATCATCCATACCGGCGACAATGACACCAATTTGGTCGATGTCACCGTTGGCTCCCGCGGCGATGATCAAATAAATTTCAGTGGCAACTATGTTGGCTACCAAGGCGTCTTCTATGGCGATTTGTCGGCAGCCATTACTGTAAACCTCGATTCAGCTGCCAATACGGGCAGTGTGGACAAGGGGATCAATGGCACCGATACGCTGATCGACATTCGCATGCCCATATTTGCCGACAGAGGTGGCCTTGGCATTTCCGGCACTGAATTCAATGACACGTTTAACATCGACAAGGAGGATAATGGATTCCTGCAGGTCACCGGAGGTCGCGGATCTGATACCTACAATATCATTTCAGGACGGATCAGGTTGGATTTCAGGCGGGATGAAGACTTCAATTCACCTGACAATGGAATCATCATCAATCTGGCGACAAATACGGTCGATGAGGACGGTTTTGGCAATAACGATTTTATCACCGGGGCCGGTCGTGTGGGAGAAGTCCGGGGCACAGAATTCAACGATATAATGATCGGCTCCGGCCTCGATGATTCTTTCATCACCCAGGCTGGCAATGACTTTGTTGATGGTGGACTAGGCTTCGACCGTATCCGCTACGACCGTGACGGCGCCAGCGACATGATTATCAACCTGCAGACGCAAAGTGCCACAGGGATGTGGGACGGAATTGCTTTTACCGATACGTTGATGAGCATTGAGCTGGTCAGAGGCTCAGACACGAATGATATCATCACTGGCACCAATCTGGCTGATGAGCTTTTTGGTAACGGCGGTGATGACACAATCTTCGGCAATGGCAATGATAATGGTGGATTTGAGTATCTGGACGGCGGCGATGGTAACGACACTCTGATAGGCAGCGATGGCAAAGAAAGTTTTAACGGTGGCGACGGCAATGACATTATCCAAACCGGAGGCAACGACCCTAACAATGGAGATTTCACCCGAGGTTCCCGCGGCAATGATCAAATAGACTTCAGCGGCAATCTTGTGGGTTTTCAGGAAGTATCCTACGGGGATCTGTCAGCCGCCATAATTGTCAATCTCGATTCAACCGCCAATACAGGTACTGTGAACAAGGGGGTCAATGGCACCGACACATTTATCGATATCCTCAAGCCGCTTATGGCCAGCACGGTTCCACCAGGTGGAGGTTTGGGTATTGATGGCACCGAATTCAACGACACGTTCAATATCGATCTTGCCGATGAATATTACTTTCGGGTAACGGGTGGGCGTGGAGCTGACAGCTACAATATCATTTCAGGCCAGATTGGACTGGATTTCCAAAGGGATGAAGACTTCAATCAACCTGACAATGGAATCGACATCAATCTGGCAACGGGCACAGTCAATGATGACGGTTTTGGCAATACCGAATTTATCACCGGTGCGGGTCGTGTAAGAGAAGTCCGGGGCACGGATTTCAATGACATCATCATCGGCAGCGATGAACGCGAAAGTTTTTATGGCGGCGACGGCAATGACATCATCCAAACCGGCGGCAACGACCCCAATAATGGAGATTACACCGAGGGCTCTCGCGGTAATGATCAGATAGATTTCAGTGGTAATCTTGTGGGTTTTCAAACAGTTTCCTACGGCAATCTGTCAGCTGCCATAACTCTCAATCTCGATTCTACCGTCAACATTGCTACGGTGAACAAGGGGGGCAATGGCACCGACACATGGATCGATATTCTCAAGCCGCTTCAGTCCAGCCTGCTGCCACAGGGAGGAGGCCTGGAAATTATTGGCACTGAATTCAATGACACATTCAATATCGATTTAACGAACGACCTATTCTTGAACGTTGCGGGTGGTCGCGGAGCGGACAGCTACAATATCATTTCGGGTGAGATCAGACTGGATTTCCGGAGAGATGAAAACTTCAACCAACCTGACAATGGTATCGACATCAATCTGGCGACAAATACCGTCAATGATGATGGATTCGGAAATATTGAATCTATTACTGGCGCCGGGCGTGTCCGGGAAGTTCGCGGCACGGATTTCAATGACATCATCACCGGCACCAATCTGGCAGATAGACTTGTCGGTAATGGCGGCAATGACACCATTATCGGTGGCGGCAATGACAACGATGGTTTTGAATATCTGGAAGGTGGTGATGGTGACGACACTCTGATCGGCAGCGATGGCCGAGACAGTTTTGATGGCGGCGACGGCAATGACATTATCCAAACCGGAGGCGATGGCACTAACAGCGGAGATTTCACCCAAGGCTCTCGCGGCAACGACCAAATAGATTTCACCAGCAATCTTGGGGGTTATCAGACCGTATCCTATGGCAACCTGTCGGCTGCCGTTGTTGTCAGCCTCAATTCAACGACCAATACGGGTTCCGTAGACAAAGGCATCAATGGCACCGATACACTGATCGATATCCTCAAACCTCTGCAACCTTCAGACGGCGGCATGGGAATCAGAGGCACAGAGTTCAACGACACGTTCAATATCGATTTGGCCAACGGTATGTTTCTCGAGGTCACCGGCGGTCGAGGTGCCGACAGTTACAATATCACCTCAGGTGAGATCAAACTGAGTTTTTGGCGGGATGAAGATTCTAATCAACCTGCTAATGGAATCGACGTTAATCTGGCGACCGGAGCAGTCAATAATGACGGGTTCGGCAACTCAGAATCGATTACCGGTGCCGGGCGCGTCCGGCAAATCGAAGGTACAGACTTCAACGACACAATAATCGGCTCTGGCTTTGATGATCGGTTCATCACGCGGGGCGGGGATGACGTCGTTGATGGTGGTCTGGGCTTCGACCGGGTTCGTTATGATCGCGATGGTGCTGGTGACATAAACATCAACCTGCAAACCCAAACAGCCACTGGAACGTGGGACGGAAACCTGTTTACCGACTCATTGACAAGCATTGAGTGGGTTCGTGGTGGCGATGGGGCCGATACCATGCTGGGCACGACCGCAGCTGAACGCTTTGACGGCCGAGATGGCAACGACGTGCTTGAGGGCGGTGGTGGTCTGGACGATTATTTCGGGGACAACGATGATGACACAGTTATCGTGACAGATCTGGACTTCAACTATGCCGACGGCGGTTCCGGACAGGACAGTCTTGTATTTCAGGGGGGCGGACAGACGCTCAACTTCACGTTGAACAGTGGCCCTGATACAGTGTCATTTGAACGCATTGATCTGGGAACCGCCGACGGTTCCACAACCCTGATTGGCCACGAGCAAAACATTATCGATGCATCGGATGAAGCCAATACAGCCATTGCTGCCATTTTGGGTAACGGCGATGATGCACTGTTGATTGATGGTGATGGAAGCGATTTTCTCAATCTGCAAAACTCCGGAATCATTCCAAGCAGCAACTGGCAACTCGATGCCACCGACTCTGGAAGTTATGCGGGCTATAATGTCTATGATTACACTGATGGTCTCACGACATTTGCCCGCGTCGTCGTCGACGAGGACATAGCCGTTATTTTGCCTGTGTAAGACTGGCATTGTCAGAAAAGCCCTTCAATTGACCCATTTGGAGGCTTTCACTCTCACACGGTGATCTCAAGTGAAACCACCGAATTCCGATTGAGAGATCAAATCATCGCGGCTGATTTGATTTGCTTCAAGACAACATTCGTCTGAGCCCCACGCACAGCTGGCAACCGAAACAGAAAATCTTCGAGAAACCTGTTATAGGCATCAATGTTTTCGCACAAAACAATCAGGTGATAGTCGGCCTGACCAGTGGTTGCATAACACGCATCAACCTCCTTGCGTTCCGAAATCCCATCGATGAAATCCTTCATCGCCACAGGGTCGTGGCGCGTCAGCTGAACGTGGACAATCGCCTTGAAAGTGAGTCCAAGCTTGTCTGAGTGAAGGATGGCGCCATAACGTTGAATTAAGCGAGCCTCCTCAAATGTTTTCACTCGACGCCAACAGGCAGATGCCGACATTCCCACTTTTTCAGCCATTTCCGCAATTGATTGGCGGCAATCTTGCTGAAGCAGCGCCAGGAGGCGTCTGTCTCTGTCATCCAGCTTCATCTGGCATTTCCAATCGATTATGCGCACAAATTCGAAAAATCCTTTCATATATTAGATCAATATCGAAAGATTAGGAACACCTCTTCACCGCTCAAGCATTAGAATGGGAGCAACATGGAGATGGTCATGATTTCAAACAGATCCGCAAAAATTGATGATTGCCGGCTAAGCGACCGCTACAGCCGCACTACGGGCCGGGTATTTTTGACTGGCACACAGGCATTGGCGCGAATCATGCTCGATCAGGCCCGCCGGGACCGCGTGGAGGGGCTCAACACAGCCGGTTTCGTCTCCGGTTATCGGGGATCTCCACTAGGTGGGCTCGATATGGAGCTATGGCAGATGCGCGACCAGCTTCAGGACGCCAAGGTCGAGTTCATGCCGGCGGTCAATGAAGATTTGGGAGCGACCGCCGTGCTTGGGGCTCAGCAGGCCGTGTTGGACGCAAATTGTGAAGTCGAAGGTGTCTTTTCCATGTGGTACGGCAAGGGCCCGGGTGTAGACCGGTCCGGTGACGCGCTCCGCCACGGAAATGCCTATGGATCATCGCCCAAAGGCGGTGTCCTGGTGGTTGCGGGAGACGATCACGGCTGTGTTTCTTCATCCATGCCCCACCAGTCGGACGTGGCCTTCATGACCTGGTATATGCCCACTTTGAACCCGGCTTCGGTGGAAGAATTTCTCGCTTTTGGGGAATATGGCATTGCGTTGTCTCGTTTCTCTGGAACCTGGGTCGGCTTTAAAGCCATATCGGAAACCGTGGAATCGGGTCGCTCAGTTGAACTCAAACCGGATCGTGATTTCAAATATCCAAAAACCGAGATACCGCCTGGTGGATTGCACGTACGAAGAAATGACCTGCCCAGTCCCGAAATCGAGTCCCGCTTTGAATATAAACTCAATGCGGTCGAAGCATTCGTCAACGCCAACCCGATCGACCAGAAAATCTATGATATCAAGGATGCCCAATTCGGCATTGTGACCACTGGCAAAGGCCATCTGGACCTGATGGAAGCGTTGCGCCTGCTCGGTCTCAACGAAGCCAAATGCAGAAAGCTGGGCATTGATATCTACAAAGTCGGTATGGTCTGGCCGCTGGCGCGACGCGATGCACTGGCATTTGTGCGCGGCAAGAAGGAAGTTCTGGTCGTCGAGGAAAAGCGGGGGATCATCGAGAGCCAATTCAAGGAGTATTTCTACGATTGGCCCGGCGACAAGCCTGCCAAGATGGTTGGAAAACACGACGCCAATGCCAGCCGTGATCTGGTGCCATGGACCGGTGAACTCAATCCACTGACTCTTGTGTCCATTGTCGCGGAACGAACTGATCGGTTCTTCCCAAAGGAAAACCTGTTAGACAAAGCAGATAAGCTCACAAAACCACAGCCCATCCAGCTACAGGTTGGCGGCGCTGCACGTACTCCCTACTTTTGCTCCGGGTGCCCACACAATACGTCAACAAAAGTACCCGATGGCAGTCAGGCTGCATCTGGCATTGGGTGCCATGTCATGGCCAGTTGGATGGACAGGGAGACAGAAGGTTACGCCCAGATGGGTGGCGAGGGCGTGCCCTGGATCACTCGGTCGAAATTTGCCGGTGGCGGTCACATTTTTCAGAATCTCGGTGAAGGGACCTGGTACCATTCGGGCTCGCTGGCAATTCGTCAGGCGGTCGCATCACAGACCAACATAACCTTTAAAATACTATATAACGACGCCGTTGCGATGACCGGTGGCCAGCCGGTGGACGGCCCAATCAGCGTTGCCAATATTGCCCAGTCGTGCCGCGCCGAGGGTGTAGAGCGGCTTGCGATTGTTTCCGATGATATTCAACAATTCACCAAATCGGAATTTCCCCAACACACGACCTTTGACGATCGCCAGAATCTGGATTTCGTACAACGCGAATTGCGGGAGGCAAAAGGTGTCAGTGTCCTCATTTTCGAACAGGCTTGTGCAACTGAGAAACGGCGTCGCCGCAAACGGGGATTGATCGAAGACCCAAAACGCTTTGCCTATATCAACCCATTGGTATGTGAAGGTTGTGGTGATTGTTCGATAGAGAGCAACTGTTTATCAGTCGAACCACGTGAAACGGAGTTTGGTCGCAAACGGCAAATCAATCTTTCATCCTGCAACAAGGACTTCTCCTGCCTCAACGGTTTCTGCCCCAGTTTCGTGACGGTTGAGAACGCCGAACGTGCATCGCCAAGCCTGCCAGATCTAAAATTCGAAGAGATGGCAGAGAGGCTTTCAAAACCACAACTGGTAGACCTCGAGCAGCCTTACAATCTGCTGGTCGCGGGTGTTGGAGGAACCGGTGTCATCACAATTGGCGCGCTCATCTCAATGGCCGCCCATCTGGAAGGACGCGGCACCAGTTTACTGGACTTCACAGGATTCGCTCAAAAATTCGGAACCGTCCTGAGCTATATTCGGTTCGCAACCGAGCCCAGCGCAATCAACCAGGTACGGCTGGAACAAGGGGTCGCTGATGCCGTCATCGGCTGCGATATCGTCGTATCTTCCTCTTCCAAGGCATCACATTGCTTTCGACGCGGCACCCAGGTCGCGTTGAATACAGCAGAAATGCCGACCGGTGATCTGGTTCTGAAGCGGGATGCAAGTCTGGAAGTGACCAAGCGAGAAACATCAATTAGATCAGCTGTCGGCAACAAACAGGTCACAGCCATCAATGCAAACCAGATAGCAGAAGCCCTTTTGGGCAACGCTGTGTACGCCAACTCGATCATGCTCGGACTGGCATGGCAGAAGGGCATGGTTCCCGTGGGTTTTGAGGCACTTGATCGGGCGATTGTACTGAATGGGGTCAAGGTGGCCGAGAACAAACGTGCGTTTTCAATCGGCAGGTTGCTGGCAGATGATCCAGATCAGGTGACACCGCACCTACGAAAATCGCAATCCGCCCATCAAGACTTGCAAAGTCTGGTCACGCAGCGAGCCAAATTCCTGACCGACTATCAAAACAAGGCTTATGCGGATCGCTATCAACAGTCCATCTTCAATTTTGTGCAGGCGCTGCCGAAAGGCAAAGATCAGAAGTTTGGAACATTGGCGGCCAGGTCGCTGTTCAAACTGATGGCCTACAAAGACGAATACGAAGTCGCTCGACTTCACACACAGAAGGGATTTGAGGACGAACTCAAATCCAAATTTTCAGGTGACTTCAAAATTCGCTACCATCTGGCGCCTCCCCTGCTGACAGGTGGAAAAGACGCGCGAGGCCGGCCGCGAAAAATTGAATTTGGGTCCTGGATACGCCCTGCCCTGCTCGCCCTGGCTCGGCTAAAATTTATTCGCGGAACCATTTTGGATCCTTTCGGATATCTGCCCGAGCGAAAGATGCAGCGCGACCTGATCGGCTGGTACGAAAGCATCTTGCACCAAGTCGCAGCGCATGAAAGTGCCGACGAAGATAAACTCTCCACCATTTTAACATCACCGATGGAAATGAGGGGATATGGGTTCGTTTTGGAGAACGCAGTTCAGGAACAAAAGCTAAAGACCGAAACCACACTCGCCAGAATCGGCTAAATCTTTTGCTAAAGATTTTGAAGTTTTCATCGATGCGAACGCATTCTGGTAACCACGTTCATAAACTTGATTTGGAGGAATGGCCCTTAGGTTTTCAATCCATCAATACCAGCGATTGTTGGAGGTTGTATTGGAATGGGGATTGCAGAATGACGATGATAAGAAAATTTTTAAAAGATCAAAGCGGTGCTACAGCGATCGAATACGGACTGGCGGCCGTATTGGTGTCGATTGTTGCAATTGTCGGAATGTCTAATACTGGTCAGGAGGTGAACGCCCTGTATGCCGATGTGGAAGGAGCTGTGAGTACGGCGGCACCCGCGCCGTAAACATCACCACCAATTTTCGCCGCTTTGCCACAGACTATCAAGCGTTGGCGACAGAAGCGGCCAGAGCCACATAGTCAGTCTTGCCGGTGCCCAAAACCGGCAACTCGTCTACCTTCTTGATATTTCTTGGAACAGACAGTTCACCAATGCCCTGATTTTTGGCAAAGGCACTGATTGTTTCGCGAGAAGCGTCCTTGTTGTTGGTAATCAGAACCAAAGCCTCACCCTTCTTGCTATCAGGAATGGCCACAACAGCGCTCTGAAACTCCGGCCACAACTCCGCGAGATAGGCCTCAACCGCCGTCAATGAAACCATTTCGCCGGCAATTTTTGCAAAACGTTTTGCCCGCCCCTTGATGGTCACATAACCTTCCGGATCGAGGTCAACGATATCGCCGGTGTCGTATTCGCCATTTTCCGGCTTAACCAGGACGCCAGGATTATCGGCATAAAGATACCCCAACATCACGTTGGCTCCACTGACAATCAATTTGCCACCCTCATCAATTCCGGGAACTGCCTGTAGCCGCGATTTGATGCCTGGCAACAATCTGCCAACGCTGCCAGGACGGTTATGCATTGCGGTATTTGCCGATAATGCGGGCGATGTCTCAGTTGCGCCGTATGCCTCCAAAATGCGAACGCCATATTTTTCCGACCACAATTTGCGTGTTTCATCTTTCAGTTTCTCAGCGCCTGCAAACACATAGCGCAGGGAGTAGAAATCGTATGGGTTTGCAAATCGGGCATAGCCAGAAAGGAATGTATCGGTGCCAAACATGATTGTTGCGTTGGAGGCATAGATCAGTTCCGGCACGATCCGGTAGTGCAATGGTGAAGGGTAAAGGAATGTTCGAATGCCCGAAAGCACCGGCAACAACGTGCCCCCTGTTAAGCCAAAAGAATGGAAAATCGGCAATGCGTTGAAGACAATATCTGTTGGACCAAAGTCGACGCGGGAGGCCAGTTGAAAACGGTTTGCCTGAATATTTTCGTGGGACAGCACAACACCTTTGGGGGTTCCCTCCGATCCCGATGTAAACAGAACAACGGCCGGGTCTTCAGCCGAACGGGAACAAATTCGGTAACTACCCAGCTACCCCAACCTGATGCTTTTATAGACGGCCCATCAG
>JAALLE010000127.1 GCA_011087605.1 Hyphomicrobiales bacterium
GTCTGATGGGCCGTCTATAAAAGCATCAGGTTGGGGTAGCTGGGTAGTTACATAATTTCATTGAAAGTTTGGACGGATCGGCATCGTCTGGTAGTCGCTATAATCAGATCAAACAAATTTCGTTCAAAGCGGCCGCCCGGCCGCCCGGCCGTGCCAGGGAGAAACAGCTATGAATATTTCAGTGCTGGGAAGTGGCGCCTGGGGAACAGCTTTGGCATCCTTGCTGGCGCAGGCGTCAGAAAACACGTTGCTTTGGGGCCGCGATTTCCAGGCGATAGACAACATCAATCAAAATCGTAGAAATCAAACATATTTGGGTGACATAAAACTTGCCGATGAGTTGGTCGCAACAACCGACCTGGCGATGGCATGTCAGTCTGACATCATACTGTGTGTCACTCCGGCTCAATCCTTTGCCAGTCTTGCAGAAACCATTCGACCTCTGGTTCGTTCCGACGTTTCGTTGGTGCTCTGTGCCAAGGGCATTGATCGAGAGAGCGGAAAGCTGCTGCATGAACTGGCATCCGATATATTTGGACAAACACCCATCGCCGCCCTGTCAGGTCCCAGTTTTGCCAGCGACGTGGCGCGAGGCTTGCCCACTGCAGTCAGCCTTGCAGCGCCGACAACGGATGAGGCTGGTCGATTGGCAAAATTGCTCTCACGCCCACGGTTTCGAATTTACACCACCGATGATCTGGTGGGTGTTGAGATTGGTGGTGCATTGAAAAATGTCCTTGCGCTTGCGGTCGGTATTGCCCGCGGACTGCAATTGGGGGCGAGCGCGGAGGCGGCACTGATCGCCAGAGGCTTTGCAGAACTCAGTCGCGTTGCGCAGGCAAGAGGTGCCCGAAACAGTACTCTTGTTGGTCTGTCGGGATTAGGCGATCTTGTATTGACCTGTTCGAGCCCGCAGTCGCGCAACTTCTCCTACGGAACCGCGCTTGCCGTTGGTGATGATTTGTCCAAGCTGCCGCTTGCAGAAGGGGTGCATTCTGCAGACATGGCTCTCAATATTGCCCGCCAGTCGAACATCGATGTTCCGATAATCAGCGCGGTGGTCGATGTGCTGGCTGGAGATATAACACCGGCGGATGCGGTATCTCGATTGCTGGAACGTCCGTTGAAAGGTGAGGTGTGAACTGAGTCTGAGGCACCTTGACCCACCCTGCGGGATGGGTTGAATAGTGTAGAACCGTTCCGGTCCGAATAGGCGAATTGAGGAAACTGACATGCAATATTGGTTGTTTAAATCCGAGCCCTTCAAATGGTCCTGGGAGCAGCAAAAGTCCAAAGGCAAGGCCGGCGAGGAATGGGACGGTATTCGCAATTATCAGGCCCGCAACAACATGCGTTTGATGGAATTGGGGGATCGTGCCTTTTTCTATCACTCCAATGAAGGACTTAACGTTGTCGGAGTCGCTGAAGTAAGCGCCCTGTCCGCGCCGGACTCTACCACGGATGATGAGCGCTGGGACTGTGTTCACATTCGCGCTCTGGCCGACATGCCAAATCCTGTTTCGTTGAAAGATGCCAAAGCCAATCCAGCATTGGGTGAAATGGCGCTTGTGGCCAATACGCGCCTGTCGGTGCAGCCGGTAAAACCGGAAGAATGGGCTGAAGTTTGCCGTATGGGCGGGATGGACCCGGATAGTTTAAAACCGGTTTAGGCGCCCGATTTACCAGAACGCAATTCTGCCAGTTCGGCGCGTAGTGCCTTCACTTCGTGCAGTATTTCTGCCTGATCTTTGTGCAACTGGGACCGATCATCCGCAGCATCCTGATCATGTTCGGCCTGCATGGCCGACACGATGATACCAATAAACAGATTCAGCACGGTAAATGTTGTCGACATGATAAACGGGATGAAAAATGCCCAGGCCCAAGGAAAAGCTTCCATCACCGGACGGACGATCCCCATCGACCAGCTTTCCAGGGTCATGATCTGAAACAGCGAATAGGACGAGGCTCCAAGCGAGCCAAACCATTCCGGAAATGCTTCACCAAAAAGCCCCGTGGCCATCACCGAAAATACATAGAACACCAACAGCATCAAAACGACAATCGAGCCCATGCCGGGCAGTGCTGTGACCAGACCTGTTACAACTTTCTTCAGCGATGGGATGACGGAGAGCAGCCGCAAAATACGCAATACCCTGAAGGCCCGCAGAACCGAGAAACCGGCAGATGCAGGGATCAAGGCAATAGCCACGACAATCAGGTCAAAAACCCGCCACGCATCTTTGAAAAATGACCAACGGTGAACGTAAAAACGAAGTGCCAGTTCGACAACGAAGAGGGTTAAGATGATGGTATCCAAAACTCTCAGAACCGGCCCGACAATCGCCATCACCGGAGGTGCCGTTTCCAGCCCCAGGATAAGCGCGTTCAATACCACGAGGACGATGATTGCCCATTCGAATCGACGGGTTGAAATGAATTGGGCTATCCGGTCGCGCATGATCATGTCTGGTTGATTGAATGTTTGCCCCTATGTACGCAAAGTTTCTTCAATTACCAGCCATCTGTTGATGCAATTTTCGTTGCAGGCCGCGCCAACGACGCTTACATCCCAGACAGTGAAAAACCGGAAAAACCAATATGTCGAAATCACCCAATGCAGAAATCTTCAATTGGTCTGGCCAGATGGGCCTACCCCGTTTTAATCTCATTGAGAGTGAGGACTTCAAGGCCGCATTTGATCAGGCCTTAATATCAGACCGGGCGGATATTGACGCCATTGCAGAAAGTGCTGCTTCTCCAACCTTTGCCAATACAATTGAAGCTTTGGAACTTGCCGGAGAAGAACTCTCGCAGGTTGGAGCAATCTTCTGGAACCTGTCAGGTTCCCACAGCAATGATATTTTGAGGGCGTTGGAGCGTGAGATTGCACCGCAACTGTCGAAACATGGTACGATTACAACGACCAATAAGAAACTGTTTGATCGTATTGATGCACTTTGGCAGCGGCGAGACAATCTGCCTTTGACGGGCGAGCAGTTGCGCGTTCTGGAGCGCAAATGGAAGGCCTTTGTTCGCGGTGGTGCGTCGCTGAATAGAGATGATCAGAAGCGGTTGGGAGATATCAACGCCCGTCTGGCTCAACTAGGCGCCAGCTTTTCGCAAAATATTTTGGCAGATGAGGCCGACTGGGCATTGCTTGTCGACGCGGATGGACTCTCTGGATTGCCGGATTTTGTGATTGATGCAATGCAGGCTGCCGCTGATGAACGCGGTCACGAAGGGAAGCACGCTGTCACCCTGTCGCGCTCAATTATTGAACCCTTCCTGATATTCTCGGAACGCCGCGATCTTCGCGAACAGGCTTTTGAGGCGTGGACTGCCCGCGGGGAACGAGGAGGGGACACCGATAACCTTGCAAATGTTCGCGAGACCGTTGCCCTGCGGCAGGAAAAGGCCGGTTTGCTGGGTTATGAGAGTTTTGCTGATTTTAAGCTGGAAGATCAGATGGCCAAGCGCCCTGGCGCGGTGATTGATCTGCTTGAAACGGTCTGGGAAAAGGCCAAGGACAAGGCAGCGGTTGAAGAACAGGAACTTGCCGCGCTTGTTGCGGAACACGGCCACAACCATGAGGTGGCACCCTGGGATTGGCGACACTATGCCGAAAAGCTGCGCACGCAAAAATTTACCTTCAATGAGACGGGGCTGAAGCCCTATCTGGCGCTTGATAATATCATCGCCGCGGCTTTTGACGTTGCCAACCGATTGTTTGGTGTCAGCATCAAAGAGCACGAGGGCATTGTCGCCTACCACAAAGATGTGCGGGTATTTGAAGTGCTCAATGCCGACGGGTCTCACAGGGCGGTGTTTTTGGGTGATTATTTCGCCCGGGCATCCAAACGCTCCGGTGCATGGATGAGTGGTTTTCAAAGTCAGCACAAATTGACAATGGCCGAAGGTCGACAGGGACAAACACCAATCATTGTCAATGTGATGAATTTTGCCAAGGCTCCTGCTGGACAACAGACCCTGCTCTCCATGGACGACGCACGAACGCTGTTTCATGAGTTTGGACACGCTCTGCATGGCATCCTGTCCAACGTCACTCATCCCAGCGTTTCTGGAACTTCGGTTGCCCGGGACTTTGTTGAATTGCCAAGCCAGGTTTATGAACATTGGCTGACGGTTCCGGAAATTCTGGCCAAACATGCCCGTCATGTGGAAACCGGCGAAGCCATGCCTCAGGAATTGCTGAACAAGGTTTTGGCGGCACAGACGTTTAACGCCGGGTTTGGTGCGGTCGAATTCACTGCTTCTGCTTTGGTGGACATGGAATTTCATAAACCCCATGCCGAACCGGTGGAGGATGTCCTTGCCTTTGAGGCGGCAACGTTAAAACGCCTTGGCATGCCAAGTTCGATCACCATGCGCCACCGCACACCGCATTTTGCTCATGTATTTTCCGGCGATGGATATTCGGCGGGATATTACAGTTATATGTGGAGCGAGGTACTGGATGCCGATGCTTTCTCGGCATTTGAGGAAGTTAAGAACCCGTTTGACACCGAGCTTGCCAAACGCCTGCACGATCACATTTATTCTGCAGGTGGCAGTGTTGACCCGGAAGATACCTACAAGGCGTTTCGCGGTAAAATGCCAAGCGTTGATGCGATGATTGAGAAGCGCGGCTTAGCCTGATCAAAAAAAGGCGCGCCACCCTCAGGATTGCGCGCCTTTGATTATTGCGAAATGCAATTGGTTTTAGAGCTCTCTCACATCGACAAAATGGCCGGCAATGCCAGCCGCTGCGGCCATGGCAGGGCTGACAAGATGGGTGCGACCTTTAAAGCCCTGACGACCTTCAAAATTGCGGTTTGACGTGCTGGCGCAGCGCTCTTCCGGCTTCAATCGGTCGTCGTTCATGGCCAGACACATGGAGCAACCCGGCTCACGCCACTCAGCCCCGGCTTCGATGAATATCTTATCGAGACCTTCGGCCTCGGCCTGTGCTTTTACCAAACCGGAACCCGGAACGATCATGGCTGATACGGTGTCGGCGATCTTCTTGCCATCCAGCACGGCAGCGGCGGCGCGCAGGTCTTCAATTCGACCATTGGTGCAGGATCCGATCCAGACACGGTCGATCTTGATGTCGGTGATCTTGGTGCCCGGTTCCAGTCCCATATAATCGAGCGCGCGTTGTTTTGAGGCGCGCTTGTTTTCGTCCTCGATCTGCGCTGGATCCGGCACGGCGCCGGTAACCGCAATCACGTCTTCTGGAGAAGAACCCCAGGAAACGATTGGCGTTAGATTGTTGGCATCGATGGTGACGACCTTGTCAAATTGAGCACCTTCATCGGTGGTCAAGGTTTCCCAGTAGGCCATGGCCTTGTCCCAGTTTTCGCCAGACGGAGTTTTTGGGCGGCCTTTTATATATTCAAATGTCTTGGCATCGGGAGCGATCAAGCCGGCGCGGGCGCCCCCCTCAATGGTCATATTGCAGACGGTCATGCGACCTTCCATCGACAGGGATTCAATCGCCGAACCACAGAACTCAATGACATAGCCGGCGCCACCAGCTGTTCCGATTTCACCGATAATCGCCAAAATGATGTCCTTGGCGGTGAGGCCGTCAGAGAGGGAACCGGTAACCTCAACTTTCATGTTTTTGGCTTTTTTCTGGATCAGCGTCTGGGTTGCCAGAACGTGTTCGACTTCTGATGTGCCAATGCCATGGGCCAGTGCACCAAATGCTCCGTGAGTGGAGGTGTGGCTGTCACCACAGACAATGGTCATGCCAGGCAGGGTAAAACCCTGCTCGGGGCCGATAATGTGCACGATGCCCTGTCGGTTATCTGTTTCGGAAAAGTATTCAACACCAAATTCCGCAGCGTTTGCTGCCAGCGCTTCCACCTGAATGCGGCTTTCCTCGTTTTCAATGCCACCGGCCCGGTTGGTCGTTGGGATATTGTGATCTACCACTGCAAGTGTTTTTCCTGGCGCATGAACCTTGCGATTGGTCATGCGCAGGCCTTCAAATGCCTGTGGGCTGGTGACTTCGTGGACGAGATGCCGATCAATATAGAGCAGGCCGGTTCCGTCATCCTGCATATGGACCAGATGGTCATCCCAGATTTTATCGTAAAGCGTGCGTGCCATTATATTGATTTCCTTTCCAAGCCCTGTGGGCTGGCTGTAATTTTGCAACAGGATATGCGCCACCAAAGGGCTTTGCGTCAAGAAAATGCCGCGGATTAATCGTAACTAAGGCGATGAAGGTCTAAGCTATGGGTATCTGGATGCGGATGGGTGACGTCAGTTGCCTCTCTGTCGGTCAATATTGAGTAGGGGAACAATGTGGCAAGCGGGATTTGGGATTTTCTTTTTTCCCTGTTTTGCGGGCTGTTTGGCCTCTGTTCCGAGGACTCCTGCCGGCTCATTACCCATGCGAAGGTCGACCATATTGTTTGCAGCTATGCAGCCAAAGACGTGTCAGTGCGACTTTTTCTCAATGATGCTCAGGGCAAACCGTATGCGCGGCTCTCACAACTAGAAAGCGAATTGCCCAGACCGCCTCTCATGTTGATGAATGGTGGCATGTACCACGATGATCTTGGTGCTGTTGGTCTCTATGTGGAGAACGGGGCTCAACAAAAGTCGATTTCCACCAAGGGTGGCTGGGGTAATTTTCACCTGCTTCCCAATGGCGTGTTCTGGATCAAAGGGAACGCGGTCGGGGTGACCGAGACCAAGCAATACATCTCGCGAAAGATAAAACCTGAATTTGCCACTCAATCAGGCCCGATGCTGGTCATAGACGGCAAACTGCATCATCGGTTTTTGAAGGATTCCGACAGTTTGAAAATTCGCAATGGCGTCGGCATCTCAAAAGATGCAAAGACCATCCACTTTGCCATTTCAAAAAGCTCGGTGTCGTTTTGGAACTTTGGCAAATTGTTTCAGGAACGCCTGAAGACCCCCAACGCCCTATTTTTGGACGGCACGGTCAGTGCGATTCGGGCCGGAGAATACCGGCGCGGTGGTTGGCGCCAGCTGGGACCAATTGTTGGCGTATTCAAAAAATAAGGGCCGCCCACAACATGCGGACAGCCCTATAAATTGGTTGTTTAGATAGTTGGTCAGACCCAGGGACGGTTTTCGCTGAGCTGGCTTTCATAAGAGGTGATCGACCCGGCTTTTTCCATGGTCAATCCGATATCATCGAGACCGTTGATCAGGCAGTGTTTTTTGAACGCATCGATTTCAAAACTGATGCTGCCACCGTCAGGACCCGTAATGGTCTGGTTTTCCAGATCGACAGTCAAAACAGCGTTGGAACCGCGGTTGGCGTCGTCCATCAGTTCGTCGAGCTCTTCCGGGCTGACCTGAACCGGCAAGATACCGTTCTTGAAGCAGTTATTGTAAAAAATATCGGCAAAACTGGTTGAAATGACGCAGCGGATACCGCGATCCAGCAGTGCCCAGGGGGCGTGTTCGCGAGATGAGCCGCAGCCGAAATTGTCGCCCGCCACGAGTATGGTTGCTT
Source organism: Hyphomicrobiales bacterium (assembly GCA_011087605.1). Lineage (GTDB taxonomy): Bacteria > Pseudomonadota > Alphaproteobacteria > Rhizobiales > Rhizobiaceae > Pseudahrensia. The sequence goes on from JAALLE010000127.1 coordinate 7,508, forward strand.
CGCGGTAGGCTGGTTTGTTGAGAACAAAATCCGGATTCTCACTGCCATCCTCGTTCAAACGCATTTCAGCAAACAATCCCTCAGCCAGACCTGTGCGCTTGATGGTTTTGAGATAATCCTTGGGAATGATCATGTCGGTATCGACATTAACAATCGGAAGGGGGGCGGCAACGCCGGTTAATTGTGTGAATTTATCCATGTGATCAACTCTTGTCATGCTCAGGTAGCGGTGATTTACACGACATAAGACCGATCGCCAATAGCCAAAGGGAATCCATCGATGAAACTTTATAGGATAATCACCGGACCTGACGACAACGCTTTTTGCCACCGTATATCAAACGCCCTCTCCAAGGGTTGGCAGCTTCACGGCAGTGGGTCGCTGACTTTCGATTCTTCTCAAAATCGAGTGATTTGCGGTCAGGCAATTGTCAAAGAGGTGCCTGGACAGGATTATCATGACGATCTGACGCTCAGCGATTTTTGAGAAAACAAATTCCCAATGTATGCGGAAGATTCCTTCTTTACACTATCGATTGCGGGCCGACTGGGGTTGGTGGCCGTCTCGCTGTTACTTAGTGGATTGACGCTCCTGTTGCTATGGTATCTGGCAAGAGGTCGACATCTGGTTATCAGACTGCTGCTGGCGATGATTGCATTTTCGGTGTTCGTGTGGCTGTCACCGCAATTGTATTATCTGTATTATCTGGTGCTGTTTGAAGACCTGCCCTGGCAATTTGTCATTGCCGCTCCGCCTTCCCCGAGCGAGCTTGGTGGCCAACTGTTATTTCAGGAACGCCACAATCTTTCTTATCACAGTCGCGGTGTGTTGGGATGGATTATGGTTGTAATGGCATTGCTGCACCCGCGATTGGATCAGCTGCTGGCCAGATAGTTGGCGTAGAGCACGCCAAGTGCGCAACTGGCTATGCGGGCTTCGCTGCTGTCAGCACGACTGGTCAAAATTACCGGAACGGATGCGCCGACAACCAGACCGGCGGTCTCTGCCTTGGCCATGTAGACCAGTCCCTTGAACAGAATATTGCCCGCCTCGATTGTCGGCATCACGAGGATATCGGCATCTCCGGCAACTGGTGATGAGATGCCTTTCAACTCGGCCGCCCGTTTGCTGATGGCGTTGTCGAGGGCAAAAGGTCCATCCGCCAAACCACCTTCAAATTCATATTTGGCAACTTCTGCAGCTTCCATCGACGAGGCGATGCCCGGGTTGGGACTTTCAACGGCCGACATGATTGCGGCTTTAGGCTGATCAATACCAATGGCGCGGGCGAGATGAATGGCGTTTTGGGTGATCGAGATTTTGTGCTTGGCTTCCGGAGCGACGTTCAAGGCCGCATCGGTAATGATGACCGGTTTGGGCCAGTCGGGAATGTCCATGACAAAGCAATGGCTGGTGCGCTGATCGGTGCGCAGACCATTTTCCTTGCGAATAACGGCGGCCAGATAGGTGTCGGAATGGATGTGGCCTTTCATCAGGGCTTGAGCGGTTCCGTCAACCACCAGATCAACACCCCTGTGGGCTGACCCCTGTTCGCCTTCCGCATCGACGATTTCCAGATTAGCGATGTCATGCCCACCCTCCACGGCGACCTCTTCGATCTTGGCCCGATTGCCTACCAGAATCGGTGTGATCAAACCTTCTTCACGGGCTTCCAGCGCGCCTGTCAGGGCGGTTTTTTCTTCCGGACAGATGACGGCCGTGCGCAGGGGAGGAAGTGGTGCGCAGAGTTTCAGCAGGCTCGCAAAATGGGGACGAGTCTGCGGTGTGATGGTGTGGCTGGTCATGGCGTTGGCGGCTCACAAGTATCAATCTTTAAATTGCCATAGCGGAATCGCCCTCATTCGCCAATAACAAATGCAGAAGGGCTGTCGCCGCTGCGGGCATGGTTCCATTTCGTCGCGAAAGCCTCTAAGAGGGATCGACTAATACCGCCAATCAAGGAATACATGCATGGCCACTGAAGTGCTGGTTGTGGGAAATTTTTTTCCCTCCGTAATGACTGATCTTAAAGAAAAATTCAGCGTTCTCCACGTGCCCAATGCCGAAGAGCTGGCGCAACTGGATGATGCGGCATTGGCCAATGTGGAAGGTTTTGCAACTTTTGGATGGGCACCATCAAACGTGATTGACCGGATGCCAAATCTGAAACTGATTTCAAGTTTTGGTGTGGGCTATGATGGTGTTGCAGCTGATCATGCTGCCTCAAATGGGGTTGTGGTTACTCATACTCCCAACGTTCTTAATGATGATGTTGCCAACACAACCATCATGCTGTTGCTGGCCACCATGCGGAAGTTGATTGAACAGAACCAATATTTGCGGGACGGGCGTTGGGTTAAAGAAGGTAATGCACCGTTGACTCGCTCGATTGCTGGCAAAAAGGTAGGAATTGTCGGACTTGGCCGGATTGGTGAAGCAATTGCTCACAAGCTTTCGGTCTTCAATTGCGAGGTCGTTTATCACTCGCGGAATCGGAAGCCGGATGTGCCTCACGCTTATTACGGCAAACTTGTCGACATGGCGACAGACTGCGATGTCTTGATCGCGATCACACCGGGCGGACCCGCCACCAACAAGTTGATCGACAAATCAGTGATTGAAGCTCTGGGCTTATTCCGTTGAAAAACTCATCTGAGAAACGACGGTTTCGTTGATTTGAT
>JAALLE010000028.1 GCA_011087605.1 Hyphomicrobiales bacterium
CGTCTGATGGGCCGTCTATAAAAGCATCAGGTTGGGGTAGCTGGGTAGTTACAATATTTTCGGTGACATGGCGCTGATTGAGGAACTGCATCAGCCGCAGGTGGGCATTGTGCCGATCGGTGATCGTTTCACCATGGGGGCGCCGTGGCGGCTTTGGCCTGCAAGCGCTATTTCAACTTCAAAACAGTTGTGCCTTGCCATTATGGTACATTCCCGCTGATCGACCCCAATGCCGATAAATTCGTTGAGGCGATGGACAATCACGAATCGGTACGCGTTGCGACCATTGGAGAGCCGATGTCGGTTTAGAAGGACTATATTCGGACAATTGTTACTCGGCGTGACATATCGCACGGAGTAAATGTCTGGCGATGGCTAATCTGATCTCATTCAACCAATCAGAATGGGAACAGGACAGTGAAAAAACACCTCATAGCCATGACAGTCTTTACACTTGTCCCTGGAACTCTGAGCGGTGGCACCCGTGCACCAGACAAATATATTGGGGATTTACGCGTCGTCGACTCGCGGTTAGAACGGGCGCAGAAATTTAGCTCCGGGAAAGCCCCCCAATGTCAGTTGATACAGCCACAGTCAAACGTGTCGCAAAACTATCCCGCATTGCCATCACAGATGAACGTGCCGAAAGCATGCAGTCTGAACTGAATACGATCCTTGGATTTGTAGAACAGTTACAAGAAGTGGATGTTGAGGGTGTAGAGCCCATGACATCCGTTGTTGATATGGTGATGCGCAAGCGCCGCGATGAAATTAGCGACGGTAATAAAGCCGAAGATGTCACCGCCAATGCACCCATGAGTGAAGATAATTTCTTTATGGTGCCAAAGGTGGTGGAGTAAATCCCAAACATTGGAACCCGAGTTGCCGCTGTTGGCGGTGGCGTAAAAATTTCATCCTGGACAACAATTTCCTTTCGTCACCCAGCTGTTGCACAGAACTCCGCACAGTCCCGCCGTGGCGATATTTAGAAAACTGCAAGAATAATGACCGATCTGACCAAACTGACAATTGCGCAATTGCGAGACGGCTACAAAGCCAAGGAATTTACCTCCGTTGAGGCGACACAGGCCTATGTGGATGCAATTGACGCCCACAACGCCGCCTTTAATGCATATATTGCAGTAACGCCGGACATAGCGCTGAAACAGGCAGCGGCGGCTGATGCAAAAATTGCATCTGACAATGCCGGTAAGCTGGAGGGAATCCCGGTCGGCATCAAGGATCTGTATTCGACCCGTGGTGTTCACACCCAAGCATGTTCCCATATTCTGGACGGATTTAAGCCCCGCTATGAAGCAACCGTCACACAAAACATGTTTGACGATGGTGCGGTGATGTTGGGCAAACTGAACATGGATGAATTCGCCATGGGTTCTTCCAACGAGACTTCCTATTATGGTGCAGTCACCAACCCGTGGAAGCGGGAAGGGGAGCGCACAGATAATGGCACCGCGCTGGTGCCCGGTGGTTCTTCGGGTGGCTCGGCTGCTGCTGTCGCAGCCCATCTTTGTGCCGGGGCCACAGCATCTGATACGGGCGGATCAATTCGCCAGCCGGCTGCGTTTACCGGAACCGTGGGAATGAAGCCAACCTATGGTCGTTGTTCGCGTTTTGGTATGGTGGCGTTTGCCTCGTCACTGGATCAGGCTGGTCCGATCAGCCGGGATGTGCGCGATGCCGCGATCATGCTCGGCTCAATGGCCAGCGCAGACCCCCGTGATACAACTTGTGCAGATTTGCCAGTGCCGGATTATGAGGCGGCGATTGGCAAAAGCATCAAGGGCATGCGTGTTGGCATTCCAAGTGAATACAGACTTGACGGCATGCCCGATGAAATCGAGCAGCTTTGGGAGCAGGGCAAAGCCATGTTGCGCGATGCCGGGGCAGAAATCGTCGACATTTCGCTGCCCCACACCAAATACGCTCTGCCAGCCTATTATATTGTGGCGCCTGCTGAAGCCTCTTCCAATCTGGCCCGCTATGACGGTGTTAAATATGGTCTGCGCGTCGACGGTAAGAATATTGAAGAAATGTATGAAAACACCCGCGCGGCGGGATTTGGTGAAGAAGTCAAACGCCGCATTCTGATTGGCACTTATGTGCTGTCGGCCGGCTTTTACGACGCCTACTACACCCGTGCACAGAAAGTGCGCACCTTGATCAAACGGGATTTCGAGCTGTGTTTTGATGCTGGCGTCGACTGTATCCTGACACCGGCAACACCGTCCGCAGCTTTTGCCATTGGTGATAAGGAAATGGCCGCCGATCCGGTCAAAATGTATCTCAATGATGTTTTCACCGTAACCGTCAATATGGCCGGCCTGCCGGGCATTGCCGTTCCTGCGGGTCTGGACAATCAAGGTCTGCCGCTTGGACTGCAGCTTATCGGCCGCCCATTTGAAGAGGAAACGCTGTTTCAGGCTGGTTCCGTCATCGAGGCGGCGGCCGGACACTTCCTTCCTGAAAAGTGGTGGTAATTCGAAAATCCACTTCCTCAAGGCAAATAGAATTTCAAGCACAGGATTCAGCTGAACAAAATGACCGGACTTGTTGATACCCGCACGCCAAACCCCAAAAACTTCTTTCCCGGAGACGATCACGACTGGGAACTGGTTATTGGGTTGGAAGTGCATGCCCAGGTTACCTCAAACGCCAAACTCTTTTCCGGTGCCTCCACCGAATTTGGCAATGAGCAAAATGCCAATGTGTCGCTGGTTGATGCGGCCATGCCGGGCATGCTGCCGGTAATCAACGAGGCATGTGTTCGTCAGGCCGTAAAAACCGGTTTGGGGCTCAATGCCCAGATCAATAATCGCTCGGTGTTTGACCGCAAGAACTATTTTTATCCGGATCTGCCACAAGGCTACCAGATTTCCCAACTGTACCACCCCATTGTCGGGGAGGGCGTGGTTACTATTCAGGTCGGGCCGGACAAGCAGGGCCAGTTTGAAAGCGTTGAAATTGGAATTGAGCGTCTGCATCTTGAGCAGGATGCTGGAAAGTCGATGCATGATCAGCATCCAACTATGAGCTTTGTTGATCTGAACCGCTCGGGTGTTGCGCTGATGGAGATCGTCTCCAAGCCGGATATTCGCTCGATAGATGAAGCCAAGGCCTATATAACCAAATTGCGCTCGATCCTGCGCTATCTTGGCACTTGCGACGGCAATATGGATCAGGGCTCGATGCGTGCCGACGTCAATGTTTCGGTGCGTAAACCCGGCGGAGAATTCGGCACGCGGTGCGAAATCAAAAACGTCAACTCTATCCGTTTCATGGGTCAGGCAATCGACTATGAAGCACGGCGTCAGATTGATATTCTGGAAGAAGGCGGCACGATTGATCAGGAAACCCGCCTGTTTGATCCAAACAAGGGCGAAACCCGTTCCATGCGGTCCAAGGAAGAGGCGCATGACTACCGCTATTTCCCTGATCCAGACTTGCTTCCCCTGGAATTTGATGACGCCTATGTGGACCAAATTCGCGCCGAACTGCCGGAATTGCCCGACGCCAAACGCATCCGCTTCATGGACGAAGGTCTGTCAGAATATGATGCTTCGATTCTTGTTTCAGACAAGTCGATCGCTGACTTTTTTGAAAAAGTGGTGGAAGGCCGCGATGCTAAAGTATCCGCAAACTGGGTCATCAATGACCTGCTCGGCGCGTTGAACAAGGCGGGAAAAAGTCTTGAAGAGTCTCCTGTATCTGCAACTCAATTGGGAGGCATTATCAACCTCATCAAAGATGGTACGATCAGCGGTAAGATTGCCAAGGATTTGTTTGAGATCGTCTGGAATGAGGGTGGTGACCCGGCGAAAATCGTCGATGAGCGTGGCATGGCACAGGTAACCGACACCGGAGCGATCGAAGCTGCCGTTGATGAGATTATCGCCGCAAATCCTGATAAGGTGCAGCAGGCAATTGAAAAGCCCAACATGATCGGTTGGTTCGTCGGGCAGGTGATGAAGGCAACCGGAGGCAAAGCCAATCCGCAAGCCGTCAATGAGTTGCTGCGCAAGAAAATTAATGGCTAGCCCGTTTTCGGACCAATTTTAAGCAGGAGTATTTCAGATGAGCACTTCCGAAATATCCGCCACTGAAAAGGCTACTTTCCACCGCGATGGTGTTGTGGTTCTGCACGACGTGCTCAGTCCACAATGGCTGGACCGACTCGCAGATGCCATCAAGAAAAACCTGGCAGATCCAGGCCCGTTTGGAAAAAACCACGCCGAAGAAGGTGGTGCCTATTTCGGCGACTATGTGAACTGGCAGCGCATTCCCGATTTTATCAACGTGGCAAAATCGGGACCATTGGGTCAGGTAGCCGGAGAACTGATGGGTGCCAAACAGGTTCAATTCTTTCATGAGCACGTTCTGGTCAAGGAACCCGGCAACAGTTCCGCCACGCCATGGCATCAGGACATGCCCTATTATTGTGTGGACTGCCCAAAAACTGTCAGTCTTTGGGTGCCGCTTGACCCGGTTGGTCGCTCCGAAAGCCTCAATTTTCTAAAAGGCTCGCATTTGGGGAAAACCACCTACATGCCGCGGCGCTTCAAAACACTGGAACCACTGGAAGGTGATACGACGCAATATCAAGCGTTTCCACCAATTGACGAATACAGCGACAAAATCGCCTCATACGCGGTTAATCCCGGTGATGTTCTGGCGTTTGATTTTCACACCCTGCACGACGCACCCGCCAATCCGACGGACACGCGTCGCCGGGCGATCAGTTTTCGGTTTGTCGGCGAAAATGCCCGTTATGTGACCCGCCCCCACGACGTCTCACCGCCGTTCCCGGAATTGGGCCTGAAGTTGTATATGAACGACCCGTTGCCGGAAGACTGGTTCCCAACAGTGTGGGAAAAGCCCGGCGCCCGCCACTCCTGAATAAAACGGCCTATTTGCCGGTTGCTTCCAGCCGGGCGAGCAGAGCGCTTGTATCCCAGCGACTGCCGCCCATGCGCTGAATTTCAGCGTAGAACTGGTCAACCAATGCAGTAACCGGTAGCGAAACGCCTTGTGCATTGCCTTCTTCCAAACAGATCGCCAGATCCTTGCGCATCCAGTCGATGGCGAAGCCGTGCTCATAATCACCGGCATCCATGGTGGTGTGGCGGTTTTCCATCTGCCAGGAACCAGCCGCGCCCTTGGAAATCACGTCGACCACTTTGGCGATATCGAGACCCGCGGCCTTGCCAAGATGTATGGCTTCTGAGAGGCCCTGAACCAGTCCGGCAATGCAAATCTGGTTCATCATTTTGGTGAGTTGTCCGGCCCCGACATCCCCCATCAAACCAACCATGCGCGCATAGCATTCAATCACCGGCTTGGCTGTGTCGAAAGTCGCCTGATCACCACCAACCATGACGGTCAAAATGCCGTTTTCAGCGCCTGCCTGGCCGCCGGATACGGGGGCATCGAGGAAGCCAAATCCCTTTTCGCCAGCAACCGCATGGAGTTCTCTGGCAACATTGGCAGAGGCCGTTGTGTTATCGACAAAAATCGCCCCCGGCTTAATCGCCTGGAAAGCCCCATCATCGCCGATTGTTACTGATCGAAGGTCATTATCATTGCCAACACAGCAGAAAATGAAGTCTGCGTCCTTGGCGGCGGCCGCCGGTGTGGTTGCGAAGTCTCCACCATATTCGGCAGCCCATTTTTCGGCCTTTGCAGTGGTGCGATTATAGACGGTAACGTCGTGGCCGCCTTTGGTTTTCAGATAACCCGCCATGGGATATCCCATCACGCCCAATCCAATAAATGCAGTTTTTGCCATGGGTTTGATCCTTCGATATTTTTGGTTTTCTCGTTTGTAAGTATGCGGCTTGATGGGTCAACCGCAGAAAATGGTTTTGTCGGTTCAAAATCCGCTAAAGGGCAAAAATGATACCGGTTCACCCTGTTTGAGTTCTGTAACGTGTTCTGGAATCTCGATCAGCCCGTCTGATTCCCGCAGCGAGGAGATAAGTCCGGAGCCGTCTGAGTGATATTTGTGAAGGCTCAGATCGCCATTTTCATCAGGGACCAACTTGCCGCGCAGAAACTCTCGTCTGTCAGGCTTTTTTTTGGCAATCGAAAAACCGGCGGGAATCCTATAGCGCACAGGTGTTGGCCACTCACTTCCAGCCAGACGAAGCAACGCTGGTTGCGTATAGAGCAAAAAGCAGACCATAGCTGCCACCGGATTGCCAGGCAGGCCAAAAAACAAGCAATCGCCCTGATCCGAGGGACGCTTTAACTGGCCGAATATCATCGGTCGGCCGGGTTTAATCGCCAATTGCCACAGGTGACGTTTGCCCAATTTGTCGAGGGTCGAGACCATGTGGTCTTCCGTGCCACGAGAGGCGCCACCTGTGGTGATAATGACATCATGTTGCTCCGCGGCATCGCGGATGGCTGCCTCGGCCAGATGAGCCTCGTCGCGGATAATGCCGAGAAGCGAGATTTTCACCGGCAAATGTTGGCAAAGTGCATGGATCAACGGCTGATTTGCATCATAAACTTCACCGGGCCGCAGCGGGTCTGAACTTTCGCCGGGCACCCGCATCTCGTCTCCGTTGGAAAAAAGCGCCACCTTCAGGCGCTTGCAGACTGGTATCTGATCAATTCCGATTGAAGCTATCGCGGCCAGATCGGCAGCGGAAAGCCGCTTTCGTTTTTCGACCACCCGTGCACCGACTTTCAGATCTTCGCCCTTCAGGCGGCAATTGGCGCCATTCTTCAATCCGGTTGGAATTTGCACCTTGTTGTCTTGCAAATCGCAGTCTTCCTGCATGGCGACGGTCTGGGCGCCCGCCGGCATCGGGGCTCCCGTAAAAATGCGCACCGCCGTGCCGGGAACAAGTTCTGCGGGGTCGAGATCACCGGCGGCAATGCGGCCAGAAAGCGGCATTGGCTCGGCGGTTTGATCAGCGCTGTTGAAGGCATATCCGTCGACCGCAGAGTTCGTGTGAAGAGGAACTTCGTGTGGGGCCAGAATATCTTCAGCCAGCACTCGGCCAAGTCCTGCGCTGGCGGCAATCACTTCCTCACCCACCATGGGCGTCAGACGCTGCTGCAACAAATTCAGCGCCTCATCATGACGCAACCGATCCTTGTCGTGCAAAAAGCAGTCATTGATCAGGGACGGGATGTTGGTCATGTTCTGACACCGGAAATCTGGATTATGAAATCGGCGATCGTCGTTATGTCATTCAAGTCAAATTGCGGCTTGTCACACTCTTCAAGTTGGGTGTCGGAGGCCACTGCGACGATGCCGGTATGGGTTTGCCACAGCGGCGTCTCTTTGGCTGCGTCCTGTCGCACCGCCTCCAGTTTTTGAATATTGGCATTTTTGTAACCCTCAACCAGAATGAGGTCGCAGGGGCCTAGCTTGGCAACCATGGTCTGGAGACTGGGTTCCTCGGAATCAGTGGTGTTTTCATGCATAATTACCCACCGCTTTGAAGATACCAGCGCCACTTCGTGGGCACCGGCCTGGCGGTGGCCGAAGGAATCCGTTCCTTTCTGATCGACCGAAAAATTATGATGCGCGTGCTTTATCGTACTGACCGTCAGACCCCGTTTGGTAAATTCCTCCACCAGCCCACAGACAAGAGTTGTTTTGCCGGAATTTTTCCAGCCGACGATCCCAAAAACCCTATTCAACGCGCAATTCCTTCGCCATGTCTTCTGCTGCCTCAAGGTCTTCAGGCGTATTGATATTAAAAAACGGATCGCTGTTCGGTTTGTCAAAATTGACACTGTGGAGCGAATAACGGTTGGCGAATTCCAAAATCTTTCGCTTGTCCTCGGCCACCAGAAAATGCTCCAGATCGTCCGCCAGGTGGATTGGCCAAAGCCCGAAGACGGGATGAATTCGCCCCATGCTGTCGGCCATAGCAATATCGCCCGACTGACGCACGGCATTTTGCAGTTCTTGAACCAGATTGTTTGGCAAAAATGGCGTATCGGCGGCGGCGGAAACCAGATGGGTAACGCCATTCAGCGTTGCTGCCCATCTCATTCCGGCAAGAATTCCGGCAAGCGGGCCGACAAATCCTTCAACTGTATCCGCCAAGACAGGCAGATCCAAAAATTCAAACCGCGTCGGGTCGCCATTGGCGTTGAGGGCCAGGTGGCTGGTTTGCGGATGCATCGCATCGGCCACCCAGGCCACCGGATGTTTGCCAGCCAGTTGCAGCAGGCTTTTTTCATTGCCACCCATGCGTCGCGACAATCCACCAGCAAGAATAACTCCGGCAATGTTCATGGCTTTATTCATTTTGTCTCATCAAATTCGATTCGTTCTTCACCCGCCAATACCGTGAACCTTTTGCCGCGCGCGCGACCGATCAGCGTCAGACCGGATTGACGGGCCAATTCAACGCCCCAGGCAGTAAATCCGGATCGGGAAATCAATATTGGAATGCCCATCATGACAGTCTTTATCACCATTTCACTGGTCAGACGCCCGGTGGTGTAAAATATCTTGTCAGCGGGATCGGACTTGTTGACCGCCATCCAGCCGGCAATCTTGTCCACTGCGTTGTGGCGTCCCACATCTTCCATATAAACCAATGGTTTGTCGCCCTGACACAGGACGCAACCATGGATCGCACCAGCTTCAAGATAAAGGCTGGGAGTTGTGTTTATCTGATGCGTCAGCCGCCCGAGCCAGGACGTTTTAAGCTTTGCACTGCCGGATAGTTTGATGTCATCAAAAGCGTCAATAACATCGCCAAACACGGTGCCCTGGGCGCATCCGGATGTGCGAACTTTTTTCTTCAGTTTCTCCTCAAACCGGGTTTCAAAATCAGTTCGCACAATGACTACGCCCAATTCGTCATCATAGTCGATTTTCGATATCGGATCGCTGGGCTTCAACATATTCTGATTGATCAGATAGCCCAATGCGAGCAGGTCAGGGTGGTCTCCAATCGTCATCATAGTGACGATTTCCTGGCTGTTGAGATACAGGGTCAAAGGGCGTTCGGTGACGACGCGCAGGTCGACACTTTCGCCTTGCTCATTAATGCCGGTGACCGCGGCAGAGAGGCGTTCATCATTCGGTGCGGGACCCAGTAGCAGTTTGTGGCTGTCGCTCATCTGATCTTTCTACGGAAAAACCTGATGCGGTTCAAACGGCATTTTGGCGTGCGTTGAAATACATCGCGGCAGCAATCGCGGCACCGACGAATGATGCCAGGAACATCAGCACATAAAGCGGCAATGCCTGGTTTTCGATGGTGATCAACATGCCCGAAAGAGTGGCAATCAACGCGCCGCCGCCAATCTGGAGAAACCCGCCGAGCCCCGATGCAGAGCCGGCCAGATCAGGACGGACACTGACAGCACCGGCATTGGCATTGGGCAAAGTCATGCCGTTGCCGACGCCAACCAAGATCATCGGGTAAAACAGAAAGCCAATTTGAGGTTCCAATGTCATCATCAAAAACAACGACAACGATACACCGATACAGACGATGATGCCGCCATAAATCATCATTGCTTCGATCCCCAGGCGTTCTGAATATTTTCCTGACAGAAAATTGCCAAAAATGTAGCCGACCGCGACCGTGGCGAAATATAGTCCAAGTACCGATGGTGATACGCCCACCACTTCTGTACCGACAAATGGTGCCCCGCCCAGAAACGCGAAATAGGCACCTGAAGAAGCGGTCGAACACAGTAAATAACCCCAGATCATCGGCTCGCGCAGAAGCGATCCGTAGTCGGCGATGCGTTTGCCAATGGGAGTTTCAACCGGTGGGAACGTTTCTCCCAGATCGAAATATATCAGCAGCAACAGGCAGGCGCCGACGACAAACAGGATCACGAATGGTGCTCTCCATCCATATAACTCACCGACATAGCCGCCAATTGTCGGACTGATCATCGGAATGATTGCCATTGCCATGGTGACGTAGCCGATCATGCTGGCGGCTTTTGAGCGATCGTAGAGATCGCGGATGATCGCCCGGCTGAGCGCCACGGAAGCAGCCGCTGTGGCCTGCAAGACCCGTCCGAAAAGCAGCATCTCAATGGAGTTCGCAAAGATGCAGATGAGGGTGGCAATCAAAAATATAGCCGAAGAAGTCAACAGGACTGGGCGACGGCCATAGCGGTCTGCCAGTGGGCCAATAAATAATTGGGTAATTGCGATGGACGCGAGATACAGCGTCAAAACATATTGAGAAGTAGCGGGCGTCGCGCCCAGATCAGCGCCAATCGCCGGCAGCATTGGCAGGAAAATGTTCATCGCCGCCACGGATGCGCCTGCCATCAAAACAAGCGTCGCAATATGTGGCGGTGTCCTGTGGGGTTTGGACTTATTGTCAGATCGAAATGTGCTGGACATTAAACGGCACCGGGGGAGGGAATAGTTTTGATACGCCTCGGTGTGCAGGAGTTCCAGTCAGAAAATGAATATTTTCAAGCTGGGGGCTGGCCAGGTTGATCCTGACTGGAACTGGGGAGGAATGGTGATTCAAAAAATTTTGTTAGGCATCCGACAATTCGTCGGTATCGGCTCGGCGACCAAAAACAGTATCTATGATGGAATACATTGCTTTACTGCGTTCGACTCGAGCCCGGCGCATTCCGCCTTCAATCATATCATTGGAAATACGTGGGAAATTTGCTTTTGTCTGTTTCATTTTGATTTCCTTCGATTGGTTTGTTCGGGATGTTTGCCCGTCCAACTGAAAATATGAAAATGCGCCCCCTTTGACAAACGCGAATTTTACGTTCATCAGTTCAAAAAAATTTGAAGTGAAATTTGGAATGGCCTATCGACTGCCTTCGCTAAATTCGTTGCGTGCCTTTGAAGCTGCGGCGCGATTGCTGAGCTTTCAAAAGGCGGCGGAGGAGCTATTCGTGACGCCGTCTGCGCTGAGTTATCAAATTCGCCAGTTGGAAGAATATATCGAGACACCATTGTTTAATCGGCTTAACCGGGCAGTCACACTTACTGAAGCGGGCCGCCGGCTTTATCCCGGTGTGCATGATGGCTTTGAAAGCCTTCAGGGGGCGGTTCGAACAGTGGAACACAGTCGGCAAAGCAATGTGCTTGTTGTATCCAGCGGTCCGGCGTTTGGAGCCAAATGGCTGGCCCCGCGTGTTTACCGCTTTGTTGATGCCCATCCTGACATCGAGTTGCGCATTGCCGCCAGTTTGAAATTGACCGATTTCAACACCGATGAAGTCGACGTGGCTTTGCGATTTGGTGAGGGAGATTATCCTGGACTGTTTGCAGAGCCGCTTTTCGACGAACTTGCCCTACCTCTCATTAGTCCAGACTTGGTTGACAAATTTGGTGGCACATTCGGGCCAGAGGATCTGGCGAAGGTGACACTTCTGCACGACGATGCAAGCAGTTTCACAACAGAAGTGGTTGATTGGACCAACTGGCTGGAACAAGAGGGTTTGGGACATATTGATGGGACAAAGGGGCCTCGATTCAACCACGCCGACCATGGTCTCGACGCTGCGGTAGACGGGGCAGGAATAGTGCTGGGGCGGTTGTCGCTGGCAATGCGTGATATTCGATCCGGTCGTCTGGTTGCGCCCTTTGACACCTATGTCAAAGCCACCGTCGGATTTCATTTCGTGGTGCCGCCCAGCAGCTTGGACCTGCCACATGTGGCAACATTTTATAAATGGCTGCGGGCTGAAGCAGATGCAGAAATTCAGGAAGTTTCCAAATTCCTGGCGACCAAACGCTCGCGATAAAATGTGAACAGTCCACTGCCGACAATGATGACAGCGCCGATCATAGAGATCGTGTCGGGAACATCTCCGAAAATGAAATAGCCGAGCAGCAATGCCCAGATCAGGATAGAATAGCGAAACGGGCTGACAAAACTGACTTCGCCGTCGCGCATGGCCAGAATTGAAAAGATGTAGCCGACCGTGAGAATGGCTGCAGCGCCGGATAAAACAGCCAAGTGGTATGGACTGACCGGCTGCCAGGGTTCAAACGCGCTGCCGATTGCTCCCATCAGGGCGATTGCGATTGCAGTTACCAGACTCACCAGAAGGGAAGGGGTGGTGCGTGGCATTTTACGTGTGACCAGATCACGCATAGTGATGAACAGGGTTGAAATGACTGCATAGACCGCAAAGTAGTTAAAGCCGTCTGTACCTGGTTTGATGATCAGCAACACTCCAAGAAACCCCACCAAAATGGCCCCATAACGTCTCCAGCCAACGCTTTCTCCAAAAAACAAGGCTGCACCTAAAGTAATGGTCAACGGCAGCAACTGCAGCACTGCTGTTACGTTGGCGATGGGCATTTCAAACAGCGCAGAGAGGAAAAAATACGTGCCGCCGGCTTCACCCAGCGTTCGCAACACCACGGTTGGGTGCCTAAGCGCATTGAAGATGCCACCCTCGACTTTAAACGCCCCCATATAGGCGCAAAGTAAGGTCATGAAGCTGGTGGCGAAAATTCCCCGCACCAAGATGGCTTGAAAAAAAGACAGATCAGTAGAAACAAGTTTCATCAACGTGTCGTTGAATACGAAACCGGCCATCGACAGCATCATGAAAATGGCGCCAAGGGCGTTGGAGCTGAAATTTTGGGCAGAAGGTTTGTTCATCGCCAATCGGTGACGATTATTGCGCAAAAGGTCAAAAGAAAAAGCACGCAATGGCGTCCATTGCGTGCTTTTTTTGGTGTCGTTAGGGAATAGTTAGTGGCGGACGATTACCCGTGCGCCGACTTTTACCCGCTGATACAGATCTTCGACATCATCATTTGCCAGTCGGATACACCCGGAAGACATTGCCTTGCCGATTGTCCAGGGCTGATTGGTGCCGTGAATACGATAAATCGTCGAACCGATATACATGGCGCGTGCGCCCAATGGATTGTTGGGGCCACCGGCATAATATGATTTCAATTGCTGACCGGTTTCGCGCTTTACCCGAGCGATCATGACTGGTGGTGGAGACCAGCTGGGCCATTCGGCCTTGCGGGTAACACGATGTTTGCCCTGCCACTGGAAACCGTCCCGGCCAACGCCAATGCCATATTTCAGCGCCTTGCCTCGTTTTGTCACATAATATAGCCGACGTTCGGACGTATCGACGACAATCGTACCGACCGGATAGCTGCTGTCAAAGCTGACCTTGCGTTTGCGAATAGGTGATTTATTTGACGCGTAACGTCTGGTCAGCGGCTTTGAGCCCTTTTTCCAGGTACGTGTCGAATAATCAAACCAACGGTCTCCGCTGCTTGCGTAGACGCTCGTTGGAATTGTGAAGGTTGCTGCCAGCGCAGCCGCGAAACCGCAAAGTGCGGCTCTGATCGCAGTCTTTCGAATTTTCATTTTGGATTCTCCCAGCGTGTTCTTACTCATCATCGCAGGCCCTACATCTTGTGTCTGTGACTTCTTGCACAATATGAAAACGAGTCGCCCTTGCACTTTTATAGTTCGTAAAACTACAAAAGTGCACTGAAAATTGATCCAATTAAGGGAAAATTGATGACGATTACGTCATCTGCTTTATGAGTTGCCCCGCAAACGAGCAGATACGCCGTCGAGTGATGCGGGATACTAGCCTAGATTCAATTCCTGGAAGAAGTCATTGCCCTTGTCGTCGATGACGATGAATGCCGGAAAATTCTCTACTTCGATCCTCCAAACCGCCTCCATGCCAAGCTCCGGATATTCCACGACTTCCACTTTTTTGATGCAGTCCTGCGCCAATCTCGCAGCCGGTCCACCAATCGAGCCAAGATAGAATCCGCCATGCTGCTTGCAGGCGTCGCGTACCTGTCGTGACCTATTGCCCTTGGCCAACATCACCATTGAACCGCCGAACGACTGGAACTGGTCGACAAATGAATCCATTCTGCCGGCGGTGGTCGGGCCGAATGATCCCGAAGCCATGCCATCGGGAGTCTTTGCCGGACCGGCATAATAAACCGGATGATCTTTCATATATTCAGGCATGTCTTCGCCTGCTTCCAACCGGGCCCGAATCTTGGCATGCGCCAGGTCACGGGCAACAATTATCGTTCCATTCAAGGCCAACCGCGTCTTGACCGGGTGTTTGCTCAGTTCAGCCAGAATATCCTTCATCGGTTGTTGCAGGTCGATATTCACCACGTGGCTGGTAAATTCTGATTCGTCGATGTCAGGAATATATTTCGCCGGATCGGTTTCCAGCGCTTCCAGAAAAACACCCTCGCTGGTGATTTTACCAATGGCCTGGCGATCAGCAGAGCACGAAACGCCAAGTCCGATTGGAAGCGATGCACCATGGCGGGGCAAACGGATAACCCTCACGTCGTGGCAGAAATACTTGCCACCAAATTGAGCGCCAACGCCCATATTCTGAGTCAGTTTGTGAATTTCGGATTCCATTTCCACATCACGAAAGGCGTGGCCGGTTTCAGAACCCTGCCGGGGCAGGCTGTCGAGATAACGGGTTGACGCCATTTTGACAGTCTTCAGATTTTGCTCTGCCGATGTTCCGCCAATAACGATAGCCAGGTGATAGGGAGGGCAGGCGGCGGTTCCCAGGGTGAGGATTTTCTCCTGCAGAAAATCGATCATTCGGTCATGAGTTAAAAGTGATGGTGTGCCCTGATAGAAAAACGTCTTGTTGGCCGACCCACCGCCCTTGGCGATGAACTGAAACTTGTAGGCATCCTCGCCTTCGGAATAAATGTCGATCTGGGCCGGCAGATTGTTCTTGGTGTTTTGTTCCTCGAACATTGAAATTGCGGCAAGTTGCGAATAGCGCAGGTTCTTTTTGAAGTAGGCGTCCATCACGCCCTGACTTATGGCGTCTTCGTCAGCCCCGGAGGTCAATACGGCGCGTCCGCGCTTGCCCATGACAATAGCTGTTCCTGTGTCCTGGCACATGGGCAATACACCACCGGCGGCGATATTGGCGTTTTTCAAAAGGTCAAATGCCACGAAACGATCATTCGGCGTGGCTTCCGGGTCATCAAGAATGGAGGCCAACTGGGCCAGATGTCCGGGTCGCAACAGGTGATTGATGTCCGCAAAAGCCTCTTCTGCCAACAGGCGAATGGCTTCCGGGTCGATCTTCAAAAACGATTTGCCATCAATCTCAATAGTACTGACATATTCGTCGGTCAGCTTGCGATAGGGCGTTGTGTCTTCGCCCAGCGGGAACAATTCGACATGGTTTGAGATTGGCGATTTTTGTGCGGTCATGAGCAGGGTTCCAGACATCAATTACCTTTCCTTATCGCCTGCATGGGGGCGTGTTCAAGGCGGATTATCAATGGAAATGGAGATTCCGGCGGCAGCGATTGGTTTAATTGGATAAATATCTGTCACACGGATTTGACTTGAACAAAACCTGTGCCTTTAGTGATGCCAGGATGAATGCAAAAGATGGGCACGGTTCATGGTTTCCTTTGATCGAGAACTTTTACGGCAGCGTGAATCCGATGCCTCGTTTCCTGCCCGCAGCGCAGTGGCTTATTTCCTGTTCATGGTGATGCCATCTGATGGCCATCAACATCCCCATGAGCATCAAAGACTGGCTCGAATATTGAGCGATGACTTTGATCTTAAGGAAGCGCAGGTGGAAGATCTAATCGATCACGCCAGCGGCCATGCTTTTAACGATGAAGTCATGCAGCAACTGGCCAAAATATTGTTGGCTGAGCTGGAGCGTGAAGAACTAATCGATCTGATTTCTCACATGTGGGAAATGGTTTTTGCCGATGGTCGCATGCACGAAACCGAAGTGACATTTGTCGAACGGGTCGCCAAGCTGCTGAAATTTACGCAAGAAGAAGTGACCCGGGCGATGACGCTTTGAATGAAAGGCACGCCCGCTGGTGATGCTCAACTTTTGGACAGGTCCGATACTGCAGCACCAAGCTCATCGAAATGAGAAATAATTCTGTCGGGATTTAACTCCTCAACCGGCACATCGCTATAACCAAAATCGACGGCAATTACCGGCATGTTGGCGGTTTGTGCGGCGGCAATATCGTTGACGCTGTCGCCGACCATTATGCAATGTTCTGGTGAGACATTGGCCAGATTTGCAGTTTCGATCAGGTGTTGGGGATCGGGTTTTTTAACTTCAAACGTATCGCCGCCGGTAATCACCGGGAATCTGTTGGCTTCACCGAGTTGCTCCAGCAGTTTGCGGGCAAGACGCTCATATTTGTTGGTGCAGACTGCCAGTTGCCAACTGTCCTCGCTCAATTTGTCCAAAGCTTTCAAGGTGCCGGGAAAGAACACTGTTTCATCCGACAAATTCTGTTCATAGAATTCAACAAACCGGTCCAGCAGGTGTTTATGAATCGCACCGCCGACTTCCAGCTCACGGCCGTGGAAGTGAAAGGCTCTTTCGATCATTTGCAGTGCGCCCTTGCCCACAACATGGCCGACATCTTCCATTGAAATATGTGGCAGTCCTTCGGTTGCGGTGGCTTTGTTGAGGGCAGGAATCAGATCGCGATTGCTGTCGACGAGAGTACCGTCGAGGTCAAAAATGACCAGGCGTGGGGTAGTTGTCATGGAAGAATCGTTTCATCGGGGGATTTTGAGGTTAATTACATCATATTGGGATGGTGTGCATCCACCTGCCGTGGTACCGGCGGCATTATGAGCAAAAATCTAAAACAAATTGCCGGAATTGCTGCGCTGGACTTTGTCGATGACGGCATGAAGCTTGGCATCGGCACAGGATCCACCGCTGAAGCATTCATCGAAGTCCTTGCAGAAAAGGTTGCGACCGGGCTTTCCATAATCGGAGTTCCCACATCGGAACGCACCCGTATCATGTGCGAAAAACTGTCGATTCCGCTAACAACGCTGGATGAAACGCCGCATCTTGACCTGACCATTGACGGGGCCGATGAAATCAATCCGCAGCTTGCGTTGATCAAGGGCGGCGGTGGCGCATTGCTGCGGGAGAAAATTGTCGCGGCTGCATCCGATGATATGTTGGTGATTGCCGATGACAGCAAACTTGTTGACCCTCTGGGCGCTTATCCGCTGCCAATTGAAGTCAATCCATTTGGATTGTTGGCCACGCGTCAGCTGATTGACCGGTGTGCAGGCAATCTTGATCTTTCCGGAACTCTGAAATTACGCATGGACGCCGCGGAGCAACCCTACTTGACCGATGGTGGACATTACATCGTTGATGCATCTTTTGGCCGTATTGTCGATCCAGAAGCACTTGCGGTTGCGTTAAATGCGATTCCTGGAGTTGTCGAACATGGACTATTTACCGGTCTGGCCAGTCGCGCAATAATATCGAGTGAAAGTGGTGCTCGCATTGTAGAAGCTGCCGTGCGACCCTAAATAGTATTGATTGATCCAACGGATCGCTCAACACACAATAAAAATTAAAGAATCTGGAGCCTGAGCCCACATGTTTGTCAAATCCGTTATTTGTTCCGTTACGCTCGCGTTGACGGTTTTTGCGACCCCGAGCTTTGCCCAGGAACACACAGAAGCCCATTTGTCCAAAGCCCGAGAAGCAATTGAGGCGACCCGAGCAACAGATTCATTCGATGCCATATTGTTTGATGCGTCCGCACAACTGAAAAACCTGCTGACCCGCGACAGCCCCGATCAGGCGGAGCGAATTTCAAATATCGTCGATGAAGAAGCTATCGCACTGGCACCGCGTCGCGCTGATCTTGAGCTGGAAGCGGCCCGACTGTTTGCCAATTCTTTCGACGAAGCCGAGCTTCAGGCGCTGGCGGACTTTTTCAACACGCCAACCGGTACAAAGTATCTCAAAGCGACCCCGGTATTGGCGCGTGAATTGGGCAAAGCTGCCCGAATTTGGGCAAACGGCATCAATAGAGATTTGGCCGCCAACTCCACGAAAAAACTTACTGCCAGCGGCAACTGACTTGCGGTGCCGCTGCTCGCCGCTGCCCGCCGCTGCCGGCGGGGATGGCGACGATGGCGGCGATGGCGGCGATTGCGATGACGGCAAGCATTTTTGGGCAAATGTGACAGGAAATTCCCATGGCATATGACTACGATTTATTCGTCATAGGTGGCGGATCGGGTGGCGTTCGGGCCGCCAATCGAACAGCCGCACTCGGTCACAAGGTCGGGGTTGCCGAAGAAAGCCGTTTTGGCGGCACCTGCGTGATACGCGGCTGCGTACCCAAAAAGCTTTATGTATATGCCTCCACCTTTCATGAGCATTTTGAAGATGCTGCCGGTTATGGCTGGACGGTCGGTGAAGCCAGTTTCGACTGGAAAAAACTGGTCACCAACAAGGAGGCGGAAATTACCCGTCTTGAAGGCCTCTACAAAAAAGGATTGAACGCCAATCAGGTGGACGTGTTAGATACACGCGCCGAATTGCGGGGGCCCCATGATATCTGGTTGAGCGCTGAAAACCGGATGATCACAGCCCAGCGCATCCTGATTGCCGTTGGTGGAACACCCAATCGCCACACATCGCTTGAAGGGCACGAGCTGGGAATAATCTCTGACCAGGCATTTGATCTCAAGGAATTGCCGAAAAGTATCCTGATATCCGGCGCTGGTTATATCGCCGTTGAATTCGCCGGTATTTTTAACGGTTTGGGTGTGGACACAACGATTGTCTATCGCGGTCCTGAAATCCTGCGTGGCTTTGATGATGATGTGCGTGAATTGCTGCACGAAGAGTATATAAAGCGCGGTATTCGTATCATTACCGAACAGCAAATAAGCAAGCTGGAACTGGGCGACCACGACAAGCGAAAAGCCACGCTTTCGGGCGGTGAAGTTCTGGAGGTGGATCAGGTGATGTTTGCCCTCGGTCGTTTGCCACTGACTGACAGTCTCGGACTGAATATGGCTGGCGTTGCCACGGATGATCGTGGCTATATCAAGGTTGATGACTATTCGCGCACCAATGTTGATCACATCTGGGCAGTGGGGGATGTGACCGACCGGGTTCAGCTGACTCCGGTGGCGATCCATGAATCGATGTGTTTTGTGGCGACCGAATTTCGCGATGATCCCCAGCAACCGGATCATGAGATGATCCCAACGGCGGTGTTCTCGCACCCGGAAATCGGCACTGTTGGTATGACAGAGGCGGAGGCCGGACAGAAGTTTGAGAAACTGAATGTGTTTCGGGCGAACTTCAGGGCGATGAAACACACCATGTCCGGGCGCGACAGCCGCATGCTGATGAAGCTGATCGTGGATGTCGCAACCGACAAGGTGATCGGCGCTCACATTTTGGGACCAGACGCTGGCGAAATGGCCCAGATATTGGCGATTCCAATGAAAATGGGCAGTACCAAAGCCGACTTCGACCGTACCATGGCGCTTCACCCTTCTGCGGCTGAAGAATTGGTAACAATGTATGAACCTACCTACACTGTTGAAAACGGTGTGCGGATTGGAGCGTAAGTGACACATGAGGCAGCAGGCTCGGTCCAGTTGAACCGGTACTTGCATTGTTTTGTTTGTCCGTGCCATGAGGGGAGAAACTTCAATTCGACCCTGTCGGGCGGCAAGCCTGGCCAAAGACCGCGCGATGAAATCTGACACGGTGAGACTGCAACAACAGATTCCAGCTCGCTGGGGCGTGCCGAATACTGCCGGCGTTTCCATCCCGCACGAGCTGACCTTCGATGATGTCTGCTACGATATCGAAGACGCGCCAATTCTGAAAAATGTTTCGCTGACTGCGCCTTCTGGCTCGGTAACCTGTTTGCTGGGGCCGTCGGGTTCCGGCAAAACCAGTCTCTTGCGGATTGCAGCTGGAATGCAGCGCCAGACGGCGGGGCGGGTTCTGCTCGATGACCGTGAAATCTGTGGCGACAAGATATTCATGCCGCCTGAAAAGCGTGGCATTGGCCTGGTATTTCAGGACTATGCGCTGTTTCCTCACTTGAACATTTTGGACAATGTTCTGTTCGGACTGCGTCACCTTGGACGCGAGGCGCGCATGGAGCAGGCCGGGAAGATGCTGAACCGGGTTGGTCTGGCGGACCGGGCCAGCGATTTTCCGCACAATCTGTCCGGTGGAGAACAGCAAAGGGTGGCTCTGGCCCGGGCGATGGCCCCAAGACCCGGAGTTCTGCTGATGGATGAGCCGTTTTCCGGTCTTGATGCGCGATTGCGCGATATGATGCGTGATGAAACGCTGGGAATATTGCGCGAAACACGGGCCACTTCAGTCATCGTCACTCATGACCCAGAAGAGGCCTTGCGTATGGGAGATCAGATTGCACTGTTGAACGAAGGCAGGCTGGAACAGGCGGGCAGTGGGCAGGATCTCTACTACAAGCCCAACAGTCTGTTTGCGGCGGGTTTCTTTTCCGAACTGAACATTTTCGCGGGCCGGGTAACGCAAGCTGCAGTTCAGACACCATTGGGCCGAATAGAGGCTGGTGAATTCAGCAACGGAGACGACGTCGTTGCAGCCATTCGAGTGGGTGCAATTGAAATTGCTAAATCATCGGGTGAGGGCAGTGGCGTGCCGGGGCGTATTTTGTCGATGAATTTTTCTGGTGACCATAACCATCTGAACGTCGGGATCAGCGGATACGACACGCCGATACGTACTCGCGTGGCGGTCGGTTCGGAAGTGATTCATCACCTTCAGGTGGGTGATGATGTTGTGCTTACTCCGAAAAAACACGGCGCATTTGTATTTTCGGCTGGATAAGTCGCAAATTGACCCCATATCTGACGCAACATGGGTGCATTCATTCGATGCACGACTTTTGGTGTGTTGCGACGCGGCAAAGCTTTGGCTAGGTTGCGTCAAATTAAATATTTCAGGTTTTGGCGATAGAAGTGCCAAGGCCAAATAGGAGCTGGACATATGGGACAAATTGGCATTTGGCAGATTGTAATTATTGCAGTGGTTGTCGTGTTGCTTTTTGGCCGGGGCAAGATTTCCGATCTGATGGGTGATGTTGCTAAGGGCATCAATTCCTTCAAGAAAGGCCTCAACGATACTGAGGAAGAAGTCGCCGACAAAATTGAAGACGGCAAGGATAAGGTCGTTGACGCTGTCAACGAAAAAACCAAAACCAGCTAGGTGAATTTGCCCCTTCGACGCTTGATGTAATGACCCTTTCGACACGCTTGGAGCCTGGCCTTGTTTGATATCGGCTGGACGGAAATGCTGGTGGTGGCTGTTGTGGCCATATTGTTTGTTGGCCCGAAAGAGCTGCCGGCAATGCTGCGCACGTTTGGCAAAAGCGTCAAAAAAATCCGTGCACTGGCTGGAGATTTCCAGCGTCAGTTTGATGATGCATTGAAAGATGCCGAACTGGATGGCGTGAAGAGCGCCATTGACGATGTGCGCAAGCTCGACCCGACCAAGCAGATCAAGGATAAGCTGAACCCTCTGAAGTCTGAACTTGATGAGGTCAAAGGCTCCGTCGAAAAGGCAACCGATTACGATGCTGACACCTTGTTTGATGAGAGCAAAGCGCCGGAATTAGATCCGCCCGTTGAGATTGACGTGGAAGCGGCGCTGGAAAAACAGCGCAAGGCAGAAGAAGAGCAAGCCAAGTTGCCACCAAGTTCCGGCGTCAATGCGGTTCCCGGTTTCGGCGGGGCTCCTGGAAAAACTTCTGCCAAAAACTCAGCTGCACCGAAAAAATCATCAAAAACAAAGGCTACGGCTCAAAAGGCATCGGCCACAAAAGCCAAAGCAAAGGTCGCTCCGGCTAAGGCCAAGGCTAAGAAACCGGCCGCGCGGTCCGGTAAGGACAAGGCGCCAGCGGCGAGCAAAACCGCTGCCAAGAAAGTTGCGACCAGGAAGCCAGCCACTGAGCGACAAGCTGCGCAAAAGCCAGCTGCCAAAAAAGCCACCGCTAAGGCGACCAAGAAGGCCAAGGCATGAGCGAAGCAGATATTGAAGAAAGCGCCGCGCCGCTGGTCGAACACCTCATTGAGCTGCGCCAGCGTCTGATCAAGGCTTTGATCGCGGTATTTATTGTTTTTATTGTCGCATTCATTTTCGCTGACCAGATTTTTCAAATTCTGGTCATCCCTTACGAAAGGGCGGCCGGGGAAAATCAGAACCTGAAACTGATTTTTACTGCGCCCCAGGAATACTTCTTTGCTCAGTTGAAAATTGCCCTGTTTACCGCGCTGTTTATCGCGTTTCCGGTAATTGCCGCGCAAATCTACAAATTTGTTGCTCCTGGTTTGTACAAGAATGAACGTCAGGCGTTTTTACCGTTTTTGATTGCGACCCCGATATTGTTTTTCATGGGGGCATCGTTGGTGTTCTTTGTTGTCATGCCGTTGGCGATGACCTTCTTCCTATCGATGCAGCTGACAGGTCCGGAAGTGACCACCACCATCGAACTGCTGCCCAAAGTCAGCGAATATCTGGGGCTGATCATGACGCTGATCTTTGCCTTCGGCCTGGTGTTTCAAATGCCGGTGGTCATTTCGCTTTTGGCCCGAGCCGGGCTGGTGAGTGAGCAAGGGCTGAAGAGCAAGCGCAAATATGCGGTGGTTTTGACTTTTGTGGCTGCGGCGGTTCTGACCCCGCCTGATCCGGTAAGCCAAATCGGCCTTGCAGTTCCGACATTGCTTCTCTACGAACTGTCCATCTATGCCACCCGACTCATTGAGCGGAAACGGGCCGCGCAGGAAGCCTCTGCCACCTGATATTCCGCACTTTTTCGTTACCGGTGGATTGGCAACAATTATGGTCGTCTAAATGTTTGATATCAAATGGATACGAGAAAAACCTAAAGCTTTTGATGAAGCTATGAACTTGCGAGGTCTACCCCCGCAGGCGGAATCGCTGGTTCAGCTCGACGACAATCGCAGAGCTCATATCTCAAAACTGCAGGAAGCTCAGGAAGAGCGCAACCGCGCATCAAAGGAAATTGGCAAGGCCAAGGGTGCCGGTGACGAAGAGGCGGCTCAAAAGGCCATCGCCGAAGTCGCCAAACTGAAGTCCTTTCTGCAAACTGGCGAAGAAGAAGGAAAAACCCTGTCGAAGGCGGTGTCGGACGCTTTGTCTGTGCTGCCCAACATCCCTTATGAGGATGTGCCGGTTGGTGAGGATGAGGACGACAATGTCGAGATTCGCCTGGTCGGCGACAAACCAGTACTGGATTTCGATCCCAAGGAACATTTTGAGTTGGGCGAGGCGCTCGGCCAGATGGATTTCGACACGGCAGCAAAACTGTCTGGCAGCAGGTTTGTTCTCCTAAACAATGGCCTGGCACGTCTGGAACGGGCTTTGGGCCAATTCATGTTGGACCTGCACACTACGGAACATGGTTATGCCGAGGTTTCACCGCCGGTATTGGTGCGCGAGGAAGTTCTGTATGGTGTCGGCAATCTTCCTAAATTTGAGGAAGATCTGTTCAAAACCACCGACGGACGCTGGATGATTCCAACATCAGAGGCGCCATTGACCAACATTGTGCGTGAGGAAATTGTTCCCGCCGACTATCTGCCGCGCCGATATACAGCGCTGACAAACTGCTTTCGGGCAGAGGCGGGTTCGGCAGGTCGTGACACGCGTGGAATGTTGCGCCAGCATCAATTTTCCAAGGTTGAGCTTGTTTCGATCACCGATGCTGAAAGTTCAAATGCCGAGCATGAACGCATGTTGTCGTGTGCGGAAGAAGTGCTGAAGCAGTTGGGGCTGCATTATCGTGTGGTAACACTATGCACCGGCGATCTTGGTTTCAGTGCCCACAAGACCTACGACATTGAAGTCTGGTTGCCGGGACAAAACGCCTACCGGGAAATCTCGTCCTGCAGCGTATGTGGCGATTTTCAAGCCCGCCGCATGAACGCCCGTTACCGCGTTGAGGGCGACAAGCAATTGCGCTATTGCCACACGCTGAACGGTTCGGGCATCGCAGTGGGGCGGGCATTGATTGCGGTGATGGAGAATTTTCAAAATCAGGATGGTTCGATCAGAGTGCCGCAGGTTCTGGGACGATATATGGGTGGAATTACCCGGATTGAATCTAACTGATGCGGATATTGCTGACCAATGATGATGGCATCCACGCGCATGGATTGACTGCTCTGGAGCAGATTGCGCGCACGCTTTCTGATGATATCTGGATCGTTGCCCCAGAGACCGATCAAAGTGGTTTGGCACACTCGTTGACCCTGAACCACCCTTTGCGGGCGCGCGAAGTTGGCGAAAAGAGCTTTGCCGTAACCGGAACGCCTACCGATTGTGTGATCATGGGTGTGCGTCAACTGGTTGACGGACCGGTGGACCTTGTTCTGTCGGGCGTCAATGCGGGTCAAAATGTGGGTGACTACGTAACCTATTCAGGTACAGTTGCTGGAGCCATGGAAGGGACGCTGCTGGGCATCAAATCTATTGCTTTGTCGCAATCCTATAATTTTGACGGTTCGCGGAATATTCCCTGGGAAACTTCGGAAAAACTGGCGCCTGAACTGTTGGCAAAACTGATTGATGTCGACCTGCCAAAAGACACGTTGATCAACGTCAATTTTCCCAATTGTCCTCCTGAAGAAGCCAGGGGGCACGCTATTGTGACGCAGGGCAAGTTTGAACATGGCTTGGGGATCGGCGAGAGGGCTGACGGTCGCGGTCATCCTTACTACTGGCTGGAATTCATTGGCAAACCTCCGATCCATCAACCGGGGACGGACATTGATGCGTTGGTCAATAATCAGATTGCCGTCACTCCGGTCCGAATGGACATGACCCACCATCAAATTCTTGATAGGCTCAGCCAGGAATTGGGAGGATAGATTTGTGAGCAATCAGGGTCATTCATTTCCCGAGGCCATTGTGGCCCTGATGCTGAGATTGCGTGAGATTGGAATTGTTGATCAGAATTTCGTCAAACTCATCGAATCCGTACCGCATGAACAATTCGTCCCGGCGCGGTATTTTGATCAGGCATGGAAACCGCAAACCTTGCCAATGGCCTGCGGCCAAACCATGTTGCCGCCCGAAATGACCATCCGGCTGGTGGACGCGCTTAAAGTCGAACCATCGCATTCAATATTGGAGATCGGCACCGGTAGCGGTTATCAGACCGCGCTGCTCGCCCGACTTGCCAAAAAGGTGTTTTCCGTAGATCGCTATCACGTGCTGCTGGAAGCGGCCAAAGACCGTCTGGGGCGGTTGGGGCTGACCAATGTCACTATGGTCCAGGCCGACGGTTCGTCAAATCCGGTCGGGCAAGGGCTTTATGATCGAATAATTATCGACTCATCGTTTGAATCAATGCCACGGTTTTTGCTTGAACAACTGGTTTCCGGCGGCATTGCGGTCACGGTTATCGGCCCCCCGGGCGGGCAACAAATGGCCGTGCGGTTGACCAAGGTCGGTAGCCGGTTTGACCGCACGGATTTATTTCCCATTCATTGCAATCCGCTGGAGCAGGGCATCGCAAAGGCTCTTTGAAGTATTTTGTTGCATGGTTCCTCGTAACCATTTGGTTAGCTTAACCGCAGATTAACGTTGATGGGTTCTAATCACGGACCAGTATTGAGTAGTCCGTGGAAGAGTTATGCGTACCAACATTCTCGCGCGACGGTTTAGCGCGCTATCGAAAGCTTCATCCCTTGTTGTTCTGTTGAGCTTTGCAACAGCCTGTAGCAACGACGTCATGCGTCTGGATACGTTGACAACGGCGTCGATCACCAACACTTCCAATCAAAGTCAGATCATTGGCGATCGGCCAACTCGGTTATCGAACTATGGTGATGAATATGATCCTCGCCAGCCCAACATTCACGTGGCCAAGCGCAGCGGCGGTGATAGCGGCGACGGTGGCGGTTATCGTCCACAAAGCAGCTATTCAAAACCTGGGCGCTATGCCTCTTTGAAGGTCACTCCTCCTTCACAATCTCCGACAATAAACCGCTCGGCATTACCACCTGTCGAATCCAGCCAGCCAATGCCGCAGCGCACCGCAAAAACTCAACCCATCGTATTGCAACCACGGCAATCTCGGGTTGCTCCGCTGCGGGTAAACAACACCGACAGCATCGTCACGGGCGCTGTGACGGACGAACCAAAAACCACCAAGTCGATCGGTTGGGACTCATCAAAAGGCACACGGGTCACCGTCAGATCCGGTGAAACCCTCTACAATCTGTCACGTCGCTATGGTGTGCCGGTTTCAGCAATCATGAGCGCCAATCAGATCAGCGATGCGAATTCGGTTGAGGCCGGAAAACAGATATTGATTCCGACCTACAATTATTCCAGCAAAGCACCGATTTCAGCGCCGGATAATCATCCAATTACCAAGGCATCGCGGGCTTCTCGCGGTTTTCAGGGACAACCTCGTGGTCGCGTCGCTGTCCCCAAAGTGCGCACCGCCAATGTCGCCAGCCAACCAAAAACCGCCACTGTTCAAGCGCAGCCCAAACTTGCTGCAACCGGGCAAACTTCGCACTATGTCGTCAAATCCGGCGATACATTGTCAGGCATTGCCTATCGCACTGGTGCGTCAATGGCCGCCATTCGGGCGAGCAACAATATGAGCGACAATACGGTGCGGCTTGGTCAGACTCTGATTATTCCTGCAGCCGGTACAGTTGTTCAACCCGAACTCGATACAACTCGGACCGGAAGCATTCCCGCATCGAATACAAAAACACGGACCATCAAGCAGGTTGACTCGAACTCAAATCAATCTGTTGCCAGCATAACGCCTGCAAAGCAAACGGCCACTCAGCCGGTTGTCAACAAAAGTGCTGCTTTCCGTTGGCCTGCTGAAGGACGTGTCATTTCCAAGTTCGGTGAACGATTGGGATCCGGTACCAATGACGGCATAGATATTTCAATGCCCATCGGCACGCCGGTAAAAGCCAGCCAGAAGGGCACAGTCATTTATGCCGGATCGGAACTGGAAGATTTCGGCAATCTCATCCTGGTCAGCCATAACAATGGCTGGGTCTCGGCCTACGCCCATTCCAGCGCAAATCTTGTGCGTCGGGGTCAGAAAGTGGCGCGCGGTCAAACGATCGCCAAGTCCGGTCGCAGCGGCAATGCGGGTGTTCCAAAGCTTCACTTTGAGCTGCGCAAGGATTCAAACCCGGTCAACCCGTTGAAGCATCTCGATCGCTGATTTGACGAGTTTGAAACCGGTTTAATTGAGGCTTTTGCCGAGCCTTCCGGCCAGATCGACTACATACTGCCAGGCCACCCGTCCGGACCGACTGCCGCGGGTGGTCGACCATTCCAGCGCATCGCCGCGGATTTCTTCAAGTTCGACACCCAAATTGAAATGGTCAACGTATCCGGCAACCATCGCCAGATAATCATCCTGGTTGCATTTGTGAAAACCTAGCCAGAGACCGAATCTGTCCGAGAGGGAAACTTTTTCTTCAACCGCTTCGCTGGGAGAGATCGCGGTAGACCGTTCATTTTCGATCATGTCTCTCGGCATCAGATGCCGACGGTTGGACGTCGCATAAAAAATGGCATTTTCCGGCCGTCCTTCAACACCCCCGTCCAGCGCCGCCTTGAGCGCTTTGTAGCTCGTGTCGTCCTGATCAAATGACAAATCATCGCAAAACAGGATAAATCGATAATCGCTGTCGCGAATGAGACCAAGCAGGTCCGGCAGGCTGTCGATGTCTTCCCGGTGGATTTCAATCAGTTTCAACGGGTGAGATCCGGTAGGCAGATCAGAGTTGATTGTCGCGTGCGCCGCCTTGACCAGTGAAGACTTACCCATGCCACGGGCACCCCATAACAGGGCATTGTTGGCTGAATGCCCCTGGGCAAACCGGCGGGTATTTTCAATCAGTATGTCTCGAACCGTATCAATCCCTTTCAAAAGCACCATTTCCACGCGATTTACTTTTGGAACCGGCTGCAAATATTGGCTGGAAGCGTTCCAGACAAAGGCGTCTGCCACATCGAGATCGAGAGCAGGTTGGGCTGCAGGAACGGCGCGTTCCAGCAGGCTGTTAAGCTTGTCGAGCTTGTCGTTGAGGAGCGATATCGGATCGGAAGGTGTTTTGGCCATTGTAAAGTGCTGCAAATTTCGTGTTGACCGGCTCTAACACGGTCTGGGAGGAAGGTGAAGAAAGTGATTGGCTGTTTCGCATTGATCGCAACAATCGCCGCATCTGTTATTGCATTGGGGCGCGTGATGACTATATTCCGCGCAATGTTTTAGGCGCTTATCCCGCGCCCTCGTGAATCAACCAAAATAGAGGCTTATCATGTTTATCACTCCTGCTTACGCGCAAACAGCCGGTGGAGCCGGTGGCGGCATCCTGGAGCTTCTGTTCCCATTGATATTGGTTGGCGGCATCATGTGGTTCCTGGTCATCAGGCCACAACGCCAACAGCAGAAAGCTCGCACTGAAATGCTGTCGAATGTTCGCCGCAATGACACAGTTGTGACCGGCGGTGGATTGGTTGGCAAAGTAACCAAGGTTATTGATGACGCGGAAGTCGAAGTGCAGATCGCGCCCGATGTCAAAGTGCGGGCCTTGCGGTCAATGCTGGCCGATGTACGTGTCAAGGGTGATGCGCCCAAAAATGACAATGCCAAGCCTGCAAAAAGCACCAAAACGAAGCCGGCAGCGAAGTCGACGACGAAGGCTGCCAAGGCTGCCAAGGCTGACAAAGCTGACGACAAAAAATAAGTCTGGATTGGAACGCTCGTTCCATTCCAAATTATCTGGCCAAATTATCTGGCCGAACCATCTGGCCGAACCATCTGCCCAACCTCATCTGGAGCGCCTGACGCATGTTGCATTTTACACCCACCAAGATGATTGCCATTCTTGTGGCCGTGTTGTTCGGCGTCTTGCTCGCCTCGCCCAATCTGTTTTCGCAATCGACGTTGGACGCATTGCCAAGCTGGATGCCGAAAAATCAGGTATCGCTGGGCCTTGATCTTCAAGGTGGTGTGCATCTGCAGGTAAAAGTTCAGCAGTCTGATATTGCAGAAGAGCGACTTGAAAACCTTGAAAGTGATGTGCGCTCTTTGATGCGGGATCGCACTCAGGGCCCATTGGGATATAGCGGCATTCGTGCTGTGGGCAACAAAGTCACCCTGCGCTTGCTGAAACCGGAAGATGCGACGGCTGCCAAGGAACGCCTGGCGACCCTGCTGACGCCGGTTGTGCCGACAGGTACGCTGCTTGGTGGTCTGGGAATTGTTGAAGTTGAACAGACCGAACTGTCTGTCGGGGTTCTGGAATTCACACTGACCGAAGAGGGCATTGAAGAACGTCTGCGTTCTGCCGTTTCCCAGTCCATTGAGGTCATTCGTCGCCGGGTTGATGAATTGGGCACCACTGAACCGATCATTCAGCGACAAGGTGTTGACCGGATTATCGTTCAGGTTCCAGGGTTTGATGATCCCGAGCGCCTTAAAGAAGTTATCGGAACCACCGCCAAGCTTGGGTTTCATGAAGTCAGCGACACGATGAGTGCTGCTGACGCGCTGGCCAACCGTCCACCTGTTGGTTTCAAGGTCATTCCGACATCTGATGAGGAAAGCGGCGAAGCCAATGTGTTGATCGAAAAAGCACCGAAAATTCCGGGCGAGGGGCTCGTAGATGCACAGCCCGGTTTTGATCAGCGGACCAATGAGCCGATCGTAACTTTCCGCTTTGACAACAAGAATTCCCAGCGCTTTTGTAAATACAGCTCCGCCAATGTCGGCAAGCGCTTTGCGATTGTGCTGGACGACACCTCCATATCGGCGCCGGTCATCCGGGACGCGATTTGTGGTGGTTCGGGGCAAATTTCGGGCAGTTTCACGGCCCAGTCCGCCAATGATCTGGCGGTGTTGATGCGTGCTGGCGCGCTGCCGGCCGAGATCACATTTGTTGAAGAAAGAACCGTTGGTCCGGGCCTTGGCCTTGATTCCATCAATGCTGGTAAAACTGCCTCAATGGTTGCCGGCGTTCTGGTCGTCGTCTTCATGCTGCTGGCCTATGGAACGCTGGGCATCATTGCCAATATCGCACTGGCTGCGAATATTATCATCATCGGCTTACTGTCGGTTATCGGCGCCACGCTGACGTTACCCGGTATTGCCGGTATTGTTCTCACGATGGGTATGGCGGTTGACGCCAACGTGTTGATTTACGAGCGCATTCGCGAAGAAAGACGGTCAGGGCGGTCACTCGTTCAGGCGATTGATACAGGCTTTCGTCAGGCACTTGGCACCATCCTTGACGCCAACATCACCACGCTGATTGCGGCCTTTATCCTGTTCTATCTAGGCTCCGGTCCGATCAAGGGATTTGCGGTCACATTGGCTATTGGTATTGTAACCTCAGTGTTCACCGCCTTTACCCTGACGCGCCTGTTGGTGACACTGTGGCTGCGCTATCTGCGCCCCAAGGAATTGCCAAAACGATTCATAAAGCTGGTTCCGGCCGGCACCCAGTTGGCGTTCATGATCTATCGCAAATTGTCATTCCCGTTGTCAGCAGTGTTGCTGGTTGGTTCACTCGTGATGTTCGTTGCTGTGAACCTGAACTACGGTATTGATTTTCGTGGTGGTACGCTGATTGAGTATAAGTCCAAGTCGGCCGTGGCTGATCTCGGTGATATTCGTGGCCGCCTTTCCGATCTCAATCTTGGCGATGTGCAGGTTCAGGAATTTGGCGCACCAGATGAAGTGTTGATCCGCATTGAGAGTCAGGGTGGTGGTGACAATTCAGAGCAATCGGCATTGGCTAAAGTGCGCGATGTTATGGACGATGATCACACGTTCCGGCGACAGGAGGTTGTCGGACCAACGGTGTCAGGCGAACTCGCACAAGCTGGTACAATTGCGGTTATCGCGTCATTGTTGGCGATCATGGTCTATATCTGGTTCCGTTTTGAATGGCAGTTTGCCTTGGGCGCTGTCGCCGCCACATTGCACGATGTGATCCTGACGATTGGCATGTTTGCCGTGTTGCAACTGGAATTCTCGCTGTCATCTATTGCGGCAATATTGACCATTGTCGGCTATTCGCTGAACGACACGGTGGTGGTGTATGACCGAATACGTGAGAATCTGCGAAAATATAAGAAGAAGCCGATCCGCGAGCTGCTCGACATGTCGATCAACGATACATTGTCGCGTACCGTGCTGACATCTGTCACCACCTTGCTGGCATTGCTTGCGCTTTATTTCCTCGGTGGTGAGGTATTGCGAGGATTTACCTTCGCAATGATCTTCGGCGTGTTGATCGGTACCTATTCATCAATCTTCATCGCGGCTCCGGTTCTGATCCTGTTCAAGCTTCGTCCGGGCGCCATGGATCGCTCAGACCCATCTCCTTATTCCGGTCAGGAAGCTCAGGAAGTCAAATAATTGGCGGGGCGCGGCGGCGGCAGGTCAGGGGAAGCAGGACTGGTAATCCGTCCGGCACATTTTCCCGGTCGTGCACCAGTCGATACCTACGGTAATGGCGGCTTTCGATTTGCAGAAATGTCCCACAAGGGCAGCATATTATGCCTGCCCAGCGGCATATATGGCTGGTCGGCAGTCACGCCTGAAGACATAAGTCTGGATACGTTTCAGCGGGTGCTTGGAGAAACCGGGCTCGAACTGGTGCTCGTGGGAACCGGAAAAGACCTTGTTCCCTTGCCGGCAGGTTTGCGCGAAGCTCTGGCTGCCAGGGACATACGGGCAGATCCGATGAGTACCGGTGCCGCCGCACGAACTTTCAACGTGTTGCTGGCCGAAGGCCGGGCTGTGGGTGCCGCTTTGCTAGCGGTAGACTAGATCATGTCGGGGCAAATCAATTTGGAAGATGCTGCCCACTGTCTGACTTTGCTAAAGTCTCAGGCCACCGATTTTTATCTGGCGGACCTGCTGCTGCCGGAAAACGGTCGCAACGCGATCATCGCGCTGCACGCATTCCATGTTGAAATCACCAATATCACCTTGTCCGGTGGAGAGCCGATGGCGGGACAGTTGAGATTGCAATGGTGGGTTGAGGTTCTGCAGGGACAAAGGCGTGACGAGGGGATGGGACATCCCGTCGCCCGGGCGCTGCTGCAGGTGATTGACAATTATCGACTGCCGATAGCGGGGTTTGAGGCAAAGCTGGAGGCGCATATATTTGACCTTTATCAGGATCCGATGGGCACCAGAACCGATTTCGAAGCCTATCTGGGCGAAACCCGCAGCTGCCTGTTCCAATGGGCCGGGTTGATCCTGGGGGCCAGCGCCAACGCAGATCTGGCGAATGCCAGCGGCCACAGCGGTGTGGCTACCGGGATTGTCGGCGTGTTGGAAAATATTGGCCACAGCCACAATCGAGGCCAGGTCTATGTTCCGGACGAATTACTGGCAGCAATCGGCATGTCACCAGAGCAGTTCTTGGCGGCACCAACTGAAAAACACCAGGATGTCGTTGGCGGATTGATTGATCTGGCGCACGAACACCAGATGAAAGCCCTTAATGCCGTGCAAGGGCTTGCACCTGAATGCAGAAGGGCTTTCAAGCCACTGGCCTTGGTGCCGCTTTACCTGAAAAACGCCGAAAAGGCTGGACTGGAGATATTCAAGCGGGGATCATCGCCGTCACAGATGCGAAAACAATGGGCATTGTGGCGATTTTGAACGTCTCGATTGGCACTTTTTTAACGGGTTGTGACCTAAAATCTGTGCCGGGTCAGGGGGGCATTCAATTTTATCTTCTTCGTGGAGAAGCCCGTGGACAAGCCAATTGAAGAGTGGAAACGTCGATTTCGTGGTATGGAAGCCATAACCCTTCTTAATGCCTGGTCGGCAAAGGCCGAGGTAGACCTTTCCTGGACTCAGGAATGTAATTTTCACGCAGCCGTTGCCCATCGCTTAAAACAGATCGGTAATATGGCGATTGATCTTGATGAAGATGTGCGTTTGGAACTCGTTGTTCACGCCAATTCCATCCTCAATCGGTTGAAATTTGATCTGCGCAATGAGCCGCAGAAAATGGCCATTGTTGAGGCTTCCATTGCTGAATGGGATGGTTATTTCCAAAAGTTCGGTAGTCGAACTGCTCGCTATTACATGTATGAGCAAGGTGTCATCGATGAACTGGGCGATCGTCTGATGAGTGCATAGAGCCGGTCACGGCTCCAAATTCTATTGAGCTGCCTCGACTGCGCTGGATTGCTGCAACCAGGTATCAACATCGGATAGGGCGCGCGATGTCACGGCCAGTTTTTTGGCCGCACCCTTTTCCTTGCCACGCCAGCGCCCCTGATGTCCTTCCGGCTTGGTAATTGTGACTGGCGGAAACAGACCAAAATTGACGTTCATCGGTTGGAAGGATTTTTTACCCATTCCTTCTTCATAGGCGATGTGCCCCTTGGTGATGTGGTTGAGCAGGGCGCCAAAGGCCGTGGTTTCCGGTGGCAGGCTTGGCGTGAGACCGGCTGATTCCTCGGCCACAAAACGGCCGGTCAGCAATCCAATCGCCGCCGATTCAACATAACCCTCGCAGCCCGTGATTTGGCCTGCAAACCGTACCTGCGGGCGCGATTTGAGGCGCAGGGTCTCGTCCAGCAGGTTGGGCGAATCAAGGTAGGTATTGCGATGCAATCCACCCAGGCGGGCAAATTCGGCATTTTCCAACCCCGGAATGGTCCTGAACACTTCTACTTGTGGGCCATATTTCAGTTTGGTTTGAAACCCGACCATATTGTAGAGCGTGCCAAGTGCATTGTCCTGACGCAGCTGAACCACAGCATAGGCCTTGATATCGGGCTGGTGGGCATTGGTCAGACCCATCGGCTTCATCGGTCCATGACGCAAGGTTTCGCGCCCCCGCTCGGCCATCACCTCGATTGGCAGGCAACCGTCGAAATAGGGAACATTCTCCCATTCCTTGAAGTCAGCCTTCTCCCCCCCAATCAAGGCATCGATAAAGGCCTCATACTGGTCGCGGTCCATCGGGCAATTGATATAATCCTTGCCAGTGCCGCCGGGGCCAACCTTGTCGTAACGTGACTGGAACCATGCGGTGTCGAGATCGATGGAATCGAAATGCACAATTGGCGCAATCGCGTCAAAAAACGACAGGGCGTCCTGACCTGTTTCATTGGCTATGTCGTCTGCCAGTTGTGGGGCAGTCAAAGGTCCGGTCGCAACAATCGACGATCCCCAGGATTCTGGGGGAAGACCGGGAACCTCTTCGCGGGCAATGGTGATATTGGCTTGAGATTCCAACGCCTGAGTAACCGCGGCAGAAAACCCTTCGCGGTCGACCGCCAACGCTGAGCCCGCCGGCACTTTATGTTGGTCGGCACAGGACATGATCAGCGAACCGGCGCGTCGCATTTCCTCATGCAACAGACCCACAGCGTTGGCCGAGGAATCGTCGGAGCGGAAGGAATTGGAACAAACCAGTTCTGCCAGACCATCGCCCTGATGGGCATCGGTCCCCCGAACGGGGCGCATTTCGTGGAGAATCACCTCCAGCCCGCGTTGGGCTAGCTGCCAGGCGGCTTCAGAACCGGCAAGGCCTCCGCCGATCACATGTATTGGTTTTTTGCTCATGGTCGTCGGCTTAAACCCGCTTGCTGTGCGTTTCAACATTATTTATGTGCAGCATGCATATCATTTTCACCACAAAGTGAGGGTGAAAGAGATTTACCCAACGGTTGATTGTGCAATATTGCGCCAGCGTGGAAGGGAACCGGATTTGTCATTAAGTTTTGCCAATCACTTTATGCGGCCAGTATTCTCGGTAGCCATTGCGCAGCGTCTGGTTGGTGCGGTGGCCGTGAGTGTGCTTTTGGCGGCCTGTTCGGGAACTGTTCCAAAGGCCGGATCAACGGCAGGTGCCACCTATGCAGCGCCAACTGAAACACTGACCGTGTGTTCGGGATATGGTTGTATTATCAAGGACAAATTGAATTTTGACGATTCAGTTGATCAAAACCTTCAGAAAATTATGGAAGATGGCGGTGCTTCGGCAGCAGCGGAGCGCCAGGCCCTGAGGAAGGCGATTGCCTATATGGAAACCGCTTCGCGTAACCAGTTGCGATTTGCGCGGGATGTGGAGTTTTCCTATCAAAAGAATGCCAAAAAACGCGGCCAGATGGACTGTGTTGATGAGTCGCTCAACACGATTTCTTATCTGAAGTATCTTCATGCCCGTGGTTTGCTGATCCACCACCGACCCTTGTCGCTATATGCTGAGCGGGGCCTTTTGGTTGATGGGCGATACCCGCATAAATCAGCCAGAATGCGTGATAGGCAAGGGGTCGACTGGGCGGTCGACAGCTGGAAGACGGCCAATGGTGGCGAGCCGGAAATATTCCTGCTGGCCACGTGGTACAAAGACAATAACGACGCGTCTAACTATTGAAATCAGGCTATTGAAATCTGGGATTTCACATACAAAAAAACGCTCGCTGCGGGAGGAGGTGCAGCGAGCGTTCTATTTGCGGTTCAGCTGTTTTTGGGAGGAGAAGAGCTGAACCTCTTTCAGCCGATAATGGGAGGAGTGATCGGCTTGAAGCTGTGTTTAGCGGCGTGAAGCGCGCTGTGCGATGAATGGGATATCACCGCGTGTGATACCAAGATCATCCAACTCACGGTTGGAAAGGCTGCTGAGTTCTTTGCGTGTCTGACGAACGCGGTTCCAAGTACGGATGTTTCCAAGAATATCCATAATCAAATTCCTTCAAAGGATGTCAGCGCTTCTGGCTGACCGGGTTGCTCGAAACGTCAATTGTTCCGTTGACAAACAAATAGGATGTTGGCGGATTTTTACGAGCGCAAAGACTGCATGTGAGCCATGCAAAAATTGCAAGCCGGCACACAATTCGACCACAAGCATTAATAGTCGAACTGGTTGGCGACAGGTCGGGTTTGGAGCTTACTCTGCAGCCTGCAGCGGTCCTGATTTTTCATCCGCCTGACGTGCCAGAAGAGCTTTCAGGAAATGTCCGGTATAAGACCGCTCTTCCCTGGCAATATCCTCCGGCGTGCCTGCGGCAACGATTTCACCGCCGCCATCGCCACCTTCAGGGCCCAGGTCGAGCACCCAGTCTGCGGTCTTGATAACTTCCAGATTGTGTTCAATCACAGCGACCGTATTTCCGGTATCAACCAGTTCGTGAAGAACTTCCAATAGCTTGGATACATCGTGAAAGTGCAGTCCAGTCGTCGGTTCATCCAAGATGTAAAGCGTGCGGCCGGTGGCGCGTTTGGACAATTCCTTGGACAGTTTTACCCGTTGCGCCTCTCCACCCGACAGAGTTGTCGCTTGTTGGCCAATCTTGATGTAATCGAGACCCACTCGACGCAGCGTTTCCATTTTGTCGCGCACTGAGGGTACTGCGGCAAAGAATTCGCAGCCTTCTTCAACCGTCATATCCAGAACATCGGCAATTGATTTGCCCTTAAACTGCACTTCCAGCGTCTCGCGATTGTAGCGCTTGCCAGAGCAGACATCGCAGGTGACATAAACATCGGGCAAAAAGTGCATTTCAATCTTGATAACACCGTCGCCCTGACACGCTTCGCAGCGCCCGCCCTTGACGTTGAACGAGAAACGACCGGGATTGTAACCCCTTGCCTTGGCTTCTGGCAGACCGGCAAACCACTCCCTGATCGGCGTAAACGCTCCGGTATAAGTTGCCGGATTGGAACGCGGTGTACGGCCAATCGGGGATTGATCGATATCGATTATCTTATCGAGGTGTTCCAGTCCCTCAATGCGATCATGGGCGGCCGGGATATTGCGGTTTTTATTAATATGCCGCGCAGCCGCCTTGTAGAGTGTTTCGATCAGGAAGGTGGACTTGCCACCTCCGGAAACTCCGGTAACTGCGGTAAACGTGCCGAGTGGAATTTCGCCGCTGATTTTTTTCAGGTTGTTGCCACGGGCGCCAACCACTTTGATCTTGCGCTGCTTGTTGATTTTGCGACGTTGTTTGGGGATGGCAACTTCCATGGCGCCGGACAAATATTTGCCGGTCAGGGAATCCTTGCAGGCCATGATGTCTTCGGGTGAGCCCTCGGCAATAATCTCGCCGCCATGAATGCCGGCGCGAGGTCCGATATCGACGACATGATCGGCCGTCAATATGGCGTCTTCGTCATGTTCAACCACAATCACCGTATTTCCCAGATTGCGCAGATGCTGGAGTGTTTCCAAGAGTCGTGCATTGTCTCGCTGATGCAGGCCTATCGACGGTTCATCCAACACATAGAGCACGCCTGTCAGGCCTGACCCAATTTGAGATGCCAGCCTGATGCGCTGGCTTTCGCCGCCCGACAATGTTCCCGAATTGCGCGACAGGGTCAGATAATCCAGTCCCACATCGTTGAGAAACTGCAGGCGCTCGCGAATTTCCTTGAGAATGCGCACCGCAATCTCGTTTTGCTTGTCATTGAGCCTGTCGGGCAGGTCGGCAAACCAGATATTGGCCTGCTTGATCGACAATTCGGCGACTTCGCTGATGTGCTTTTTGTCGAGCTTTACAGCCATTGCCTCTGGCTTCAGCCGGTATCCCTCACAGGCCATGCAGGGCATGCGGGACATGAATTTTTCGATTTCCTCACGCATCCACGAACTGTCGGTTTCCCGCCAGCGACGCTCCAGATTGCCAATCACGCCTTCAAATGGCTTGGTGGTTTTATAGGTGCGAAGGCCGTCATCATATTTGAATTCAATAGACTTCTTGCCCGTGCCGTAAAGCACCGCCGTATGGGCATCAGCCGTCAGATCCTGCCATTTGTCAGATATCTTGAAATTATAGGCCCGTCCCAATGCTTCAAGTGTCTGGGCATAATAGGGTGACGAATTGTTGGACTTTGACCAGGGTGCAATTGCTCCCTTGTTCAGGGGCTGAGTCGGATCGGGTACCACCAGACTTTCGTCTATTTTCTGCTGGGTACCAAGACCGTCACAGGATGGGCAGGCGCCAAATGGGTTGTTGAACGAAAACAGCCGCGGTTCGATTTCTGGAATCGTAAATCCGGAGACCGGGCAGGCAAATTTTTCGGAAAATATAAGCCGCTCATGGGCTTCATTCTTCGATTTGTTTTTTGAACCACCGGCGGCCGTTTCAGAAGCGGGCAGGGGCCTGTCGGCAAGTTCAGCAATTGCCATGCCGTCTGTCAGCCGCAAGGCCGTTTCCAGTGAATCAGCCAACCGGGTGCTCATATCTTCACGCACAACAATTCGGTCGACCACGACATCGATGTCGTGTTTGTACTTCTTGTCCAGTTCCGGCACGTCGGCGATCTCGTAGAATTCACCATCCACCTTGACCCGCTGGAAGCCTTTCTTCATCAGCTCGGCAAATTCCTTTTTGTATTCGCCTTTGCGGCCCTGAACGATTGGTGCCAACAGATAAAGTCGAGACCCTTCTTCAACCGCCATCACACGATCAACCATCTGACTGACGGTCTGGCTCTCGATTGGCAATCCTGTGGCCGGAGAATAGGGCACGCCGACCCGGGCGAATAACAGCCGCAGATAGTCGTAGATCTCGGTCACCGTACCGACCGTGGAGCGCGGGTTCTTGGAAGTGGTTTTCTGTTCAATCGAGATGGCCGGAGAAAGGCCATCAATTTGATCAACATCCGGCTTCTGCATCATTTCCAGGAATTGACGGGCGTAGGCCGACAGGGATTCCACATACCGCCTCTGGCCTTCGGCATAGATTGTATCAAAGGCAAGTGAAGACTTGCCTGACCCAGACAGGCCAGTCATCACGATCAGACTGTCGCGCGGCAGGTCAATATTCACATTTTTCAAATTGTGCTCACGCGCACCGCGCACCGAAATGACCTTGTCATCGGGTTTCATTGAAAGGGACTTGGATTTCGGTGCCATGTTACTACTTTTAATTTGGCCTGCGAGATTGACTTCATATGTGGGCTTGTCGGGGCCCATGTCCAGACCCGACAGCTCAATTCACAGGAAGCCAATAATACGCGTTGTTGCAGGGATTGCCATTGAGTCGCGTACCATCTAGAACATTACATGAACATTTGACATTGAAACAAGTGGTGGAAAACCAAATTCTGTCAGCATCAAGCCTGCAAAAGCTGGTTTTACACGCCTATGTTGATTTGAACATGGATAGCGGCGCAATGGCGGACCGCAAAGAGGAGTAGAGTTATGGCAGGAAGTGTCAACAAGGTCATTCTGGTCGGCAATCTGGGCGCAGACCCGGAAATTCGCCGCACACAGGATGGGCGCCCTATTGCCAATTTTTCGGTGGCCACGTCAGAATCCTGGCGCGATAAAAATACCGGAGAGCGACGGGAAAAAACCGAATGGCATCGTGTCGTGTGCTTTAACGAGGGCCTCTGCAAGGTCATCGAGCAATATGTCAAAAAAGGCTCCAAGGTTTACATTGAAGGTCAGTTGCAAACCCGCAAATGGCAGGATCAGAGCGGCCAGGACAAATATACGACAGAAGTGGTTCTGCAAGGCTTCAACGGTAATCTGACAATGCTCGACAGTCGCAACCAGGACGGCGGCGGCGGCGGTGGCTATGGCGGCGGCGGTAACGATTACGGCGGCGGCGGCGGCGGTGGCGGCGGTAGTCAAAGCGGCGGTGGTGGCGGATTCCCCGGCGGCGGTGGCGGCGGTGACATGGACGACGAGATTCCGTTTTAAACCCCGGCGAATGCAGGCCAACAACAGGGGGTGGAATTCAACACCCCCAATCCCGCCCAACATTGAGGCGGTTGATTGCTCCACAAAGGTAAAACATGGCATCCCTGTTTGAACGTCTGAAATCAGATTGTGCTGATGACTGGCGGGACTACACGCACCATGAATTTGTTGAAAGTCTTGGCAGGGGCGACCTGCCATCGGCCGCATTCCAGGATTATCTGGTGCAGGATTTTCTGTTCCTGATCCAGTTTGCCAGAGCCTATGCTCTGAGCATCTACAAAAGCCGCTCGCTGGCAGAAATGCGCGGCGGACTGGACGGATTGAAGGCGATCATGGATGTGGAAATGGACCTTCACATCCGCATGTGCGACCGTTGGGGACTGGACGCTGTTGATCTGGAAAAGGTGCCGGAAAAATCCCAGACAGTCGCTTATACGCGCTTCGCGCTCGATGCCGGCAACGCGGGCGACCTGCTGGATCTTTATGTTGCGTTGGCGCCCTGCATGATCGGATATGGTGAAATTGGCGCGCGTCTGGCGGATCAGCAAGGCGATGATAATACTTACGCGGAGTGGATCAATGAATACGCCTCGCCGGAATATCAGGAACTCGTGAGTGCAACGATTGCCAATCTCGACGAACTGGCCGCCGTGATGATGACTGAAGCCCGCTATCCGCAACTCAAGTTACTGTTTGCAGCGGCGACCCGCCTTGAATCCGATTTTTGGCAAATGGGCCTCGACGCAGCGGCATCTGAGGCATGAAACAGGCTCTTGCCCATATCAGTCTTGTTGTGAACGACTATGATGCGGCAATTGATTTTTACTGCAACAAACTGAACTTCGAGCTTCTTGAAGACTCCTATCAGCCGGAACAGGATAAGCGCTGGGTTGTGGTGCGACCACCAGGCTCCAATGGCGCCAGCATTCTGCTGGCACGTGCCTCAAATCCACAACAGAGTACGTTTGTTGGCAACCAGTCCGGTGGAAGGGTGTTCCTGTTTCTGGCGACCGATGATTTCCATCGCGACCATGCTCAAATGGTCTCCGACGGCGTCAGTTTTGTGCGCGAACCCAAAGTGATGGATTATGGCACGGTCGCGGTTTTCGAGGACCTGTACGGTAATTTGTGGGATTTGGTTCAATTTGCCGAAGGTCACCCTCAGGCGCTGTGAACCTATTCTTCGCTCTCCTGCCGGCGCAGTTCGGCAGCGCGAGCCACTTCCTCGGCGTGATGCTGGGCGCTCTGAACCTCAATAAACAGACGTTTGACCACCGGAAAACGTTCCTTGATGGCCATTTCCAGATCAGTATTGGTGCGTTCGACAACGCCGGCCGGCACTTCGTCGTTATAGTCCACGCTCAATGCCAAAAGCACATCATTGGGGCCGCGATGCAAGGTACGAATTTCATTGAGCGCGATGATGGCAGGTTGCCGTCCCACCAAATCGCGGATGTCATCAACGATTTCGGGCGCCGCCGCTTCTCCGATAAGCAGGCCCTTGGTTTCCAGAGCCAACAACAAGGCGGTACCGGCAAGGATCACCCCAATAAGGATGGAAGCAACACCGTCGATCACCGGGAGGTTGAAGGTTACGGAAATCCAGATGCCGATTAACGCGACGACCAGACCCAGCATGGCGGCCGTATCTTCAAACAACACGGTGAAAATCGTTGGGTCCTTGGATTCCTGCACCGCCTGAAACAAACCCTTCTTGCCCTGGGTCGAACTGAATTCGCGGTAGGCGATCCACCAGGCGAACCCCTCAAACACCATTGCCAGCACCAAAATGATGTAGTTGATGGTTGGATTTTCGACCGGGTGCGGATGCAGCACCTTTTCAATGCCGTGATAAACTGAAATGCCAGCGCCGATCGAAAAGATTAGAATGGCGACAATAAATGCCCAGAAATAGATCTCTGAAGCATATCCAAAAGGGTGTTTTTCATCGGCTGGACGCTTTGAGCGGGCAATCCCGTAGAGCAGCAGGCTCTGATTACCCGTATCAACCAGTGAATGAATGCCTTCCGACAGCATGGCAGATGATCCGGTTAACGCAGCGCCAACAAATTTGGCCACCGCAATCAAGCCATTGCCTATCATGGCCGCGTAAATGACCTTCTTTGACCCCGATGCCATGTGTTCACCTGTCTTTGAGATGTCAGTTGCTCTGTACCGTGCTAGAAAAGATGTGACCGGATTGCAATCACGTTTCTCTATTCAAGGATCACTCATGAAAAGCTTTTTTGCCCTCGTTTTGGCCTTCACCGTCTCATCTGCCTGGGCTGGAGAGGTGGATGTGACCGATGTAAAGATGCGCAAAACCGGGCCAAACACCTATCGATTCGATGTCACGCTGAAACACGCGGATACCGGATGGGATCATTATGCCGATAAATGGCAGGTAGTTGGTCCAGATGGAACCGTACTGGGCACCCGCGTTCTGGCCCATCCACACGTCAACGAGCAACCATTCACTCGATCGCTGGGCGGTGTGAAAATCGCCGATGGAATTGATAAGGTTGTGATTCGTGGTGGTGACAGCGTGCACGGATTGGGTGGGGTGGAAATCACTGTGGCAATTGACTAGCCAATCAACGCGGTAACCCCGTCAATGACAAACTGAACCGACAGGGCCGCCAAAATGATCCCGAGCAAACGGGTCATGATGATTTGCACCGTGTCGCTGATAAACCGGTTCATCCGGTCGGCCAGC
Organism: Hyphomicrobiales bacterium; assembly: GCA_011087605.1. Taxonomy (GTDB): domain Bacteria; phylum Pseudomonadota; class Alphaproteobacteria; order Rhizobiales; family Rhizobiaceae; genus Pseudahrensia. The sequence continues at coordinate 42,250 of JAALLE010000028.1, forward strand.
AGCAGCGACAGGTAGACGATCAATCCCATCGAGCATAGCACGCCAATCAGAGCGAAGCGGTCAACCGGCCAGGAAAACTCGCTGGCCAGCAGGATCGATGCAGAAATCGCGCCTGGACCGGCAATCAGTGGTATTGCCAGCGGGAATACCGCCATCGACTGCAGTTCATTTTGGGAAATGATTTTTTCTGCCGCTTCGCCCTTACGCTCGGCACGTTTTTCAAACGTAACTACTCAGCTACCCTATTTCTGCTGCCATTAGGTGCGACAATTTGAT
>JAALLE010000128.1 GCA_011087605.1 Hyphomicrobiales bacterium
CTGATGGGCCGTCTATAAAAGCATCAGGTTGGGGTAGCTGGGTAGTTACTCATTTTCAAAGAAACTATTTTTGGATTGCGTATATGAATAGAAAATCTGAATTTTTAACCTTCATTACTGAAGACTATAGAAAAACAAATTTCCGCGTACGAAATTCAAATGAAAGTCCATCAAATTGAAATTAATAAACAATAATCGAATTGGCGTGATCTGATGGTGTCGGTAATACCCTTCCGGGCTTTGCTAACTGCGCTGACCTTGGTGTTTGCCACACGCGTTTATCTGCAGTTTATGTTGCAATACATTGAAGTGGATTTGATGCCGGGTTTCGACCTTTGGCACAGCAATACGATTTCATATGAAACTCTTTTGTTCCTGCAGCTTGTTTTGCTGATCCTCATGGTGACGGGCATCCTTTTGACGGGCTCTCAAAAGGCCAGGCCGCGATTGGGGGTTTTCCTGTTGTCTGTTGGTTGGCTCTATGTTGCCACCATGCTGGTTCGCATGATCATCGGAGCTTTTGATTTGATCGAGCATTCGTGGTTCGACGGGGCTGTTCCAACGGCGTTCCATTTCGTTCTGGCTGCTTACGTGCTGGTATTTGGATCGGCCATGAGAGGCCAATGGCTGAATGGCAAAACTCCGCCCAATTCAGATTTGATTAGAAAACTGGCCTACCCGACGCTCATTGGAGGTGGTTATCTACTTTTCATATGGTTGATAAAAACCGGGTCCCCGATGTTGTTTGCGGCCTATTTAAGCGTTGTTGTCGCGGCGATAGGAATTCTTCTGCATGAAACATTCGTTCCAAATCGGGAGGCCTGGCGGCCAAACGCAGAGGATGTCTTGTATGACGGCATCTTCTTGTCGGTGGTTCAGGTCGGCCTGCCAGCAGTTCTGAAAGGGTTGGCGCTTCTGCTGATTGTGAAGCTTGCGCAAAACGGTGAGGCTCCACTGAAGGAATATTGGCCACATCAAGCTCCTGTATTGTTGCAGGTGTTGCTGATGTTGGTGATTGCAGAATTTTTTCGGTACTGGCTCCACAGGACATTTCATCGCAACCGGGTTCTGTGGAAACTGCACGCCGTCCACCACGCAGCGGAAAAGCTTTACACGGTGAATGTTGGTCGCTTTCATCCGTTCGACAAGGCGCTGCAATTTTTAGGCGATACGCTGCCGTTCCTGTTGCTCGGGGTTTCAGGGGAAGTTTTTGCCGCCTATTTCGTGCTGTATGCAATCAACGGTTTTTACCAACATTCCAATTCCGACGTCAGATTGGGGTTGCTGAACTGGATTATTGCCGGGCCAGAACTTCACCGTTGGCATCATTCTGCAAAACTTGCTGAGGCCAACTCAAACTATGGCAATAATCTTATCGTCTGGGATGCGATATTTGGCACTCGGTTTTTGCCAATCAACAAACAGGTTGGGCGTGTTGGTATCGGCAATAGAAATTGGCCCAATGGATTTTTGCAGCAGATCGCGGCGCCGTTTACGACATCAACGGAACAAACACCCGATTCAACGGAGCGCTAGAAGGTGCTGCATTTCCTTCTTAACCTGATCATCAGCGTCAACATGCGCTGGAATGATCACAAGATCCGTCAACCGCTGATGGAGGCGGCCGGCAACACTGAGACGGCTCAGCTAAATTTGCTGATCGACATTCTCAAGCAAAACAAGGACACCGAATTTGGCCGAGCGGCGCATTTTTCGACCCTGTCTAGCCTGGAAGAATATCGCGATACAGTTCCGACCCATGAATATGACCAACTAGCCCCGCTGATAGAACGGCAAATGCATGGGGAACAGACTTTAACCGCCGCACCGCCTGTCTATTATGCAAGAACCAGCGGAACAACCGGTCGGTTCAAGGACATTCCGCTCACACACCATGGTTTGCAACAAATCAGCCATGCACAAAAACTGCTGTCATTGTCCCTGTGGCGCGATACCGGTTTCATGAAAGGTTCAATTCTGGGGTTTGCTAGCCCGATGGAGGAGGGGCGGCTTGCCAATGGACTTCCATATGGAGCCATGTCCGGGAGCACTTATGCGTCAATCTCAAAAATTCTGGCCAGGAAATTCGTCCTCCCGACTTCAGCTTTTTCGATCGCAGATGTTGAAGCGAAATATCAGGTTTATTGTCTGGCGGTTTTGGCGAGCAAAAACCTGACGGGCATTGCGACTGCCAATCCGTCGTCAATATTGAAACTTGTTCATCTGATTGCAGACAATGCTGACAATCTGCTGGCAGCGCTTGAAGGGAAGAAGACCTCTTGGTTGTTGCCCGAAGCGCGCTCCTGCCTGCCTGAAATCCAACAGCGCATGGACCGCCAACGTGTAGCTCAACTGAAAGATGCATTCCGCACCCAAGGCAGTTTGGCGCCACATGATATTTGGCCAAAATTATCAACCATCGCAACATGGATGGGCGGCAGCTGCGGTATCGCCATCAATCAGTTGAAGCGGCATTTGCCGGCCGGTGTAAGAATAGTTGAATTCGGATATGCGGCCAGTGAATTCATGGGTTCAGCCAACGTCGCAGCGCTGCAAAATACCTGCCTGCCATTGCTCAATCACCATGTCTACGAATTCGTGAAACGGGCCGACTGGGAAGCAGAAGAGCACGAATTTCTGGGGCTTCATGAACTGGTGTTGGGAGAAGATTATTATGTATTCATTACCAACCGTTCCGGGCTCTATCGATACGACATTAACGATATTGTACGTGCGGAACCAGGAATAGGGGACTGTCCGGCGATAAAGTTCGTCCAAAAGGGAAAGGGTGTAACCAGTATTACCGGTGAAAAGCTCAGCGAACACCAGCTGATTGAAGCGGTGAACCGTTGCGAGGCGGAACACAATATTCATGTCGGAGGTTTCATGGCGCTGGCGGACGAACAAAACAGATTTTATCATCTTTACCTGGAGCATGATAAGCCCGCCAATTCGGTGGCGCTGGCCAATGCCATGGATGAACATCTGCGGCAACTCAACAGTGAGTATGACGACAAGCGGTCCAGCGGCAGGCTTGGTCCACTGAGTTTGAGCCGATTTCGCAATGATGCCTGTGACACAATCAAAGAATGGAGCGTTTCGAACGGCGTGCGCGAGTCCCAGTACAAACCCACCATTTTGGGCTATGCAAAGGACTGGTCCGAAAAGTTGAGTGATTTGGTAGAGCAGGACTGATCATGGGTGTTTCACTTCGGCTCGGGCGGTTCAATAGTCCGATGTGGTTTAGCTTCAAACACGCTTCTGCGCAGATAAGTGAAACTCAAAACATTATTGTCGCTCTCCACGATGGCGAGGGATGTGTTGGCTACGGCGAAGGCTGTCCTCGGAAATATGTAACGGGCGAAACAGCAGCAAGCGCTTTCGAATTTTTGCAAAAATACGGTGGGGCCGCCGCAGAAGCTGCAAAAAGTCTTGAGGAGTTGCAGAACTGGAGTGAAACTCACCGGGATCTGATTGATGACAATACATCAGCATTTTGTGCGCTTGAACTCGCGGTGATTGACCTGCTGGGCAAGCGCCAGAATGTTGCTGTTGAAGCTCTGCTTGGTTATCCGAGCCCAAAATCTCCCGCCAAATACACTGCGGTCATGGGAGACAGTTCGCCGCTCAAAATGTTGGCGATGAGTTTGGCTTACAGAGCATATGGATTTGAAGATTTTAAAGTGAAATTGGGAGGCGATCTTCAGCGGGAAAACAGGCGGCTAGCGACATTGCCCAAATCAGCAACTGTCAGATTCGATGCAAACAACCTGTGGGATGATGCAGATAGCTGTGTGAGCTATTGCCGCCAGTTACAGCGCGATTACTGGGCAATCGAGGAGCCGGTGAATGCGTTTGATGCTGAAGCCATGAGCAATATCGCTCAGGCACTCGACACCAGGATTATTCTGGATGAGAGCTGCATTTGCGAAAACCACATGGCGCCCTATGTGAAAAATGCCAAACAGTTCGTCGCCAATATCCGTGTTTCAAAATGCGGTGGTATTTTGCGGTCCATCCGATTGGCCAATTATTGTCTAGCTCATGGAATTGACGTGATATTGGGTGCCCATGTTGGCGAAACCAGTCTGTTGACCCGGGCAGGCCTGGCGGTTTCGCAAGGCATGCATAAGCCGCCACTTGCGCGAGAAGGTGCCTATGGTCGCCTGCTGTTAAAACAGGATATTTGTGAACACTCCATCCGGTTTGGCAGGGGAGGAATATTGCATCCCGAGCGCTATGATTTTGGTCACAATAGCGGTCTCGGGGTAACGGTGAAACCGGACTGCATTGAATGGCTTGTTTGAAGCCTTGCCCGACCCTGTAAACTCCAGCGGATCATTTTTGGGCATTTTTTCCTGATATCGAAACGGAAAATGGAAACAGCGCGCGGCTATCCGATATCCCGATCCGGTTTTTCTTCAATTGAGACCAATCGGCTGAGCAGGGTTTCATGGACAGTAGCGTTTGCTGGCGTGAGCAAAGGTTTGGAGTTTTTCAAAATCATCCTCACACGGGGGATTTGTTTGTGCCCGAATAAGGAAGCTTCCATCAAAGAAATGCAGCATTCTGCCATTTCCAAATCTTCATCAAATGTTCGTTGGGCGAGGTGAAATAGCTCTTCGTATCTCGCCTGTTTTTGAACCAGCCCCTGTTGCATTTTGCGACAGGGAGAGCATCTCACACAATCAGACTCCAGCGGAAATTCCAGATCTTCATACCAGTGTTGCTGTTCTTGCGCGAAAAATAGGAAGGGACTGTTGCAGTCCCGGCAGACGCGCTTCACGTCGAAATAATGCGTGACGGGGATGGTTGCAGGCGATTGTCGTTGTAGATCCGCGACGATGGCGGTGTTTTCAATGCGTTGATCCGCGGGCGATGCCCAATGCAGGAATACGCGAGTGTCAAAATCCGGTTTTGGATTCAGCCCCGTAATTTGGGGATGCCGACCGTATCGGGGATGTTCGACGAAACTGTCAAACTCATTTCCAAACCTGCGTCGATTTTTCTTTTTTCCCATCGCAACAACCCGCTAAGTCAATTCAAGGATCAATTGTCTGCGGTTCCAGTCCGCCTTAATGACATCTGCGAATCATGGCTCTCTTCGACGGAGAATCGTTGCCACCAAACCTATTCTCATAGTCGAGACGTGGAATGGTAGATTGCAGCCTGATTTTTACCTCATAGCCATCAGATTGGCGATCAATACACCGCGCTTTTTGTCCATTTGTTCTTGAATTTTGTGGGCGAGATCGGCCTCCGGGCCACAGCAAACGACTGCCGTTTCCTTCATTTCGCGGTGCGTGCGGGTTGCAGAATCGAGCATCGCCCGCTGCACGATATCCAAAATTGCTTCCCGTTCAGCTTCCGGAAGATCATCAGCCAGTGCAGTTTCCAGTTCTTGTGTCACACGTTTTGAAAGTTTCTCGAGGTTCATCTGAATTTCTCCGATTCTGGTCTGCATCCAAGTGCCAAGGGATTCTTGTCGGCAGCGGTTTGTGTCCTGATGGCAAAGTTAGACACACCAGCGACGTTGTGACAATGCGATATTCAGTTTTTGAAAGAAACAGCCGAAATGCCAAAGACGCCAAAACTGGCAGGCTCGCCGATTTCAAACTCGTCAGCGCGGCATCGATAATCCCGTTTCGACCGGATTGTTCCAGGACCACCTATCGATAGTACAGGGCATTTAGGGACACCACCTGAGTTTAATCTCAGTTCAGCAAATGCGAATACCGCGCATCTGCGCCAGAGGTTTTCAGGCCGCCGTCATTGCCGCTGCCGCTGCCGATGCCGTCATAACGAGACTTAGATACTGAAGGCTGTGCCGTTGGACACTGCCAGATCCACGCCAGATGGTCTGACAGCGCCCATAAATCACGTCAGCTCTCTCATTAACTCATCAGGGTCAACCGGCAGATCTACCGGAGTTCCGCGCTTGGCCGACAGATCCATAGCCATGGTCATCAGTAGGTTTCGGTGGCCATCCGCCGCCGTGGCGTGGGGGGGTGGTTTGCCCGGTGTAAATTCGCTGATACCAGGCATTGGTTTCTTCGCGCATTGGTCCCCACAACTGGTTGTCGTGCAGGTCTCCGGGGGGATAGCTGGTCAGAAAATCCACATGGCGCGGCGCGGCGGGTTCAAAACCTTCTGGCGCATAGCCGGCGCCCTGTGCCACATCACTGGCCAGCACCAGGTCCCGGTGAGTGTCCTCTATGTCAATGACGCCCTTGTCCCCAACAATGCCAATTTCGATGCCATAGACGGCGCCTGGCCAGACAACCGGCAGGGCCCATGAAATATTCATCGACCAGATTGTGCCGTCAGACATGGTGAACACGCCAAAGGTTGAATCCTTGGTGCCAATTTCGCCCAACACCCGGTCGGTGGACTGGGCAAAAACCGAGACCGGGGTCTTACCTTCCATCAGCCACATTGACATGTCCAGACTATGGGTGCCGGACACAACCATCGGAGTCAGCGTTGCGCGATCCTGGGTTCTGCGGGTGGTTGCAATTGGCACCATGCGGTTCATGAAGGCCCGGGTGACCACCGAATGCACATCGCCGATCTGGCCGGTTAGCAGACGCTCCTTAACCGCCAGAAAACGGCGGCGGAACCGTTGGGTATAGCCGACAACAGCATCAATCCCGGCGGCCTCAATTCCCGACAGAATTTGGGCCGACTGGCGGGCGTCTGTTGCCAGTGGTTTTTCAATAAACAGATCATGCCCCTGTTCGATAGCCAGCATGGTGGGGTCAAAGTGAAAGTTTTCGTCCGTTGCAATTATTGTAGCCGTTACTTCGGGACGATTGAGTAATTCGCGGTAGTCGGTGGTGAAAAAATCCGCCTCAACGTCATTTTTCAAAGACTCGCCGAGATCGGATTTCAAGTCGCAAAGACCGATCCATCCGACGCCGGGATAGGCTCTTGCGAATTCCGCCCGAATGCGGCCAATCGTGCCGCAACCAATTATCGCAAGACCGATTTCCTTGCGCTCATGTCGTTTCATTTCAATTCCTCACGTTTTGGATATTCCGGTGGATCGCAACGCCCGAAGCACTCCTTCGGCGGCGACAAAAATTACAAAAATCATCAATACTGTGCCGATCCACTGAGACAATATAAAGCCCAGGCTTTTGTCTTCGAAGATGAACAATGAGCGCCGAAGGTTCTCATCGGCCAGCGGGGCCAGGATAATGCCCAGGACGATCGGCGCGACAGGAAATCGAAACACCGACAAGAGCCAACCGGCAACACCGGCAAAAAACATGATCCAGACGTCAAACATCGACAGTTTAACCGCATAAGCACCAATCACGCAGACCGGAATGATCAGCGGCATCAGGATTCCGCGGGGAAGACTGAACAATTTTACGCAGGGGCCGATCAACGCAAAGGCTGCCGCATACATAAAAATGTTGGCGATGATCAGCGCAGCGTAGATGAAGTAGATCAGACCGGGATGATCAATTTCGATGGTCGGCCCAACAACAACGTTTTTTAACGTCAGCGCAGCCAACAGTGCGGCCGCGGCAGCGTTGCCGGGAATGCCCAGTGCCAGGGTCGGCAGCATGGAACCACCAATATTGGCGTTGTTTGCAGTTTCGGCACAGACCAGAGCTTCGTAGCTGCCTTTGCCCCACTTGGCCTTTTCCTCTGGCTTGGCGCGTCTTTTGCCAATGTCATAGGCAAGAAACGACGCGACATTGGCCCCGGCACCGGGAATAGCCCCGATCAGCGTGCCCAAAATTCCAGAACGCGCGGCCGACGGGATGAAGCGTTTGAGCAAGTTAAAGCGCGGGATGATGCGCCCCACTTTGCTTGGAATTGTCGGAGCGTTTTTGCTGGGCAGGGTTCGCAAAATCTCCGCCATGCCGAACAGGCCGATAAGTACGGCCACATAAGAAATACCGTCATATAGGGCCAGGCTGCCAAAGGTGAAACGTGGGACAGCATGGATTGAATCAAGCCCGATAAAGGCGACCAGCATGCCGAGCCATCCGGCCATCCAGCCTTTCAGCGGCATGGATCCGGCAGCCATTGAACCCGCCACCATAATGCCGATAACCGCCAGCCAGAACATTTCCCATGAACGGAAGTTCAGCGCAAAGGTCAAAATCATCGGGATGAAGACAATCAGCATGATGATGCCAATTCCCCCACCGATGAAGGAGGCCGCAATTGCCATGCCCAGTGCCTGTCCACCTTCGCCACGTTGGGCAAGCTGGTGGCCTTCAATCATGGTGGGAACCGCATCGGGGGTTCCGGGAATATTGATCAAAACCGCAGAAATGGCACCGCCGAACACGCTGCCGGTGTAGACACCCAGCATGAAGCAAATGGCAACATCCTGTGACATGCCCGCCGACAAACCAATCAGCAGGCCCATCGCCATTGTGGTGGACAGGCCGGGCAAGGCACCCCAGATGATCCCGAGGCACACGCCGCTCAGTGTCATCACCAGCAGCCAGGGTGAAAATACCAGGACAAAGGCATCCAACATGGCCATCGCGTCAGAACCCACCTGGTAGAGGAATGTTGAACATTTTTTGGAATACCAGCGACAGGATCAACGTCCAGACGGTCGAGATCAACAGGGTTATCCATAATGGACCGCGCCACGACATATGAATGATTGCGGTCAGGGCGATGATGGTGACCGGTTCAAAGGCACTTAGAATAAAGTGCGTTTCGCCAATGTTGAAACCGTGCTGGAAGGCGAGGAAATGAAGGCAGGATATGTAGATTGCCACGGTCGCAGCCAAGGCCAGCGCCCGCATGTCTTCCGGTATGTTCCGCTTTTCATCGGTACCGGCAATAACACCGGCCCGGTGTCTTTGAATTGCTGTTGCTGCCAGAACCAACGCCATCACGCAAAGCGAGGCTGCTGTTAGAAACGGCAATAATCCGGGTGCCGTCGTCAATCCACCTGGGATTTTCAAATTCCATGACGCAATCATCACGATGATTGTCAAAGCGATGATGGTGCCGGAGGCAATCAGGTCGAGCATGGGACTGGCATAGCCAGAGCCAGCTTCCTCTCCATCAAATTTTACGGCGTCGCCTGGCGGTTTGCTCATACCAAATGGCCCACGGATTTAGAATTGGAAAATGGCGCGCCGCATGGGAGAGCGGCGCGCACTTTTATCGGCAATCTGCCGTTCAACCCTTGATGGGAGGAGGCTTATAGCCCTGTGGTGGCCACCAGGCATCAAAGTCTTCTGGTTTCGGCAGGCCAAGTTCTTCGGCTGTTTTGACCTTCGCGCCGATCTGGTCGGAGAAGCGGTTGAAGATGTCGACGGTGATCGATTCCATCAGCGCCCCTTCGCGGTCCGCAGCTTCGCCGATCTTGATGTCCGACTGGAAATGCTTGCTCTTCAGCATTGCCATGAAACCGTCCGAGCTTGCCGCGGCCTTGAACCCGTCGGCCAGGGCTTGCATGACATCAGCCGGGATGTCGCGGCGAACCATAAAGTTATAGGTGGCGCCGACCGGCAGTATCTTGCGGCTTTCGGGCAACACCGTTGCAATAGATGGCATCACTGCACCGTTTTCGAGCTTGATGTCTTCGGCACTGGTTTGGCAAATGTTTCTCAACTCACCGGCACGAACCAGATCGATATGTTCGTGGACGCCGCCGCCGGCAATGTCGGTTTCACCTTGCAAACCGGCCAAAGTGGCAGGCTTACCACCTTTATATGGGACGTATTTCAGTTCGATCCCGGCAATGTTCGCCACGATCAGCGCCAGTTCGTGCCACACACCACCGGTGCCTGATGTTGAAATTGATGTAACTACTCAGCTACCCTATTTCTGCTGCCATTAGGTGCGACAATTTGATTC
>JAALLE010000129.1 GCA_011087605.1 Hyphomicrobiales bacterium
CCGTCTGATGGGCCGTCTATAAAAGCATCAGGTTGGGGTAGCTGGGTAGTTACTCGTTAAGTTCGAATAAATCGATATCGTCAAGCGTCATTTTGGCTCGGTCGAGCAATTTTTTAGTTACATCAACCGGGCCAGTCAGCATGATGTTTGGCTCGGAGCCGATATTGGTGAAGGCTCGGATGCGGGCTCGGGGTTTTAGGCCCATTGATTTCCCACCTTCTTGGGAACCCAGCAACACCGCCGCCGCGCCATCGACAATACCAGAAGAATTGCCCGCGTGATGGACGTGGTTGACGGCTTCGATTTCCGGGTAGCGCTGAACTGAAACTGCATCAAATCCGCCCATTTCCCCCATCATTTCAAAACTCGCATTAAGAGATGCGAGCGACTGCATGTTGGTGTCCGGCCGCATGTGTTCGTCGCGGTCCAGAATGGTCATACCGTTGATGTCTTTTACGGGTGCGATTGAGTTCTTGAATCGTCCTTCTTTCCATGATTGGGCTGAACGCTTTTGACTTTCCACTGCGTAGGCGTCGACGTCATCGCGGGAAAATCCATGTTTGGTAGCGATCAGATCGGCAGAAATGCCCTGGGGTACGAAATAGGATGGAATTGCAACCGAAGGATCCACCGGCCAGGCATTTCCGGCGGCACCGATGCCTATGCGAGACATGCTTTCAACTCCGCCACCAATGGCAACGTCATCCACACCTGCCATGATCTTGGACGCGGCGAAATTTACTGAATCAAGACCGGAAGCACAGTAGCGATTGAGTTGAACACCGGCGACGCTTTGATCGTAGTCCGCCTGCAGAATTGCCGTTCTGGTGATGTCTCCGCCTGCTTCCTTGACCGGGTCGACACAGCCAAATACCACGTCATCGACCAGCTTGGTATCAAGCTCATTGCGATCGCGGATGGATTCTAAAACCCCCGCTGCCAGTTTATTGGTGGGGACTTCATGCAGCGAGCCGTCTTTCTTGCCGCGACCGCGGGGCGTGCGCACGTGGTCATAGATGTAAGCGTCTGCCATGGTGGTGCTCTTTCTTCGCTTTGCGATATGGCGCGCTATAGGCTGCGCGCAATCAAGACTTTCATAATTTCATTGGTGCCGCCGTAGATGCGCTGAACACGCGCATCACGGAACATGCGGGCGATCGGATATTCATTCATATAGCCATAGCCACCATGCAGTTGAACGCATTCGTCCATCACTTTGCATTGAAGATCGGTGATCCAGTATTTCGCCATGGAAGCCGTGGTGGCATCCAATCCACCACTGATGTGGCGTTCAACGCAATGATCGACGAATACGCGCCCGATACTAAGTTCGGTTTTCAGTTCTGCCAGTTTGAACTGGGTATTCTGGAAATCCATCACGGTTTTGCCAAAGGCCTTGCGTTCTTTGACATAGGCGATGGTCAGAGCCAGTCCGCGTTCTGCAGAACTTATCGCCTGATTTGCAATCAGCAAACGTTCCTGAGGCAATTGTTCCATCAACTGATAGAATCCGCGACCTTCCTCGGCTCCCAGCAAGTTGGAAGTTGGCACCCGTACATCATTGAAAAACAGTTCAGACGTATCGTTCGACTTGTAGCCGACCTTGTCGAGATTGCGCCCCCGTTCAAATCCCTCCAGCCCATCGGTTTCAATTACGACAAGGGAAGTGCCTTTGGCACCCTTTGAGGGGTCGGTTTTGACGACCAGCACAATGATATTGGCGTGTTGGCCATTTGTGATGAACGTTTTGGAACCGTTGATTTTGTAGTGGTTGCCATCTTTGACGGCGGTGGTTTTGACGCCCTGAAGATCGGAGCCGGCACCAGGTTCCGTCATGGCGATTGCGCCGATCAACTCACCGGATGCCATGCGCGGCAACCATTTTTTCTTCTGATCTTCAGAACCGTAGTGAAGGATATAGGGCGCCACGATTGAATTGTGTAACCCCATGCCAAAACCATCCACGCCGACATGGCCGATTGCTTCGGCGATGACAGCCTCATGGGCGTAGGTGCCCCCGGCACCGCCATATTCTTCCGGCATTGAGGCGCACAGGAGTCCGGCTTGCCCGGCCTTTTCCCAGGCCTCCCGGTCAACCATCTCCTGTTTTTCATAGCGTTCGTAATGTGGAGCAATTTCCTCTTCCATGAAGCGGTTTGCCATGTCTTCCAACATCGCAACTTCGTCACCACCGCTGTTGTCGCCGCCGTTGCCGCCGCCGCGCCAGGCTGGTTTTGGAATCTGCAAAATTTCGGAAGGTCGTATCATCGCTTAAAATGCCTCTGCGTCCAGCGCCATCATGGTATCAGCCCCGCTTTGAATGCGCACCAGATGGGTGGCGGAAGCAGGGATGATACGGTCCATGAAGAACTTACCCGTCAGCAATTTGTTTTCAAGGAACTGTTTTGACTGATCGGAACCAGACGCCAATTTTTGTTGGGCTGTTTCTGCCATTAGTGCCCACATATGGCCAAGTGCCACCAAACCAAATAGGTGCATATAGTCGGTGGATGCAGCTCCTGCATTGTCGGGGTTGGACATTCCGTTTTGAACCAGCCACATGGTTGCAGCCTGCAAATCGCTCAGGGCTTTTGAAAGTGGCACAATGTAAGGCGCCATCGCATCATTTTCTTTATGTGAGGAACAGAGTTTTCCAACTTCCTTGAAATAAGCTTGCACCGCGCGACCACCATTGGCGGGTAGTTTGCGGCCAACGAGATCCAGTGCCTGAATGCCGTTGGCACCCTCATAGATCATTGCAATGCGGGCATCGCGAACGAACTGTTCAACGCCTTGCTCTGTTGTATAACCAGTGCCACCAAACACCTGTTGTGACAGGACAGTGTTGTTGAATCCGGTATCGGTGATGACGCCTTTTACTACCGGCGTGAGTAGTTCCATATAATCATCAGCGGACTGTACTTGATCGGCGTCGTCTGACCGGCGGCTGATATCGCCTTTCAGCGTTGTCCAGTAAATCAATGCCCGGGCTGCTTCGTTGAAGGCGCGAACGGTCATCAAAATCCGCCGGATATCCGGATGTACGACAATCGGATCGGCCTTTTGGTCGGGAAATTTGACGCCTGAAATTGACCGGCCCTGCAATCGGTCGCGGGCCCAGATGGCGGCGTTTTGGTAAGCAACTTCAGATTGTGCCAGACCCTGAACGCCAACACCCAGACGGGCCTCGTTCATCATGACGAACATGGCTTTCAGACCACGATGTTGAGTGCCAACAAGGTAGCCGGTGGCATCTTCATAATTCATCACGCAGGTGGCGTTACCGTTGATGCCCATTTTGTGTTCAAGTGAACCACAGCTCAAGCTGTTGCGGTCGCCGGGATTGCCCTTGTCATCCAGCAGGTATTTGGGAGCGATGAACAGGGAAATGCCGTCAACACCTTCCGGCGCGCCTTCGATACGAGCCAACACCAGGTGAATGATGTTTTCAGACAGGTCGTGTTCGCCAGCTGAAATCCAAATTTTCTGACCTGTAATTTTGTAGGTTCCATCATCCTGCGGCACTGCTTTGGTGCGCATCAGTCCGAGATCTGTTCCGCAATGGGGCTCGGTCAGGTTCATGGTGCCAGACCACTCGCCCGCCAGCATTTTTGGAACATAGGCCTGTTTTTGCTCATCACTGGCATGTTCAATCAGTGCTGCTGCGGCTCCTGCGGTCAGACCCGGATACATGCCAAATGCCATGTTGGATGCGGCGACATATTCCTGAACCGCTGCATTTAGTGTCGCCGGCAGGCCCTGGCCACCATGCTCCTCGGGGAAGGGCAGAGATCCCCAGCCGGATTCCGAATAAAGGTCATAAGCCTGTTTGAAACCGGCCGGTGTTGTGACGCTGTGATCTTCGTGCCACGTGCAACCTTGTCTGTCGCCAGCTTCATTGAGTGGATGCAGTACTTCTTCGGCGATTTTTCCGGCTTCGCCCAGAATGGCTTCAATCATGTCGGGAGTGGCATCAGCAAACCCTGGTAGATTGTTGTGTTTTTGAATCTGCAGGACATCATTCAGGACGAATAAACTGTCTTGAATGGGTGCGCGATAGGTGGTCATGACGGAATCCTTTGAGGCCAGCGGCCTTTGATGCGGTTGTACCGAAGAACGGTGAATTGTTGCCCCAATTTGCCTACCCAATGAAGCAGTCAGTCTTCAGCAAGTCAGCCAGTAAAACGAGTGAGCAATTTGTCTCATGGTGTTCGGTCAGTGTCTAAATAGGTTAGCCTATCCTATTTGTCTATATTCTTACGTTTACGTAAACGTAAATTTTATGATCTGTGAAGATTTTGCTGATACCCGTGTGATGATGAGCGTTGGCAGATCGGATTGACGTCTAATCGGAGTTGGGTTCATGAAATTTGCTGAGACAAAAGAGCCTCGAACTGCAATCAAGTGTTTGGAGCCGAATTCTCCATAGCGGCAATAACACCCTCAAGGTCGTTAATTGCGGACCCGGTTTCTTTGTGCTGCTGCTGCAATTTGGCCAACTGCGCGACATAAACTTGGCGCAATTTGGTGGTTTGGGGCTGACCGGCAAGAGCCTGATCGTTCAGATCCAGAACTTCACGAATTTCGCCCAGCGACATGCCGATACGCTTGCAAAACAGCGCTATGCGCAGACGTTCGCGGTCGGCAGAATCATATAGACGCGTCGTGCCCGACCGCCCGGGATTGACCAAGCCACGATCTTCGTAGAATCGGAGTGTTCTGAGTGTCACGCCAAACTCGCGCGCCAAATCTCCAATCTTGAAAACTGAGCGAGCGTCATTGGATGATTTAGGGGATGCCGATCCTGAATCGGCCGGGGAATGAGAATTGTCCATGATCATGCCGATCTGTGTATTGCCTAACGCACCTGCCGCTCATGGCTGTGCCCTGAAACCCCCAACTGCCCCGATGAATGTTTTATTGGATTATTCAAATGTGTCAAATTTTACGCCCGATTATTGTCAACAAGATGAAAACAAGTGATTTCACCAAATTTGGATGAATATTGGTGTTGGCATGTGGGCACTCAATTAAGATTCATTAACGGCCTGTTTACCATGATTGGGGAAAGTGGGCGCAGTTGACTGGTTGCCATACTGGTCATGAGTCGTGGCCAAGGTGCCGCTCAGAGGTAGGTGAGACAAGCATAATGCGTTCTGCATATTCCGGCACTCCAGGTTATTTTCCCCAGAGCGCTTCATTCGAAACGGGCAATTCTGGTTACGAAGTGGGCAATGATCGTCTGTCAAATATTCGGCGATCGATTGATTCCATTGAGCAAAGATTGATGAGTGCAGCCGCGCCTGTTGCTGGCTATGGGCCGCCAGCTCAATTTGCTGCGATCCCAGCACAGATGACACCCAATTATGCACAGATGCCACCTCCCAACGCGCCTTATGCGGCTCCACACATGTCACACCAGCATCATTTTCAACATCAGATGGGTCAGGTTCCAGCTGCAGTTCCTTACCAGTACCAACCAACACCGGTTCATCCTCACAACAATATGCGTGCCGAAATTGCTCAGCGTCAGCAGATGCTGAATGCCAATGCGGTTCATACGGGACAACAGGTCAACGCCACCAGTCGTGTTCCTCAAGAAGTTTCAACCGCGGCAAATGTTGATGGCGTCGGTCAACAGCTTGAGGCCTTGAAAAGGGAATTGGCAGGGATCAGGTCTCAGGTTGCCAAGCCAATTGCTGTTCAACAATCGGTACCTCAAGTTGAAATCGATCGCATTGCAAAAGCTCTTGCAGATATTCAGGCCCAGGAAGAGGCCGGCGATTCTACAATTGAGCAACTGACTAAAGAACTCGGCCATTTGAGAAGTGCAATGAAGGGGGATGTCCGTTCAGTGCTTCAAAAAGGACTACAGGCCAGCGGAGAATCACAGGTCGATAGCCTTTCGAAGCGGTTGGACGCATTGGGTAAGGATGTTCGTTCAGCAA
The DNA here is from genome assembly GCA_011087605.1 of Hyphomicrobiales bacterium. Lineage (GTDB taxonomy): Bacteria > Pseudomonadota > Alphaproteobacteria > Rhizobiales > Rhizobiaceae > Pseudahrensia. Next base: position 5,949 of record JAALLE010000129.1, read on the forward strand.
TTCGCTCGGAGATGAAGGGCACAAGCAAAGATCAAACAAGCGATCTTGTGAAGCGCTTCGAACAGCTGAGTCAGAGCATTGATCAGATTTCTCTCCAATCTGCAAATGTGGTTGCGCCAAGGGTCGACAATCTGTCGGCTCAGCTTGATGCCCTGCGGATGACAATCGATGATCTGCCGCAGACACTTTCGATCAGCCGTATTGAAGACCGGTTGGGCGAACTTGCCAGCAAGGTAAGCGACCTGAATGATGTTGCTGCTTCAAATAGCAATTCTGAATCAGCCAATGTGACAGCTGACGAGTTCGTTTCCTTGGAGAAACGCCTCGATGAAATCGCCCGAGCTCTTGTGGCAGTGTCAAATACTGGCCGAACTCCTCCACAAGTGGACATGTCGGGGATTGAACGTATTGAAGCCAGTATGTCGGAGTTGGCCCGTAACCTGGATAGTGTTGCCGAACCGGGCGATGATCCGAACCTCGAAAAACTGGCCGTTCGTATTGAAGGTCTGACCGAGCGATTGGCGTCGTTTGAAAAATATGCCGAAAGTGGAGACCTGGGTGGCGCTAGCGCCATGTTTGCAGCTCCAGATACAGGCGTTATTGAAGACCAGTTGCGGGCCCTGAACAGCCGCATCGATGAAGTGGCTGCGCAACCCGGCACAGGCTCTCTGGAAGAGCAAATTCAACAATTGTCGCAGCGCGTTGAAGAAGCTTCAAACATCCATTCCACATCTGCACAAATGTCCGGTCTGGAAGCCCAAATCGGACAAATCATTCAGCAGATGGATGGTATTGATGGTCCGGCTAATGTCGACTTTTCACCGGTCGAAGCGCGTCTGGGGCAGATTGAACATCAGTTGCAATCGAACCAGAATTTCTCGCTGGAAGCTGCGCAGCAAGCGGCCCAGCATGCTGTTTCGATGATGGGCCCTCAAAGTGAAGCTGGCAGTGTGATCGAGGCCCTCGCCCACGATTTAAAATCGCTTCAGCTTCTGGCTGAAGGTAACGCAGCACAGAGCAGCCAGTCGGTTCAAGAGGTTCATCAAACTCTGCAACAGGTAGTAGAGCGGTTAGGGGTGATTGAAGGTGCCCTGGAAAATGAATCTGTGCGACCGGCCACTGTTGTAGCTGCGGACACCCTGGCAATGCCTTCAACGGCTACATTGCAAGACCCGATTCCATTTGACGAAGGGCAACCGCATCAGGGACATGGCCATGTTGGTGGACCAGATGGATTGGTTGATGCCGCAATTGCCGATGAAAATCTGGGTGTCGTTCATCAGGCTGCTCTCGATGTGGGACTGGTTGATCCTCTGCAAAATGACGCTGTTGAGACGAATCCTGCAGCGGCAAATTTCACCGCTCCTTCGGCGCCAGAAAATCTGCCATTGGAGCCGGGTTCCAGCGCCCCGAGCATTGACCAGATCGTTCAACAAGCGAGCGCACAGCTGAACCAAACCCACTCCAATCTGGCTGCAGAACCGGATGGACTGGTTGCTGATCCAAAAATTGAAGATGAACGTTCCACGGGCGATTTGAGGCCTGATGCCGTAGCTGCGGCACGCCGCGCTCTGCAGGCAACAACCGCAGAAATGGCCGCGGTTCGTGATGAAAGTGATGGAAGCTCCGAGAAATCGAAATCCAAGCTTGGTAAGCTGGGACTGCTCAATTCATTCAGCAGTTTTGATTCTTCAAAGTTGCGCAAGCCTTTGGTTCTGGGTGCGGCTGCATTGCTGCTTGCGATTGTCACGTTTAAGGGAATCGGTCTGTTCACCGGCACCAAGAATCAACCTATGGCGAAACTTGACGCGCCGGCGGTTGAAATGAGTGCCAGTAAAAAAAGTAATGGTGCTACGGAAACGGCCGATGTCGCAGCTGTGCCCGAAAAAGCCTCCGCAGATAAATCCGTGCGCACCATCGGCGAATTGGCAAAAGTCGGAGCCGAAGCGCCTAAAACACCATCAATAATACCGAGCAAAACTGCTCAGACCACAACCGTGACCGAAGAAAGCCCGGCATTGCCAGCGCAAAAAGCCAGTGTTCCGGTAGCTGATACTGAATCTGCCGTCGAAAACAGCGTTGTGAATCCGATATCTGAACCAGCTGTTGAGACAGACAAACCTGTCGTGAATGCCAAGAAGCAGGGAACAGCAACACCTAAAAACGTTTATGACGTTTCTGCCAATGCTGGTCCGGCCGCATTGATCGCGGCGGCTTCATCTGGTGATCCCAAGGCTTTGTTTCAGTTGGGGATGCGCTATTCCGACGGTGACAACGTCACACGCAACATGACCGAATCGGCAAAGTGGTTCAAACGTTCCGCTGATGCAGGATTTGCTCCTGCTCAATATTCGCTGGGAAGCCTGTATGAAAAAGGTATCGGCGTAGAACGCAATATTGCCACCGCCACCAGTTGGTATGAAAAAGCTGCGTTACAGGGCAACGCCCGCGCTATGCACAATCTGGCGGTCATCTTTGCCATGGGTAATCCTCCCGCCGTTCAGCCAAACATGGATGCAGCGGTCGACTGGTTCAAAAAAGCCGCTCAGTTCGGCATCAAGGACAGTCAGTTCAATCTCGGCATATTGTATGGCCAGGGAATGGGCGTGCCGCAGAATCTGATCGATTCTTACAAGTGGTTTGCATTGGCCGCGAAAACTGGCGATTCCGATGCCAATAAAAAGCGTGACGAAGTTGCAAATGCGATGGATCCGAACGATCTGGATTATGCCCGCAAGGAAGTGAATAACTGGGCGCCATCGAAATTGAACGAAGCGGTCAATCGCGTCGCCGTGCCGGAAGTATGGCGCGGACGAGCAGCCAGTGGAACTTCAAGTTCTCAACCCGCGGCTCAAAATATTTCGATTAAACAGGCCCAAAACCTGTTGAATCAGCGCGGATTTGAAGTCGGCGAACCCGATGGCTTCGTCGGTCCAAAGACCAAGCGCGCGATCATGGAATTTCAAAAAGATGCCGGCATTCCAATCACCGGCAAGGTCGATAAGAAATTGTTGCAGGCACTTGAACTCTAACAAACCTGAATTTCAAGAATTCTTCTTGTAACGACGCCTCATCGCGTCGTGTTGCGAGCTGGTCTCACACATTGACGTATCTGGACCAAGAAATCCGAGTTCAGGCTTCGAAAGCAATTGACTTAAGGCCGATGAGGGCGCAATACGCGGCCACCGAAAACTCTTTGTTGTTCACGCCAGTGTTTTCCGGTTCTTTTGCACCAAGCCGACCGCTGGGATGATTACGAAGTGAATATCTACCTGCCAATTGCCGAAATGTCGGTGAATGTATTTGTGCTGTTCGGCATGGGTGCGGGAGTGGGTTTTCTGTCGGGCATGTTCGGCGTTGGTGGCGGTTTTTTGATGACGCCATTGTTGATTTTCTACAACATTCCGCCGGCAGTGGCCGTTGCAACTGAAGCCAATCAGATTGTTGCTTCTTCATTTTCGGGGGCGTTGGCACATTTTCGCAAGGCTACAGTTGATATCAAACTGGGGGTTATGCTGCTGGCCGGGGGTATTGTCGGATCAGCGTTTGGTGTTGCGATATTCTCGTCCTTGCGACAGGCAGGACAACTCGATCTGATAATTTCGATCCTTTATGTCGTCTTTCTCGGCACAATCGGCTCATTGATGCTGATTGAAAGCCTCAACGCCATTCGCAAAAACCGCAACCCGGAATTGGCTTCGCCGCCTGAAGTGCCCAGCCAACAATCATGGATAGCCAGCCTGCCATTTAAGATGCGGTTTGAGCGCTCACAGCTTTATCTCAGTAACTACCCAGCTACCCCAACCTGATGCTTTTATAGACGGCCCATCAGACG